>JBBQVY010000012.1:0-44835 GCA_038211085.1 Chitinophagales bacterium | reverse complement strand
TATACATTGTATAAACCTGCAAGCGCCACACTGCATTTAATATTGTTATTGGTAATTACTTCCGTTATTTTTTAGGTTGATGAAGAATGGTTTTAGCCACATTGCAAACATAAAATATTGCGGAGGCAAGCAATGAAACCGCTCCGCTTTTTAACAGGATATCATTTAATAAAATAATTCCGAAAATAAACAGCACAAAGCCCAGCAGGTAAAGCACCGACATCATTTGAAACAATCTTTCGCTGAATAATTCTTTTGGAACGGGTGTTTTTCCAACGGCTCGTGTATACACTTTATTCCAAACAATGAAAGGCAATGTTTTAAAAGTCATACCAAAAATGATGGCAGTAATCCATCCAAAGAAAATACAAAAGCCATACAGCAAAACCATGTTAGCTTTTACATTCGTTGAAATAAAATAAATAACCACCAGCAAACTTAACAGTGGTAAAAACAACAAAGCCACAGACAGCAACGATACTTTCATTTGCTCATCAACTTGTTTGCGGATGCGCACTTTATATGCTTTGAAACAATAATTAGCAAATAAAATCAAAGCAACTAATACCAACAGAAATGGTGTGTAATAAAACTGTGTGTAGGCATCAAACGTTTTTAATAGAATGAAACCAATTAATGCAGTATTGATTAAAGCATATATCCACCACAAAGTTTTGGTATTAGTATATTTTGAAATTAAAAACATAGGAATAATCCGGGATGCAACGCCGATAATTAATAACAAAAACCATCCCGCCAAACCCATGTGGGAATGAAGCGATAAATATTCTGTTGAATTATTTGGTAACCACGAATGTGTAAAATTAAATACCAGCAACAATCCAAAAAAGGTGGTGGCAAACAACCATAGCGAAGCGGTTGCTATAAACCATGCATACACATCGTGCTTCCTGCTTTCATAGATACTGCTGATAACATTTACGAGGTAACAAACCACTCCTGCGTTTACTAAAACAGCCCCGGTTTGTAACACCCAGCCGGTATGAAAAATATAAAACCCAACGACTAAAAACGGGATACCAATAGCGGCAAAAATGAATGATAAATAGCCAAACAAATCACTTGATAATTTTCCTTCAATCAGCACAGGAAGCAGTTGGTGACTGGCACCTAAAATAATCATCGTTCCCCAGCCTAAAGCCATAAGGTGTGTAATGGCTAAAGTTTGTGGCTTAAAATAATGCTGGTGAACAACGTTTGTATTCAACAATAACAACACGCAAGCCAGTAAAAAAGACAGCGCTGCAAAAATGTAAAATGGCAGCACTACTTTGTATGAAGTTGTTTTTTGCAAACCAGTATTTGTGGTGGGTGGAAACATGTTTTATTTTTTCCGCACAAAGACGCTAAGTAAGCAAAGGCGCAAAGTCTATCCTACTTTTTCTTTGCAACTTTGCCTTGTATTCCTTTGCGTCTTTGCGTGAAAGTTAATTCGCATTTTTAAAAATCAGCAAATACACCTCACCATCACTCACTTCCTTTATTCTAAAATCAAACTGCCGGTCTTTCAGCTCGGTAAGCAGGAATACCGGGATCCGCTTGTGATGAACATACAAGGCGGTATCAGCCGGTATTTTTTCCAATGCTTCCAGGATAGTTATCATAGGTAATGGCATTTCTAAATGTCTAACATCTATATGCTGTAATTTATTTTCATAGCGTTTTAGAATCTCGTCCCAGCCATTTGTATCATCTGTTTTAGCTTCTAATTGCACATTTCCATCGGCCGTAGTTTTATAAAAATATGTTTCAACCAGGTCTTTTTCCACTGCATCAGCATAACATTGAAACCCCTTTTTTTCAAGCAGTTTAATGAGTGGTGTTGGTTCGAATGTATTGATGATTTTCAACACCTGGCCTTGCTGCATTTCCTTTACTGTATGCTGGATAAGTTTTAATGGGTCATTGCCACCAGCTAACATCGAACGAACATCCAGCGTAACAATATGATCGGCTTCCAGTTCTTTTATAAATTGTGGAATTGGCTTTTCTTCTGTTGCAATTTCATGTTCCGTTGGTAGTGAAGTGTCTGCTTCAAAACCTAATGGCTTCAGCTTTTCAAAAAAATCCTCAGGTGTACATCCCCCAATTTTTGATGCCATCGCAATGCTTGTTCTGCCTGCCATCAGCTTACGCAAAACAGGATTGCGCAGTTTTTTAAAATCAGGACTAAGGGGTACAATTGCCTCCAAAGCATCAGGATTGTATTTGACCAACGCCGCAATTTTTGTTTGAGAATTTATGAGCATCAATTAAAATATTGATTGAATTTGTTTATGTCACTCGTAAGTTTTTCTGTCGCATGTTTGCCTTCCTCTGCAACATTTATTTTCTTCAAATCACTTACATCTTTCAATACCGGTTCCAGCCACAAATGCAGCGCTTCATGATTTTTTCCCTGCATTTTACAATCACTAATAAGGCCATTTAATTCCTTTTGCATATCACCTGCAAAAGCATGGTAACTGCTTACATCTGCATTTTCTTTCGTATTAAAAGCATTTGTTTCAGCAATTAATTTTGCGGCGTGTTTGCGGGTGCTTTCATCGGTCTGCCATTTAGCGCTCTTATTTAATGCTATTGTATCCGCATGTTCTTCATTATGGTGACTTGCCTGTTCATGACTTTCTTTTATAACGGTATCTTCAGTTTTATTCGTTTCATTATTTGCATTGTTGCAACCAAAAAATACCACGACAAATATTAAAGGCAACACGTTTTTTATACTCATCATTTTTTTATTTACACTTAAATTTAACCAGTAAAGTTTTTTTTGTGCCGGGCTGCAGATATACCTATTAAACATCGTTGCGTCGCACTCTTGTACTTTGGGTAATTCTATTCAGCAAGTGAACCACTAAGACACGAAGAACACAAACTTGCACCAAGTCTTCGTGAAAATTAGCGCCCTTTGTGACTTCGTGGCTCAAAAAACTACACCAATTCCTTTTCCATTTCAACTGATTTAGGAAACAGGATATTGTTTTCCAAATGAATGTGAATGTGCAAATCGTCTTCAAACTCCTGTATCATTTTAAATAATAATTTATAGCTGGCACAAGCATCATCAGGAATTGCATAATCATTGCTTAAGGCTCTTATTTTATCAAGGCAACGTCCTACAAAATCATGTTCCTTTTCCAGTCCTTCAATAAGCGCAGATAAATCTTTTCCTTCTTTATCAAATGGTTGATTGGTTTTCTTTGCATTTACAATTTTCTTTACATAAGCAAACAACACATTTTCCTCCTCAACCATATGCTCGCTAAGTTCTTTATTTATTGATTCAACCAATTTTTGAATTTCAAATAACTCAGGATGACGGTCGCCATGAACCTGTGCAACTTTCAAAGCATAACCACGAAGCTCGGGTAAATATTTGCGTACATAACGGTGGTGCGTATTCACGATATAGTCTGCTAAAAAATCAAGGCCCCATTCGTTATACGCGTTGTTATCAGTTTTATTATTCGCATTTACCTGCTGCAATTCATGCTCAACTTTAGTTGCATCAATACCTTTTTCCTGGCATACTTGACGAACGGTTTTTTTGCCGCCGCAACAAAAATCAATACCGTATTTTTTAAACACTTCAGCTTTGCGCAAATCCTTTACTGCAATCTGCCCAATCGTTTCTTGATCGCCTTCACCTTTCTTAGTTATCAGCACATCCCACCATTCAGGTCCTTGTTGCTCATATTTCCAGGTAAAAATGTCGCCACGTTCGCCAAGCAACTGGTAATAAACCGGTTTAGGGTCATGGTCGTTGTGAATGGTTAAACTTTCGCCACCGGCCAGGCTGTCAAAAATTTTGAAGATGGTTGGATGTTTTAGTTTAGGCTCAATAAGCGTTACGTCAATATAGTTTTCCTGTAAGGTTTCCATGAAGTATATTTTTTTAAAATTTAAAATGGAATGCCAAAGATATACATAATAGAAGTATTAAAGTACTTCTATCCTTTTAAATTTAATACTTCCTATTTTTATGAGGCATGTACGAGTGATTTGCTGGGGAAAAATAGATTGTAGCTCCGGAGGTTTTAGCTCAACTTGCCTTGATTTGGTATTGCCATCGGACTTCATTCCTGGCACTCCATGATTGCTTATAAACAGACGAGACCTACCGCGACTGGACGGTAGCTTTAAATTATATTATGGAGAAAGAATGTGTCATAAACCAAAGCAATTAATAAACAACCTGTCGCAGGCAGCGGTGTTTTTAATTCACAGCTTTAAAAACTTAAGTCCACCGGTAATAGCTTAATGCAGAAACCTGGGTTTAAAATATTTTCATTCCTCCTTATAAGCTAATGCACCATCCACAATTTTTGCAGGAGCAGTATATGGATGTTCTTCGGCTTTTGAAATAGCCATAATATGCATAACCTTCCAGCCTTTTACCTTTAAATAATCCGAAACCATAGCACGGTGACACCGCCACCAAACCGCTTCGGAACACATGTATGCGGTACGTTTTTTCGTTGCAATGTCTTCAAGCAATGATATTCCTTCTTTAAAAGAACCGGTCTCCATATAATCTGCATAAGCCCTGAAGGCAGGATGCCGCCACGCTGTATTTTTCGATTCTTTGTTTGGCTTTCTTCTTCCACCAAGCTCAACTATATGGGTATAACCAAGGTCGTTTTGCGATAAAGAAACGAGTAGTTCATCTTTATTATACTGTGGAAATTTTCTTGAACCGGGATAGTGGCGAACGTCAGCCACCATTTCAATTTTAAACGATTGCAGCATAGCAACAAACTCATGTATAGTACGGGTGGAATGCCCTATCGTCCATATCGTTTTATGATGAGGTTCCATTCGTTTGTATTATGATTACAAAAGGCTTCCAAAAAATAACCACAAAGAGATACTGAAGTGTCGCACAGAGCACAAAGAGATGGACTTTGTATTCTCTTTGTTTCTTCCTACTGTATTCTCTGTGGTTAAGAAACAAACAATGATTATATTTCCTCAACCGACTCCCCACCGATAATTTCCACAGTAACATTCTCCAGATTTTCATCTATTAATACCTGGCACGAAAGGCGAACGCTACCGCCGTGTATGCCCATTTTAGAAAGTGTGCTTTCTTCATTTCTTTCAAGCGTATTTACTGATTCTGGCAGGCCTTCCACTTTTACGGCGCAGGTGCCACATCTTCCCATGCCTTTGCAATCGCCAAAATCTTCAATGTAAATTTTATCGTATAGCAAAACCATCAGGTTGCGGTATTCGCCTTTGTAGGTTTGCAGCTCATGTTTTTCGCCTTCGTAATAAGCTGTAAAATGAATAGATGCTCTGGTTATTGCCATTATAAGCCGTTCTTATTCTTTAGCCAAAATTCATCTGCAAAATTATCTTTCAAAGTTGGGTCGTGGTGTGCGGCTAATTGCTTTCCAATGCTTTCTAATTGCTCATCAGTCAACACCTTTTCAAGGTGAGGAAACAATTCCCTTTCTTCGTAACGAACATGATTATCTACTGTATCGGCAAGTGTTGAAAGCTTGTTTGCTGCATTGTCTGCGGCAGCATTTAATGCTTTTATTTGTCCAGCGATTTGTGAGTGTTCATCCAAAGCTTTTTGCACTTCAGTATCTTTTACAGGAGAAAATAAAATCGTTTCTTCCTCTTTAAAATGAGGTTGCATGTGGAACTGCCAGAAGTATTGCACGTACTTTATTATGCGTTCAGTCGCAACCCCGAACTTTAATCCGTTTCTTATTTTCCAGCAAAACAATAAGGTGAAATGATGGTCTTTTGATAACTTAACTATGTGTTCGTTTCTTTTCATAAGTATGAGTAGGAGCCCCTACCCTAAAAGGAGTAAGAAGCGTTTAGTACTAAAAAATTAAAACACAGCCTGCAGCGGATTAGCACATCTATTAAATTGAGCTAATCGTTTCAATCCTTACCACCCTTTTCTAAAAACTCTTTTAAAACCACCGCCTGGTTATGTAGCTCGTCTTTTGCTCCGTAAATTAATGTTACGGTTTTATGTTTTTTTACATGTTCCAACACCTCTTTTAAAGCTGGTAAATGTTTCAGTTCGGTTGAGTACTTTTTATGAAATGCTTCCCATTTTTCCGGCTCGTGATTAAACCATTTTCTTAGTGCAACCGAGGGAGCAATTTCTTTTAGCCATACATCAAAATCAGCGTCTTCTTTTTTAATGCCTCGTGGCCATAATCGGTCAACCAGTATGCGAAATCCATCCGATTTTTCGGATGGTTCATATGCACGCTTTATTTTTATTGCAGCCATCTCAAAAAGATTATAATGAACTAATCAATGCACAACAAATCCCTTAAATAATCGAAAACCAAGTAAGATGAGTGAACCGACCTTTATAACTTCAGCACCAATAAAATACCAATGCAATGATGATGCTGCCAAAGTCTTTCCACTGATGACCATGTTTGCCCTTGAGTCTAAAGCAGGTAATAACCATAATGTTTGCAAAATCAACAACCATACAGCAAGCCCAAACAAAACTAAGCTGGGTGTGTCTATTTGCTGTTTATTGAAAAAGTAACTGGCTAAAAGTATCGTTGCAAAAAACCATTCCATTTTATTAAGCGCATTGAACACGAGTTTTCCAATGCTCAAACCAATAGGCAAGTTAACGCCGGCTGCACGGAACTTTAACCAAGACTCCATGAAGCTAATGGCTATAATGCAACCTGGCCATAGTAATACTGATAGTAGCATAACATACTGCTTCAACATTATACCAGTGTTTTAAATTGTTGATTGCGGTAGTGTTCAATCTTCATCTCAAACATCTCAGCCATTTTTTTTGCACGCCATAAGGCTTCATCTGCTTTCTCGCCATTAAACAATTCTTCAATTGTTTGGGTAAACAAGGTTAGCCATTGCGCAAAGTGCGCATGGCTTACAGGCAGCTTTGCATGTGGCGGAAAAGGACTGTTGTAATAGGTATGCTCGCTTAATAAAACGGTTTGCCAAAAGGTGTACATTGTTTCTAAATGCTGCGGCCAGCGCTCTTGAATTTGTGCATTAAAAATGGGCGCTAAAAAATTGTCATCGCGTACTTTATCATAAAAGTTGTTTACCAGTAATTTTATATCATCAAGCCCCTGTATATCTTGTTTGTCGTTCATTATTTTTGAAATAATTGGGTGATTAAATAATAAATAGCCCAGCCACCAAACAATATGTGTGCTATCCAAACCCAGCCCGGAATGCTGCGCGGTGTTTCACTTCCTTCAATTAAAAAAACCTTTTGGTCGCCTTTGCCATAGGCGCTTATCATAATAGGAATTACGCCATCTACTACCTCATTTGGCTTAATACCTTCTACCGAAATATCAGGTCCGTTGCGTACCGTAAAAGGTATTTTTCTAATACCCTCTTTGCCCTGCGGGTCTTTGCTTACAATCCGTAGAAAATGTTCACCATCAACCAGCTTGCGTGTGTCAAGCTCAAAATTGATGGGCGATTTGAATGAGCCGACCGGCTGTTGCTCATCGTCTATAAAAATTATTACAGAACTTTTGTCTTCCATTTTTTATATCAGTTTAATACGGTTCTTTTAATATGGTCGTAGCTATTTTCTCCGGGTTTTATCAACCATTTAATGGTGTAAAAAAGTGTTGCCAAAACTATAAGAACAGTTGCCAACACAATTACATAATCCCAGTTACTATCGGGGCCTGCACCGTGCGTAATGCCTGCTAATATTTTAGGTTGTTGCTTTTCACATGCCGGACAGGCAATAGCTGCAAGTTTTATAAGTAACAGGCAAATTATGATTAGTGTCTTTTTCATGTTAATTGTTTTTTGAACCACAAAGGCACAAAGGGCGCTAAGAAATTCAAAGCTTAGTGCCACTTCGTGTTCTTTGTGTCTTTGTGGTTCCTTTGCCAAATAGAATTTCCAACTGTAAAAGAGTGCGACGCAAGTAAAGCCATATAAAAGTTATATAGCCTGGCTCCAAAAAATCTCTCATCACTATTTTGCAACCGGTGTATCCTTTGATTTCAGTTTAACCAGGTCAACTATTTTTTTAATATCTGCTGCGGTTACTTTTTTAGCTTTATTGCCCCAGCTTGTTTTTTCATGGTTCATGATGGCTGAAACTTCTTCGGGTTTCAAATTATTATTGGTTCCGATTGCAGGCATTGGGGGCAAGCCTTCAGACACACGACCACTGTAACCATTCATAATGATATCTACCATTGTTTCAGGATTATCATCCAATACTATTTTGCTTCCTTTCAATGCCGGAAAAGCTCCTTTCAGGCCTTCACCGTTTTCCTGGTGGCAGCTTTGACAATTGGCAGCATACAAAGCGGTGCCGTCAAGCTCCTGTGTTTCTGTGGCTCCACCAGCGGTAGCTTTCGTTTCTCTTTTGTATAAAAACTCGAGGTTAGGCGTGCCGTCGGGCAGCTTGATTTGTTTAAGACTTTGCAGGTAAGCGACCAAATGCAATGCATCTTTGGTAGCTACCACTTTACCTTCCCCCCCGTTTAAATATTCTGCGGGAACGTTCACCACCACGTCGCCTTTTGCAGGAGTTTTCTTTACTTCAAACATCCAGCGGTAAGCAGGCATGATGGATTGTTTTACGACAATTCTTGGATTGAATAAGTGAACTAAATGCCAATCTATACCTGGCTGACGGGTACCAATGGAAGCAAGGTCGGGACCTGTACGTTCGGTGCCCATAACGGTTGCCGTGTTACGCCAAAAATCGGTGCGGTGTAAGTTGGCATAATCAGCAGCTATGCTGGGGCGTTCGCCCCACCCTTTATCCATATCCACATTTCGTACCTGTTGTGTATGACAGCTTACGCAGCCTTCCTTTACATAGATTGCCTTTCCCAGCAATGCATCGCCGCTCAATGCTTCTGCCTGTGGCAGTGGAGCATTATTTTTTTGGTTATACAATGCCGGTAAAATAGCTACCAGTATGGTCAAGAAAAGAAACAAGCCGAGGGCTGTTAGAAAGAGTTTTTTATGGTCGTTGAAAAAATCCATTTGATAATATTTGTTGCTCGTTTAATTTTTTAAAAATTCTTCAGTTCAATGTCGTTTACTTATGGTTGTATTTGCCCTGTAGGGCATTTTGTTTATAGCAAAGAAATTGCCGCGTTTTAACACTACTCCGCAGAGGCCCCTGTCAACAGGAAGCTCCTATGGAGCTTTAAACATTTGTAACGTATGTTTTCTACAAACAGGAAGCTCATATGAGCTCAAGTAAACGACATCCAATGTTTGTTGCTTACTTACTTCTATGACCTCCAACTTGCGACTTACAATTCACTGCTACCAATTCACAACTCACAATAAATCCTTACTGAACATCTACCAATTCATTGTCTTTTAAAGAGAGGCTTTCTAAAGCTTCTTCATTAATATTAAGAGTGTGCCGCGGGTGAATCATTTTATACATGTTGAAAGCAAAAACCAAATGCGAAGCCCACATTAGAGTGCCGCCGATAGCACGCCAAAGCCAGTAAGGAGCCATCATGGATACGCTGTCAATAAATGGTTTCCCGTCCATCCACATCATACCTTTTAAAGTACCGCCAATCATTAACGGAATGCTGTAAAACAGTAGCCCTGTAAAAGCCATCCAGAAGTGAATACCTACTGTTATCTGCGGTGGCTCCTGCCTGGTAATTCTTGGAATGATGGCATAGATGCCGCCCCAAAGAAAGAAGGCAATAATGCCATACATAGTTAGATGAGAGTGCGCCACAGTGAAATCGGTAAAGTGCCAGACAAGGTTGGTATAACGAAATGCTTCTGCAGTCCCTTGCAACGAGCCGGAGAAATAAAAGATGATACCAATGATAAAGAAGGGCAGTGTATAACTTCCTGAAACTTTATGCCAGGAGCCTTTAAAAGTCATGATGAAATTGGTAGTGCCTGAAACCACAGGAATAATCATACCTACACTGCCTACAATAGCAACGGTTTGTAATGACCATGGTATGGCGCTGAATACAAAGTGATGGGTACCAATTAGCGTATAAAAAAATATTTGCGACCAGAAAGCGAGAATACCAAGGCTATACGAATAGATGGGTTTATTTAACTGCTGGGGTAAATAATAATAAACCAAACCCAGCGTAAACAACATGAACCACATACCAACACCCTGGTGCATGTAATAACCTTGTGTAATTGTTTCGCCTAAACCGTTTTGCCAGAAAGGCAAATAAGCAACTATTGAAATAGTGATGGCAAACATTACCGCTGCAACAATGTACCAGTTGGAAACATAAATTTCTTTGGTTATGCGTTTAGCAATGGTTTTAAGAAAGTTGGCTAAAGTTAGAATTAGACCAATAGCAAACAAAAGTTGTATGGGCCAGATATATTCGCGGTATTCACCACCGCCGTTATTGATACCGGCCATTAAAGAAATGCTGCCCAGCAATACAGAAGCATTGATGAGATGTAAAGTGTACCAACCCCATTTAATGCTGTGGATTTGTACGTTGCCAACACGAGGTACTACATAATATCCTAAGCCCAACATGGCTAATGAAGACCAGCCCCAAAAAACTGCATTTGTATGCACAGGTCTCAACCTGCCAAAGCTTAACCAGCTTAGGTGATCTGCATCAGGAGCTACAAATTTAATACCTACATATTCGCCCACAGAAGTACCAAATACCAACCAGGCTGTAGCTGAAATTAAAAACCAGATAATTAATTTTGACAGTTGGGGGTCAACATCGGGTCGTTTGAGCGCTTTTCTCTTTTCTGCAATGAAACGAATATTGGCATGTTCGTTTACATTAGCAATTATTCCTTTATCATCATTTGCAGAAAGTGTTCCTGAAAGTTCATTCTGCGTTAGTTTGTAATCAAGCGTTGCTTTACGTTTTCTTAATGCCTCGGTTATTTGTTCTTCAGGTAATGTTTTTAAGTATTCTGTTAACCGCGCTACTTCTGCAATATTTTGATTGCGGCGATAACGTTTTGTCATATTCATCACCTTCACTATCATTAATATAAGTCCGGCAAGAATGGGGGTAAGAATTAAAATGAGCGTTATAACAAATCCCCCTTCACTAAACAATGTAACAGGTTTTTGCCCTGGTGTTTGCGCAAATAATGC
The DNA here is from genome assembly GCA_038211085.1 of Chitinophagales bacterium. Taxonomy (GTDB): domain Bacteria; phylum Bacteroidota; class Bacteroidia; order Chitinophagales; family Chitinophagaceae; genus Segetibacter. Next base: position 33,716 of record JBBQVY010000012.1, on the reverse strand, counting down.
AGTGCTAAAAAATGTGCCTGCAGAAATCAGCAAAAGCAGCAGAACCGGGTTGTTACCCGAAGATTTAGGATTTATTTTTCCCTTATATTTTAAATAAGTGTCAATCTGGTTACTGTCGAAACTATTTAGATATTCTTCTACTTTGCCGGTATTCTCACCTTTCATTTTTTTTCTGGTAAGTAGCATCATTTCTTTTGTTTTAATAGCGAGGAATATTGCTGCAACCAGCATGATTAGTATCACTAAACCAAGTAGTATTATTTCGCCTATTCCTGCAGGAGCAGATGGTGATGCGGTACTTTCTGTTTGTGCAAATACTGAGAAAGGAAGTAATAAACATAAAATAAAAGGCATCCACAACGCCTTACCCAATCCATTTGTATTCATAAAAAAATAATTAAAAAGGGTTTTCATTTTATCAAAAATTATTCGCGTTTTAGAAAAACCAGCTTGCTTTCTAGCTGTTCCTGCAGCTCGCCGATTTGGGTATTTTGCAGAATGTTATAAATATCCCTGCGCACATTTTTAAATTGATTGTGTAAGGGACAAGGCATGTTTTCAGAACAAACGGGCAGGCCTAATGCACACCCACGATACAGCTTTTCTCCGTCAATAAGTTTTACGACTTCAGCTAAAGAGCGCTGAGGTGAATTTTTATCAAGATAAAATCCTCCTGTCGGGCCTTTTAGCGATAGCAACAATCCATTTTTGCATAAATCCTGTAGAATTTTAGCAATGAAATGTTCCGGAGCATCAATTTCTCTCGCAATTTCTTTAACACTAACCTTAGCTCCCCTTTTAGAAATTCCAGCTATATAAATCAGAGCCCTGATAGCATACTCACACGTTTTTGAAAACATCTGTATTAATTAGGGCGCAAGATACAAAGTGAATAATAAAGGACAAAAATATCCTTTATTATTTCAAAGAATGATATTTAGTCAATCCGGGGAAAAGCAATACAGGTTTTAACTCAATCCTTTCTTTGTTCTCTCAGAGAAAGCATCCTATTCTTTCCATGAGATAAAACTCTAAGGGCACGTCTCTTTATGGAGATGTGAGTGTTCCTGTGTTCATGCTCTATAAACCGGTGCTTATAAGCTGACAGTATGTCTTTATAAGAAAGAATGCTAATTAGTTTATTACTATCGCTTGCAACAACAGGAAGAACATCGATATTTTCTTTAGCCATTTTATCAACTGCCGTGCGCAAACTATCATTGTCTGAAACAGAAACAGGCAACCGTTTTATTAAGGTATCAATCATTTTATGCTGATCATGATGCCTGCTAAAAAGATTTGATGAACTCAATACTCCTTTAAAGTTGCCGCTGGTATCTGCTATTATGTAGTAGTTATGAGATGCTTCCTTTTCTGATTCCAGCCATTCCCGAACTTCTTCTATTGTATTATCACTGGCAATAATAAACCCGTTTTCGCTGGTCACCTGTTTTACTATCAATTTGTCTAACACATCAGGTTCATAAGAATGAGGAGTCTTAACGCCTCGTCTTGCAATCTTCTCTGTCATTATGGTGTTTTCCATTAATAAAAAACTAATGAAATATGAAGCCACACAGGCTGCTAAAAGCGGCAATAAAGCATTTGCCTGACCGGTTGTCTCTATAGCAAAAACAATAGAAGTTAAGACTGCTCTTGATGCGCCGGCAAACATGGCTGACATACCGATTAATGCAGCCATTGGTATAGAAATACCGGCATTAGGAAAGAAACGAATTATTGCCACGCCTAATAAAGCGCCGGTTGCTGCACCTATTGTTAGCAAAGGTGCTAATGTACCACCCGATGTGCCACTTCCTAAAGCAATAGCCCATGAAACAAATTTTAATATACAAAGTGACAACAGAACCTGCACAGCCATTGTACCCGAAAGCATATCTGTTATGTTGCTATATCCCACACCGAGTGTACGTGGTGCAAAATAGCCGACAACACCTACGGCTAATCCGCCAATTGCAGGCCACCACATCCAATGGACAGGAAGCTTTTCGAAACCATCTTCAACTAAATAAACAATTTTGGTAACTGCCGCAGCTATTAAACCAATGATGATACCAATAACACTATAACCGGCCAGAGCGCCGTTGGAAGGAGCGTAAACAAAAGGCATTGGGAAAACAGGACCGTTCTCAAACAGTAAATGATGACCTGCAGCACCTGTAATACAGGCTAATGCAACAGGAATGATAGATTTAGGAGAGAATTCAAATAACAACAATTCTATCGCAAGAAAAATGGCTGCTATCGGGCTTCCAAATATTGCAGACATACCTGCTGTAGCACCTGCTGCTAACAATATTTTTCTTTCATAATGACTTATTTTTAATAATTGCCCAAGTGTTGAACCTAATGCACCGCCGGTAGCAATGATTGGTCCTTCTGCACCAAACGGTCCGCCTGTACCAATTGACACTGCTGAAGACAAAGGTTTTAAATAAGTAATTGATGGACGGATTTTGCTTTGGTTCATAAGTATCTGTTCCATTGCTTCGGGTATGCCATGACCGCGAATAGCTTTAGACCCATATAAAGCCATAAGCCCTACAATAACACCTCCTATTGCAGGGATAACAATGACCCAAAAACCAAGTGTATTGGTAGCAGGACTTTGATATGCAACCAAAAAATCTCCATGAAAAGAAATGTTGCTGATGAGATTAATAAGGTTAACCAGCACTCTGGCTATCAGGCTTATTGCTACACCTATACCAACTGCAAGCGCAGAAATATAGAGCATTCTTTTTTTATCCTTTGTAACTTTTGAATTAATGTTTTGACCTTCTAAGACCTGGTCGAGTGATACGGAAACAGGAATGCCCCTTTCGATTGCGTTCTTCATCTATTATAACATCTTTTAGCTTGTAAAAAATAAGGGTTGGGCTGATGTATGCAAAGTTAGGTATTGACCTTTTAGCAATTTCTATCATAAACCAAAGGAAAAGAATACCGAAAACATATAAAAGACGGTAACCTTTTGAGTAGGATAAAATAAAAATTCCCTGTAGCTAATACTATCATTTTTCATGACTACTGCAAACAAAACTATCCCCGATTTCTTGCATTTTCATTTTCCAACTTCAGAGCAAAGGCGGCGTTGCTCCCTATGTCAGAATTCTTGAGAGAACAAATACAAATGACACTTTCATTCTATGTAGTGCAGCCGGTACAGGAAAACCCTCCATTAGCTCAGCACCTAGCGGCTTCCTCGGTCACACTCAAGGAACTATTTTTTAAGGAAGAATTATAAATGAGAACCGCACCTATAAGCAACGCTATAGTGTTTACAAATAAAATAAGATTAAGGGATGGAAAATAATGGTAGGTAATAGATGCAAAGCCTTGAACTCCTAATAATATTTCGTTTATTACCACTCCCCCACTAAATATAATAAGCGCCCATTTCGACAAGGTTACGTGTAGTGGAATAACGTTTTTTTCTGCCAATAACCCCAGCAGGTACAGCGATACAAATACCAGGAAAATTAAGTGCAGGTAGCCAATAATAATAGGTCTGAAACCAAAGGCTAATTGGGCTATTCCGGCATGTATAGAGAAAAGCTGTAAAACAACCTTCAGTATAAAAGCACTCATGGCCAGCGTGTAAAGCCATCTTATTATATTGGGTAATACTGTAAAAATTCTTGCCTGGCAACTACGGAGAATTTTTATTAGAAAAAATAAGGAAGCTGATTGTACAACTGCTGAAACAATAATAATTGCTGTAATACCCATAGGGCGATGGTGCCATAAAGTGGTAAAAAGAAAAGATGGAATACAGGTAATGGCTAATAGCCAAAAAAACATCTTACCATGTTTATAATGTATTACCTGGGTGCTTTCTATTTTTTGAAAAAGAAATGCAAGTACCGCAAACGTAAACCAGCCATTGTATTGAAAATGAAGAAAAAAATACAGTGCATTGTGATACCAATATTGGTGGGTACTTTTTATTGCTATTATAATGGACAACGCATAAGGACCTGCCGAGGAGAGCACCAGGAAAAACAAAGAGGCTTTTATGAAGGCAGTACTTAAATTTTCTTTTTTTGAGGCAGGAAGTATTTTATAAATCTTATAGGCGAAAATATAGGATAACCAAAGTGCGGCAGTTGACAGAACTATTGATATACCTGCATAGCCAACCCATGCAAAACTTACAATCATGCCATAGTTAACTATGGAGGAGGCTATAAAAAAACGATCCCAAAACTTGGTGTCAATTTTATAACCGGTTGTAAACTGTTGCAGAATAAGTGCCTGTAATAAAAAACTTATCCAGCCATTAAAGGCAAAATGCGAGTGGGCATGCAACAAGTTTTTTTGTTCAATAAAACTTAGACTGAAGATTATTTTATACCGCAGCACAAGCCCTAGAAATGCTAACAAAACAAGATTGAAGAGTGCTACTCTATACCACTTTATCATGGCTGCGAAGTGAAGAAAAACGATTGGATGATTTTATGATGTAAATCATCTAATAAAAAACTTTTCCTTTCTCGATAGTCAAAATATTTTTATCAAAAAGATTCCTCATTACTCTTATTACGGTTTCTACCCTAAGCCCGGTCATTTCAGCAATCTGTTGCCGGGTGTAATCTATTTTTAACCTGATTACTTTATAGCCGGGCTGTTGTATTTTTTCACTTTTAAAAGTGTCCAACAACGATAGTATTCTATGCTCTGAGCTGTGACAAGACATCTCATTTAAATTGGTTGAGTTAGATGTTAACCGTTGACATAACAGCCTGGTAAATTTTATATGAGCTTCAAAATTTTCTTTAAGCATTTGGATAAACGAACCAACCGATAAACGTATAACCATACCTGGTTGAACGGCTATTGCAGAGGAACTATATACTTCATTGGAAAAAATGGAAGGTTCGCCAAAACTTTGACCGGCCGAAAAAAAGCCTTGAATAAACTCTTTACCATCATCATTGTCGTTAACCATTTTTATTTTACCTTCTACAACCTGGTGGTAAAAGTGAGGATGATCTCCCTCCTTAAAAATATATTCTTTGTTCGTAAAACATTTGAAGGCACCCCCGAAAAGAATCAGCAAACTTGAGTCAATAGCTTCTCCATGGTACAGTTCCAAATCGTTTGTTTTCTCTTTCATATTCAAACAATATTGCATTAGGGTCCAGTAACCGAAATAGAATTTCAATGACTTAAAACCTTTAAAAGTATGATTAATATCATACTATTTGAACTTTAGTCGGTTTAATCTTGCATAGAAAATATGTTTTTATAATCAAACATTTTACTTCATGAAAATACCAATCGTAATTGCTGCTATCGCCTTTTCGTTTTTTTTATATGCATGTGGAGGTGCTGCTTCAGATAAAAAGTCCGCTACCGAATCTTCAAAAGAAGAAACAAGCAGTTCTTCAGGTTCGGTAAATGCCACCGATAATCCTTCCTATGATGCTGAGCGTGGCAAGGGAAAATTTACGACAGTGGATATACCTGCAAAACTTGATGCCGCTATGGCAGCCAATGGCCAAAAAGTGTTTGATGTAAAATGCAGTAGTTGCCATAAGATAACCGATGAAAAGCTGGTAGGGCCAGGCTGGAAAGGTGTAACCCAACGCCACAAACCTGAATGGATTTTAAACTTCATTACCAATCCCGATGAAATGATTGATAAAGATCCCAAAGCACAAGCCATGCTGGAATTATGTATGGTGCGAATGCCCAATCAAAATCTTACGGATGTGGATGCCAGGGCATTATATGAATTTATGCGCAAAAATGATGGCGTAAAATAATAAACCTTTAATTTTTAAAAAATGAAAAAAAATAAAGCCACTCAATGGGCTATAGCAGTGCTTTGCCTTGCAGCAGGCATACAAAGTTGTAAACCTAAAAATGCGGGCAGTGCTGTAAGCTCCGATGCTGCTCAAAGAGCGTATGTGGCGCCTGGCAAATACGATGAGTTTTACAACTTTGTTTCCGGTGGATTTAGCGGGCAAATGAGCGTTTATGGTTTGCCCTCGGGCAGGTTATTACGTGTGATACCTGTGTTTTCTCAAGACCCGCAAGAGGGGTACGGCTACAGCGAAGAAACAAAGGATATGCTAACCACATCGCATGGCTTTGTGCCCTGGGATGACCTGCACCATATTGAAGCTTCGCAAACCAATGGAGAGTTAGATGGCCGCTGGACTTTTGCAAATGGCAACAACACACCCCGCCTGGCCCGTATCGATCTTAAAACTTTTAAGACCGCCGAAATACTGGAGATACCCAACAGTGCCGGTAACCATTCATCGCCTTTTATTACTGAAAACACAGAGTATGTTATTGCCGGTACCCGTTTTAGCGTGCCGCTGGATAACAGCAATGGCGATGTACCCATCAACACTTATAAAAAGAATTTTAAGGGAACGCTTAGTTTTATAAAAGTTGATCCTGCAGACGGTAATATGAGCATCGCCTTCCAGATTAAAACACCTGGTGTTGACTTTGATCTTAGCCATGCCGGTAAAGGCCCCAGCCATGGATGGTTCTTTTTTAGTTGCTACAACTCGGAGCAGGCTAACACCTTGCTCGAAGTAAATGCCTCGCAACGCGATAAAGATTACATTATGGCGGTAAACTGGAAGAAAGTAGAGGAATATATTAAACAGGGAAAAGGCAAAAAAGAAGCGGTTAGATACGCACACAACAAGTACAGCGATGTTACGCATTCAGCTACCTCAACAATTGAAACTTCGGTAACCACCATTGATGTAAAAGACCTGGCCGATGCCGTGTATATGATCCCTTGTCCAAAGTCGCCGCATGGCTGCGATGTAGACCCATCGGGCGAATACATTGTGGGCAGTGGAAAACTGGCCGCTTTAATTCCTGTGTTCTCTTACACAAAAATGCTGAAGGCCATACAGGATAAAACTTTTGATGGCGATTACGACGGCATTCCGGTTATTAAATACGAAGCCGCCTTGTACGGCGAAGTTAAAAAGCCCGGCCTTGGCCCCTTGCATACCGAGTTTGATGGTAAAGGAAATGCCTACACTACCTTCTTTATATCGTCGGAAGTAGTAAAATGGAATATCAAAGATTTAAAGGTGCTGGACCGTATACCTACCTATTATTCTCCCGGTCACCTTAGTATACCCGGTGGCGATAGCAGAAAGCCTTTTGGCAAATACATGGTGGCTTACAATAAAATAACAAAAGACCGCTTTTTACCTACCGGTCCCGAGTTAGCACAGTCTGCCCAGTTGTTCGACATCAGCGGCGACAAAATGCAACTAATACTTGATTTTCCTACAATCGGCGAACCTCACTATGCTCAATCGATACCTGCGAGCATCATTTCAAAAAATTCGCAGAAGATTTTTAACATCGATCAAAATAAAAGTAAATATGTAACTATGGGGCAAAATGCTGCAAAGGTAGAGCGGCAGGGCAACCAGGTGCATGTGTATATGACGGCCATACGGTCGCACCTGGCGCCTGATAATATTGAAGGCATCAGGATGGGAGACGAAGTATATTTTCATGTAACCAACCTTGAGCAAGACTGGGATGTGCCGCACGGCTTTGCAGTTAAAGGAGCCAACAATGCAGAATTAATTGTTATGCCTGGCGAAACCCAAACGTTGAAATGGATACCTACCAAAGTTGGGATCAGTCCCTTTTATTGCACTGATTTTTGCAGTGCTTTACACCAGGAGATGCAGGGTTATGCACGTGTGTCACCGGCTGGTTCAAATGTGCCGCTTTCTTTTTCAATAGGTACTAATAACGGCCCCGGTGTTAATCCGTCCTCTGGCGGCGATAGTGCCACAGGTGGCGGAGCACCAAAAGCAAAAAGATAAAGTTTAACAGTTGGGGCAGCAGTTTGTTGCCCCAACCTGTTTGGAGCCTAATACTTTTTTGACTAAGCCAAAACTATACTAAGCTGAGAGGAAGTGTATTGAGAAATGCACATTAAAAAGATTGAGATATGCAAAATAGTTTACAATGGCCAAGGGGTTTGGTAGTTTTAGCTGCGCTTTGTTTGGCCGGCGCTCTTTTTCTGCCTATATGGCAAATACAGTTGGCAGCTCCCCAATATCCCGAAGGGCTAATTCTTAAAATTTTTGCAAAGGGCCTTGCCGGCGATGTGGATATCATCAATGGCCTTAACCACTACATTGGCATGCATACGTTGCACAACGAGGATTTTATCGAGTTTACCTTGCTGCCTTACATTATTGGTGCATTGGTACTTTTTGGTTTAATAGCGGCGGCTATAAACAATAAAAAAATTTACTACATCTATATTGCCTTGTTCATGTTTGTGGCTGTTTTCTCCATGGTTGATTTTTACAGGTGGGAGTATAATTATGGTCACAACCTTGATCCCAATGCGGCCATTGTTGTACCTGGTATGGCATACCAGCCGCCACTAATCGGCTATAAACAACTACTAAACTTTGGTGCTTATTCAATACCAGATATAGGCGGATGGTTGTTTATTGGCGCTGGGGTATTATTGGCTGTTACCTTCTTTTTGTTGTTTCAGCCGGCCTGGCTTCATTTTAAAAAAAGCAAAGTTGCTGTAGCTGTGGGCCTGTTGTTTATGTTGCAATCGTGCAGCTCGGGCCCGCAACCCATACAGTATGGTAGCAATGCCTGCGACTATTGCAAAATGATGATTGTGCAAAAGCAATTTGCCTGCGAATGGGTAACCGGCAAAGGCAAGGTTTACAGGTTTGACGACCTGCATTGCCTGTTGAAATTTAAAGGAGAAAAAAAATTGGAAGGCCTGGCTTATGTAAACGATTTTAATGGCATAAAGCAACTTGTTGCTACAAGCGATTTGGTTTTTGTACAGAGTGCAGATGTTAAAGCACCAATGGGTGGCACTTTTGCTGCCTTTGCCAATAAACCCGAGGCGGAAACTTTTGTCAAAACACATGATGGAGCGCTTTTGAGCTGGCAACAGGTAACCGAAAATTCATTTCCATAAAGCATTTGCTTAACCTTCCGATAATGATGGGTAAGCAGAATATGTACCCACTAACAAAATCCCTTTTTAATCTCTACAAAATAATTTTTGAAAATACTGCTAACCATATTGTTTATTTTTTTCACCTGCATTTCAAAAGGTTCTGTTTTGCAGGTAGGAGATGGCTTTGAATTTAAGAACATCAAATCGGCTTTGGCTGCTGCCAAAAATGGCGACCAACTTGTAATTCATGCCGGCACCTATGCTGAAGGCGAGATAGTAATCAACAAATCTTTACATATCACCGGCAAAGGCATGCCAACCATTGATGGTAAAAATAAATGGCAGGTAATGGTTATAGAAGGCAATAGTATAATAGTTGAAGGACTAAACATCATAAATGGTGGCTATTCAAGCATGTACGATTGGGCTGGTATAAAAGTTATTAACAGCAGCAACATTATCCTTCGCAACAATACCCTGGCCAATAATGCAGCAGGCATTTACCTGCAAAATGTTATAAACACCCAGGTAAGTAATAACAGAATTACAGGCAATGCAACCGGCGAAGTAGAAGCAGGCAATGCCATACATTGTTGGAAGAGTAGCGGCTTGCGCATTTTGAACAATGTGCTTACCAAACACCGCGATGGACTGTACTTCGAATTTGTGTCTTCCTCCCTGATACAGGGCAATGTAAGCCAGGAAAATTTTCGCTATGGCATTCATTTCATGTTTTCGAATGATGATACCTACATACACAACACCTTCAGCAAAAATGGTTCTGGTGTTGCGGTTATGTTTTCAAAAAATGTGATCATGCGCTATAACAGGTTTTTGCAAAATTGGGGTAGCGCCGCATATGGCATATTGTTAAAGGAGATACAGGGAGGCGCTGTAGAACACAATCAATTTACCAGCAATACCGTTGGCATATTTATGGAAGGTTGCAGCAAAATGATGGTAGCTGCAAATACGTTTTCGGCTAATGGCTGGGCCATGCGGGTACAGGCAAGCTGCGAAAACAATACAATAACCGGTAACAACTATTTTGGTAATACGTTTGACGTGGGCACTAATGGAACCATGCAGTTAAACACTTTTACCAGGAACTATTGGGATAAATACGAGGGCTATGATCTTAACAAAGACGGGGTGGGCGATATACACTACCAACCGGTGAGCCTGTACAGCATGATCGTTGAAAAAATGCCTGCCGCATCGCTATTACTGCGCAGCTTTATGGTTAGTATAATGGACAAGGCCGAGCGATTGCTACCCGGTATTACGCCGATTAACCTGGTAGATGAGGTACCCTTAATGAAACCCCTGGCATTATGATTATTGCAACTGGCGTTACAAAAAAATTTGGCAGGCTGGTAGCGCTTGATGCTGTCAGTCTTTCGTGTAATAAGGGCGAAAGCATTGCCTTTATTGGCCCCAACGGGTCGGGCAAAACTACTTTTATAAAATGCCTGCTGGGTATGGTGGTGCCCGATAGTGGTTTTATAACTTTTAACGAGCATAATATAAAGCACGACTGGCATTATCGTAGTAACATTGGTTATATGCCTCAGATTGGCCGCTATCCCGACAACATGACCATTGCCCAGGTAATAGATATGATGAAGGACCTTAGAAAACCTTTGACCGTAAAACCTGATGAGGAGCTTATAAACCAGTTTGGTTTGGATAAGATTTTAGACAAGCGGATGTGTACCTTATCTGGCGGCACAAGGCAAAAAGTGAGTGCCTGCCTGGCGTTTATTTTTAATCCACTGGTGTTAATATTAGATGAACCGACAGCAGGACTTGACCCCGTTGCCACCGAAATTTTAAAGGAAAAGATCATAAAAGAAAAAGCAAACGGAAAGCTTATTATCATAACCTCGCATGTACTAAGCGACCTCGACGACATTATTACCCAGGTGGTATACATGCAGGATGGAAAGCTGAAGTTTCATAAGTCGTTCGGGCAGTTGAGGGAAGATACCGGCGAGCTACAATTGTCGAAAGCCATAGCCAGGGTAATGAAAACCACGTAACATGAACAAGCTTATCAAGTATGTGATCATAGACATTTTGCGCAACAGGATAGTACTGGGCTATACTATTTTTTTATTCATAGTATCATTAAGTGTTTTTAACCTGGAAGATAACAGTGCAAAAGGTTTATTAAGCCTGCTAAACATAATACTCATCATCGTTCCCTTACTGTGCATCATATTCGCTACAATTTATGTTTATAATTCAGCAGAGTTTATAGAACTGCTGGTTTCGCAACCGGTTAGGCGTACAACGTTGCTTTTAAGCATTTATACAGGTTTAACGGTTTCGTTAATGCTGGCACTAATTGTAGGTGTGGGTGTGCCGATATTGTTATACGATGCTTCACCGGTTGGGTTAACGTTGCTGATTGCAGGCTTATTACTTACGGCTGTCTTTACGGGCCTGGCATTACTGGCAAGTGTTTTAACAAGGGATAAAGCCAAGGGCATTGGGCTGAGCATACTACTTTGGTTTTACTTTGCCATTATGTTCGATGGCCTCATCCTTTTCATCCTGTTTCAGTTTGCTGATTACCCGCTGGAGAAATTTTCCATTGGTATGACGGCACTTAATCCTATTGATTTAAGCAGGATACTTGTTTTGCTAAAGATGGACGTCTCGGCAATGATGGGCTATACCGGTGCTGTTTTTAAGCAGTTTTTTGAAGGTAGTTATGGCTATATTTTCATTGCCTTGGTTATGCTGGTTTGGATATGCTCACCCGTAGCTTTAGCGGTAAAACGCTTTAATAAAAAAGATTTGTAAACCCCTAAAATGAAAAAGGATATTGAGGAATTTAAAGATGTACAGTTAATGGTGCGTTCGTTTTATAGCAAAGTGTTGAACGATGAAGTATTGGGTCATTTTTTTGTCTTCGCTAAAGATCATAATTGGGAGGAACATTTAACTACACTTGATAGTTTTTGGAACAATGTGCTTTTTTATAAAGGTGGTTATGTTGGTAACCCATTAGAGGTACATAAAAAATTGCATTATTTTAAACCCCTCCAAAACAGCGATTTTGACAGGTGGATGCTGTTGTTTACCCAAACAGTTGATGATTTGTTTGAAGGAGAAAAGGCGGCGCTGGCAAAACAAAGAGCCCTGTCTATTGCTACAATTATGCAGCAAAACATATTGCCAAAAAAACCTCTCGGCTGAAGATGCAAGTTAAATTCATACATCTTTAAGCGAAATCGAAAGCAATATTCCCCGATTACCAATTTGCCTGTAAAAAATTTTGGGGTGATGCGTTGCTAAATTATTTTAACAGGTTTGTTAACTATCTATATAGCTCAACCCGCTTTTAAAGGGAGACTAACAGGAGTAATTGTTATAGCATTAACCGCCAGCAACTTTTTAATAGGGGTTATGTCTGAATATTCCTTTGCCAGCGGGGATTTATATAATCGCTCCTCTTAATCCATGCAATCAATGCCAGACCTGGTAAGGTTAATTACTGTTATTGCCGCTACTACCGCAAGGGTACTTCTACAATAGTAAAATTAAACCCCACATACCTCAACCCAGTTTACATGACCTTAATCAGCAAAGTATTATTACAAAATGACGTTTGTCATGCTAGCTGAAATAATCAGTTTCTAACTTTAATTGGCATAATAGATATGCCTTGCATTACATCTCACTCCAAATTGTAAATTACCAAAAATGAAATCAATTACAATACTGATGATGGCAGCTTTAACCATCTTGTCAATTTCGCTATTTGCGCAGGATAATTCAAAGAGTAAAATCAAAACTTCTAAGCCAAAATCAGGGAAAGTTACCTATAGCTGTCCCATGCATCCGGATATGGTTATGAACAAGCCAGGACAATGCCCGATATGCGGAGCTAAGATGGGACTTTTACCCAAAGAACAAATGAAAATGGAAGTGATGAACATGTATACTTGTCCTGTTCACCCTGACGTAAATAGTAATAAACCGGGTATATGTCCCGTATGCCAGACAAAAATGAACCAGACACCTAAAGAAAAAATGAAGAGCGATATAATGAAAACATACACCTGCCCAATGCATCCCGATGTAGTTAGCGATAAATCAGGTAAATGTGCTAAGTGCGGTATGGAATTGAAGGAAGAAATTACAACTATGCAATCTTACTCGTGCCCTATGCATCCTGATGTAACTAGTGATAAACCTGGTACGTGTTCCAAATGCGGAATGAGTTTGAATCTATCGTCGAAAGAAAGGATGAAAAAGGAAGTGATGAAAATTTACTCGTGCCCGATGCATATGGAAGTAACAAGTTCTAAAACAGGTAAATGCCCAAAATGCGGAATGGATTTGACTGATTCGAAAAAAGAGTAGCAGGTAAAAAAATTTCTTTTTGTTTGGTGAATTGCCAGGCTGAAAGAAAATAATAACCGGTACATTTTCTAAACTTTTAAACCTGAGATAATGAACAACTTTATAAAATTTTTCGAAGAAATACAACTCACTGACCTCCCAAAAGTGGGTGGTAAAAATGCATCTCTTGGTGAGATGTTTCAGAAACTTTCCTCCAAAGGAATTGATGTACCGGATGGTTTTGCAACTACCGCAGATGCCTACTGGCATTTCTTAGAAACCAACCACATTAAAGACAAATTAAATGAAGAACTAAAGCAGTTGAATATAAACGACTTTTCCAATCTTACAACAGTTGGTGAAAAGGCAAGGAGTATTATGCTGGCAGCAACGATGCCCGAAGATGTAAAGAAAGATGTTGCAGATGGCTTTGACAAACTAACAGAAAAATATGGAACCGAATTTACATTGGCAGTAAGAAGCAGCGCTACTGCTGAAGACCTTCCGGGGGCAAGCTTTGCCGGGCAGCAGGAAACTTATCTAAATATAAAAGGCAAAGAGGAATTGCTGAAAGCTTGTCATCGTTGCTATGCTTCGTTGTTTACAGACAGAGCCATTAAATACAGGCTGGACAATGGTTTTGAGCATTTGAAAGTAGCATTGTCAATTGGCGTACAGTTAATGGTGCGTTCGGATAAAGCAAGTTCCGGAGTAATATTTACATTAGACCCCGATAGCGGTTTTGATAAAGTAGTGCTGGTTTCAGGCGCATGGGGTCTTGGCGAAAATGTGGTGCAGGGTACTGTTAATACGGACGAGTTTTATGTGTTTAAGCCATCACTTGAAAACGGAAAATATCCTATCATTTCACGTAAGTTGGGCAGCAAAGCCAAAACAATGATTTATGCAGAAGATGATAACAGCATTACAAAAAATCCTAAAGATAAAATCATCAATATAGATACACCCATTGCACAACAGGAGCAATATATTTTACCGGATGATGAAGTGATAAAGCTGGCGCAATGGGCAATGATTATTGAAAAACATTACGGCAGACCAATGGATATTGAATGGGCAAAAGATGGCTACACCAAAAAAATGTTTATTGTGCAGGCACGTCCTGAAACAGTTTTCAGTAAAAAGAAAAACAGGCAAATTCTCACTGAATACAATCTTAAAGAAGAAGGTAAAATATTAGCAACCGGTATAGGGTTAGGTAATAAAATCACAGCAGGTAAAGCAAGAATTCTAAGGTCGCCTGCTGAAGCATATAAACTTAATAAAGGCGAAGTGCTCGTTACCGAAAAAACTGATCCTGACTGGGATCCCATTCTCAAAAAAGCAGCAGCTATTGTTACCAACCAGGGCGGACGAACCAGTCACGCCGCTATTGTGGCCCGTGAGGTTGGCGCTGTGGCTGTAGTTGGTACAGGGAACGCTACCGAAAATATTAAAGACGGTCAGGAAGTGACAGTATCCTGTGCCGGAAGCGAAACAGGAAAGATCTATGAAGGCATTCTTAAGTGGGATGAGCAGGAAATTGATATGGAACACCTGGAAAAACCAAATACAAAAGTGATGTTTATTTTGGGTGATCCCGAATATGCATTCCGGTTGTCTTTTCTGCCAAATGATGGTATTGGATTAATGCGGCTGGAATTTGTGATCAGTAATGCTATTCAAATACACCCGATGGCTTTGCGACATTTCGACAAATTAACGGATGAAAATACCAAAGAGGAAATTGAAAAGCTAACGCATCATTATCCTGATAAAACAAATTATTTCGTTCATAAACTTTCTGAAGCCGTTGCCACTATTGCTGCTGCTTTTTATCCAAAAGATGTAATTGTAAGGATGAGCGATTTTAAATCAAATGAATATGCGAACCTCATCGGTGGTAAAGAGTTTGAACCTATAGAAGCTAATCCTATGATCGGTTTCAGGGGAGCTTCACGGTATTATCATCCAAAGTATGCCGATGGATTTGAACTGGAATGCAGAGCTATGAAACGTGTTCGTGAAGAAATGGGATTTGATAACGTAAAGATTATGATCCCCTTCTGCCGCACTGTACATGAAGCGGAAAAGGTAGTTACACTTATGGAAAACTTTGGGTTAAAAAGAGGTGATAATGGGTTAGAGTTATACATGATGGTTGAAATACCAAGCAATGTTATTCTTGCTGAAAAGTTTGCGAAATATTTTGACGGATTTTCCATTGGCTCCAACGACCTAACCCAACTCATGTTAGGTGCCGACAGAGATTCTGGTTTGCTCAGTGAGATATTTGACCCACACGATGAAGCTGTGAAATACATGATTAGTGAGGTGTTGGAAAAAGCGCATCGTACAGGAACCAAGATTGGTCTTTGCGGACAGGCACCGAGTGATTATCCTGAATATGCTCAATTCCTGGTTGAGCATGGTATTACAAGCATATCCTTTAATCCTGATTCGTTGTTTAAAGGCATCGAGAATATTTTACAGGCTGAAAAACATTTAGTGCATAAAACGGCCGTATAAAAAAAATGAAAGAAAACAATTGCAAATGCAGTATTAAATAGTAGCGTTTGTTTTATAAGTTCAATAGCGAACAACCACTTGAAGAGTGCGACCACCGCCTTGGGCGGGGCAAGCTGCAACGGAAGTTTTATAGTTATTCTAAAGCCTGGATCAAAAAATAATCCACATCAGTTCAGGAACTGAGGATACGAGCTAAAGGTGAAATAATGAATGATAGTAACAAGGTCTTAAATAAAGACAACAACAGACCAGGGTCCCATGCCCCTACGCACCGGGACTTCGATGGAGACCGGGCAGTACGAAAAATAGGAGAGGCAATTTGATTTTTAATTTACCTCCGTAGTTGTTCTGCGAAACACTACCGAGAGTTGGGGGAAAAGGATGATACAACAACCCTGGTAGCAATTGAAATTTGAGGCCGTTAAATTCTTCTTTCCAAAAAACTTCCCGTAATAAGACTGGTTTGGATCATCTTCCCGGATAAATAACGAATGTGTCATGCTGTAGACTAATCATTTTGTGAAGACATATAACAGGTTCATATTTTTTGGTTTAAACAAGCCCTTAAATTCACTAAAATGACTAAACATAATTAAGCTGTTGAAATTATTTTATTTAAAAACTCAACCTTTCAAACTTGTAATCTGTTTAAGGATTATTACAGTTTGGTTAAACAAACCAAGCTTTTTTTCAACCTTAAACCCTTTATTATGTATTCCAAGTTGCTTGCAATTACCCCAATTGCTACCAACAACTATGTGGCATTCACATTTTTTGTTGGAACGATGGCTATGTTAGCCGCGTCGGTGTTTTTCTTTTTTGAGGTATCCAATACTGACAAAAAATGGAGAACATCTGTTTTGATTTCAGGTCTGATTACATTTATTGCGGCAGTCCATTATTACTACATGAGAGACTACCAGTTGTCAACCGGAGAATCACCAACATTCTTTAGATATGTTGACTGGTTACTTACGGTGCCTTTAATGTGTGTTGAGTTTTTCTTAATTACAAAGAAAGCCGGCGCAAAGGTTAGCCTGCTTTGGAAGTTAATTGCAGCTTCTGTATTTATGCTTGTAACCGGGTATATTGGTGAGGGCATTTATCCCACCGAAAAACAAAGCTGGATATGGGGCTTTATCAGTAGCCTCGGATACTTTTATATTGTTTACTTAATATGGTTTGGAGAGGTAGCCAAACTGGCCCAGATTGCAGGACCCGCTGTTGCAAAAGCAAATAGAACACTTGCCTGGTTTGTATTAGTTGGCTGGGCAATTTATCCAATAGGATATATAGCAGGTACAGAAGGTGGTTTGTTTGGTGTACGAGTATTGGAAGGCCTTTCAATGGATATTATTTACAACATTGGCGATGCTGTAAATAAAATTGGATTTGGACTGGTGATTTATGTGTTGGCACAGTCTGATGAACCAAAAGAAAAAGCCTAGGTAAAGGCATATTGGTAAGCGCCTGTATTGTACAGGCGCTTACCTTATTTTAAAACCAGGAACCTAATGCTTCGCCATATACTTATTGCCACAGGTTTTTTATTGCTTTTAGTGCTTCAATATGTAGAACCTATTTCTGCCGGAGCGCAATTTCTCATATTTATTGTAGGCATTGTCTTATTAGGCATACCACACGGAGCTGCCGATCTTTTGGTAGCCAATAAAGATGCCGGTACGGCGAAGCGTTCGTTCTCCATTATTAAATTCCTGGTCCGCTATATTGCAACCCTTACTCTTTTTGCAGCTACACTTTGGTTTTTTCCCCTTGTCGGAAATATTTTATTTATTCTTTTTGCAGCTTACCATTTTGGTGAAACGGATTTACACCGGTTTAGTACCGACACCTTTGCCGGAAAGCTTTTTATTACCAGTTATGGATTACTAATTTTAGGTGTTATACTGCTTCACCATTTTGAAGAGGTAATGCCAATGTATGCCATGTTTAAGGCAGGCAGTACCTATTTATCCTTTATACAGCAGGTCAACATATACCGCTACCAGGTTCTGTCTGTGCTTGCAGTAATATTTTTTGCAGTTACTTTTTATTACTTTGCCAGCAGCAAAAACCAAGGTAATGAACAGGGCCATTTTTTAGTTCAGTTGACGTTGATCTTGTTCATATTATTCAACCTTCCCATTCTTCTCGGTTTCACTTTTTACTTTGTTGTCTGGCATTCAGTTTTGTCGCTTAAGAATATTGTAAGCTATTTAAGAAATGGAAATGCAATACCAGCCTCTGTCATCTTAAAACAGATTGCCTTCTATAGCATGCTGGCTTTTGTGGGCACCATAATATTTGGCGCAGCCGGTTTTATGTTTACCAATTCGAGCGCCATAGTTGTGTATGTTTTTTTGGCCCTTGCAGTGCTAACTGCGCCACACATGCAAATTATGCATAGCATGTATTGCAGCATGCGAAACAAAGTACAATAGCTTCCCTAAAGATTGAAGTAAGCAATCTTGTTTAAATCTACCATGCTTTTTAGTCGGAAGGGATAGCTTATACGCAGATCCTTTTATAGTTGCCTTGTGCTTGGTAGCACTTACCTCCCAGTGGACATCCTTTGCAATTTTGAGCTTTGTAAAAGTTAAGCGTGTTTGTACAGCCGGAACTGGTGCTTCCTTAGTCGTCCTGCGGAACACTACGGGGAGCTGGGGAAATGAAGAGTAAAAATGATTAGAGTTAAAAACAGTCGCTACAAGTTTTCTATCACCTCCCTATAGGCCCTTCCAATTGGGATAGATACCCCATTAACCTCTACCATTTCGGCTGTGTATGATTCTATCTTGCTTACTGAAATGATATAAGAACGGTGGATGCGTTTAAAAAGATGGGCAGGTAAAAGATCTTCTATTTCGTTCGTACTCATCTTTGAAATGTATTCCCGTTTTGTTGTTACCATCTTTATATACTCACGCTGGCTTTCTACATATACGATCTCCGGGAATAAAACTTTTAGCCTCTTTCTTTCTGCAGTAAGAAAAATAAAATCTTTCTCCGCCGCATCGTGTGTGTGCTGCTTTTCTGCCTGCGGAATTTTTATCTTATTGACAGCTACTAAGAAGCGTTCAAATTCAAAGGGCTTTAAGAGGTAATCTGTTACGTTTAGATCAAAGCCTTCTACAGCATATTGATGATAAGCTGTTGTAATAATTACAGCCGGCGGATGTTTAAGCGTTTTTAAAAAAGCCATCCCTTTTAACTTAGGCAAGTGGATATCTAAAAAGATAAGGTCGGTAGAATGGTCGCGTAAGTATTCAGTGGCGAGGATTGCATCTTTAAATGTTCCCTGTAATTGGAGGAATGGCACTTGCGAAACATACTCTGATAAAACCTTTATTGCCAATGGCTCATCTTCCACTATAATGCATTTTATATTAGACATGGCTTGCCAAATTAATCTTTAAGATAGCAGTAAACTCAGATGCACCCGATTGAACGGACAAGTTGTAATCTTTATCCAGCAATTCCAGTTGCCGGCGCAGGTTCGAAAGCCCGATATTTTCTTTCACACTCGATTCAGGAAACTCCTCAGTTGAATTTTTTACAATAAATTTTAACTGCCGTTGATTAACTGAAAGATGAATATTTATAAACGGCTGAGCCCTCGTTTCAGAGACACCATGTTTAAAAGCGTTTTCCACTAAGGGCATGAGCAACAGGGGCGGCAGGGCCTGTTTCATATCTTCAATGTCGTGGTTAAAATTTACCCGTAAAGTATCATCGTAACGCAATTTTTCAAGATCAATATGATCGCTCACTATTTTAAGTTCCTGTTCATTGCTATGTATGCGCCACCCGCTTCATACAGAATGTAACGCAATATTTTTGACAGACGTAAAATTGACTCAGGGGCCAGGACGCTTTTATCTCTTGCCAATGAATAAATATTATTGAGCGTGTTGAATAAAAAGTGGGGGTTGGTTTGCGACTTCAGATAGTTCAGTTCCGCTGACTGTTTTTCAATACGAAGTTGCTGTGTTGTCTGTTTTAATTTGATGTAATTAAAGATATGCCTGCTGATACCAAAGAAGAAAACAGACCCCACGCTAAACCCCATCTGAGATGCCAGGAGCTCGCCTTTGGATGTGGGTGTTCCTAATGGAGTATATATATGCAATTGAACTGCTAACAATCTCCAGGCATGCAAGCCAAACGACTATAACATTGTATGGATCCATAAAAGAAAAATACCCAGCAAAATATTGGAAACAATGAATTGCCTTTTACACAGAACAAAGGAAACCGTATACTCAAAAAATACAAAATTAACCACAACAATAAATGCGGCCCGCCATACATTATTCAAAAGAACCAGAAAAAAGTTCGCATGAAAACTTCCTGTTTCATGCCACGTTATTAGCAATAGGTATATAAGACCCAACCATAAATAAAATCTAACCAGCTTCAGATCTATCCTCTTCATCTTACTGTTCATTAGATAAATGTCGGCAAATCTTTCCCGTTTTATTTTTCACTCTACATAATTGATTTTGTGGTAAACCAATAACCGGGATAAGTCAATGAAAAAGATTGAAATGAGGGTATTCCTGATGTAACATCATTTTATCAATAGTAATTTGTTAAGTACACCGGCTCATGGTAATACATGAGCCGTTTAAAAATCAATTGAGGCATAATCCCTTTCATGTTTGAAAAAGCTTGCCAATGGTATGTAGATAAACTGATCTCACCTAAACCGAAAGGATGCTGTTATGAAAAACAAATGCCTGTACCAAAAAATCTATATCTCTTCAGAAAACTCTATACAGATATAGCATTTATAAATAGTCCATAGTGATCAAAAAAATAAAAAATGAATAAGATGAATAAAGTGATAAAATTTGGTGAAGACGTTGAAGGCTATTCAATTCCTATTTTAAATGAACGTGAAATAAGAGCATCGGCAGGGATACTGTTTGTTGTTATGTTCACCTCTTTAATGATGATCTTGTTTGAAGGGGATTTCCTAATGATCAAGTATGTTATAATAATTTTTCTTGCCGATTTACTGATACGTGTTTTTGTCAATCCCAGGCTCTCTCCTACATTAATAATAGGTCGCCTGGTTGTGAGCAGCCAGGTTCCTGAATATGTTGGGGCGCCGCAAAAAAAGTTTGCATGGAAAATAGGAATAGTTTTAGCGAGCCTTATGTTTACGCTTTTAGTAGTAATAAATTCTTATAGCATTATCACAGGCCTGGGTTGCCTCATCTGCCTTATATTTTTATTTTTCGAATCCGCATTTGGTATTTGTTTGGGGTGTTTGGTGTACAATTGGTTTTACAAAGAGAAAGCTCAACACTGTGCAGGTGAAGTTTGTGATGTAACCAAAAAACAAAACATTCAGAAGACCTCATGGGCTCAAATCTTTGTACTCCTGGGCTTAGTTGTTTTTGTTATTTTATTGGTAGTTTTTTTCAATGATCATTTTGGTGAAAAGCCAAAGAGCCTGTGGACAATAATGGGGAAGGCATGACTGTATAATGGCTTCTTTTTTTACTTTATGGACATAACTAAAGTGCTGCTATTAAATATCGCTCTTGCTGCCCCTTTCAGATTTGGGGGTTACTCCCGTCCGAACACCTTCGGCGGGAAAAGTGACAATTTAAATTTGTCCCTAATGTTTTATCCAGGCAATAATTCTTACAAAATTTTATCTTCATTAAAATCTTTATATGAAAACGATTTGCAGGTATTTGTTTGTAAGTACTATTTTAATTGCCTTAAACATAAAGCCCATACATGCACAGGATAAGAGCAAAGTCCGCGTTATCATGATAGGGGCTCACCCCGATGATTGCGACCAGGGTGGTGGAGGTACAGCTATATTGTTTGCAAAGATGGGTTATGCTGTAAAATTTTTATCAGTAACAAACGGCGATGCCGGGCATCAAACAATGGTTGGCGTTCCGCTTGCAAAACGCAGGCTGGCCGAAGCTAAGGAAGCAGGCAGGCGGTTTGGTGTTGAGTATGATGTGCTTGACAACCACGATGGCCAATTATTGCCAACATTAGCAGTACGGTTGCAAATAATTAAAAAGATAAGGGAATGGAATGCAGATGTAGTAATCGCTCCCAGGCCAAACGATTATCACCCTGACCACAGGTATACAGGTGTGCTTGTGCAGGATGCTGCCTATATGGTTGCTGTGCCCAATGTGGCCCCCGAAGTAGCTGCATTAACAAAAAACCCGGTGTTCTTATATTTCCAGGATAGATTTCAACGACCCAATCCTTTTCGCCCCGACATTGCAATTGATATCACCAATGTATTTACACAAAAGATACATGCAATGGATGCACATACTTCCCAAATGTATGAGTGGCTTCCATGGATTGGCGGATACCTGCAACAGGTTCCTGCTGATAATGCAGCGAGGGAAAAATGGCTTACAGAATTCAGAAAAGGGAAAATTACACCGGATGTAAGAACATCGTTACAAAAATGGTACGGTAACGAAAGAGCAGCACTGGTACAAAATGCTGAAGCTTTTGAAATATGCGAATATGGCGCTCAGCCCAACGAAGATGAGAAGAAGAAATTGTTCCCGATGTTGGTGATGAAGGAGTGACCAAGAACTAAGTGGGGTTCTGGTAAGTCAATCTAAAAGCAGTAACCACAGCGTTCACGGAGATAAAAGCTCAGAGAGAAACCATAGTCAATCTTTGTGTTCGCTGTGAATCGAATATCTCGCCTTCGCAGAGCCTCGGTAGTTTTATGTAAACTTATTAAGACGCAACTTTAAAGTAGCCAATATGCGTGTACAGAAAAAGATCTTTTTTATTTTTTGCATCTTATTTGCCCAGTCTCTTCTTGCTCAAAGTAAGAAAGACAAACTGTCGATGATAATGAAAACGTACCACAATTTTAATATGTTCGACGGTGCCGTTTTGGTTGCTGAAAACGGAAAAATAATTTATAAGAATGCTTTTGGTTTAGCAAACAGAGAATGGAATATTGCTAACACCACGGATACAAAGTTTATGATAGGCTCTATTTCTAAGCCTATCACAGCAACCTTAATGCTGATATTGGTTCAAAAAGGGCTTGTAGGTTTAGATAAAACCATAGAGGACTACCTGCCCCAATTCAAAAACAAGCCTGCTGCGAAAGTTACCATCATGCAATTACTTAATCACACATCCGGAATTCCTAACTATGACATTATTATAGATTTTTTTCCGAGAATTAGCCGGCAAAGTTTTACCAGGGAAGAGTATGTAAAAATTTACTGTGACTCTGCACTTGCATTTGAGCCGGGCACTCAATATATGTATAGCAGCTGGGGCTATTTTACTTTGGGCTACATTATTGAAAAAGTAACAGGAAAGTCTTATGAGCAAACAATGAAAGATGAAATTTTCACTAAACTAAATATGCAAAATTCAGGTTCGTATTTGCATACACAAATAGTTCCTAAAAGAGCATCAGGGTACGACTATGGTTTTGGAAATTATGTGAGTGCCGACTTTAGAGACCAATCGAACACTATGGGAACAGGCGATATTTATACAACAGTAGAAGACCTTTTTAAATTTAATGTAGCCATTGGCAATAACAGTTTGCTTAATAAGGAACTAACTACAGAGATGCTTACCCCGGGCATTATAAGACCTGCACAGTATGGTTATGGGTGGTTTAATCAAAAATTTAGATATACAACAACTGACAGTGTAAAAACTAATTACCACTTAGGTTCAACAGAAGGGTTTATTTCATTTATGGTAAGGGTGCCCGAAACAAACAGTATGATAGTAATACTATGCAATAGTGCCCCGACAGATTTTTTTGGTATCACCAAAAATTTATTAAAGGTTCTTTATAATAAACCAGTTGTGCTTAAAGAACCTGTACATAAAAAAATGGAAAACATCATTGCAAAATACAATGCTGAAAAAGCGGTTGCAGAGTACAAAATAATGAAAAGTGATACAGCACATTATTCTATAGATTGGCTTCAAATGTATTTTCTTGGAGAAAAATTACTTAGTTTAAAAAGATATGCTGATGCAAGAATAATAGCCGAAAATAATGTAGTTGAATTTCCGGAAAGAGATTTTGTGGCATTATCAATGGCAAATATTTACCTGGCTTTAAAAAGGAAGGAAGACGCAATAAAATTTTATAAGAAGACCCTTCAATTAAACCCTCAAAGTGAAGAAGCAAAGAACAGGCTGAAAGAATTGAATTAGTGATTTGGTAAAATTACTGCTAACAAATAAGGCGTCGTCAGCCCTGCAAGGCCAACAATACAAGATTTCCTGTTAACCAATCACATTGGTTTTTTGAATACCAAACGCAGTGGGGTTTTTCATTTGCCTTTGTATTTGTCCTGCGGAACACTGCGGAGAGCTGGGGGAACAACAACGTGTAACTGCCACTTTGCGAGGAGCACCTGCAAAATCAAAAAGAAATAGCACAAGGGCAAAAAAACAACGGGTTCGTTTCGATTTCCTATCTTTTCGCCCCTTAACACCTTTTGCCGCTAGAAACTGATGAGTAGAATATTAGCCTTATTATTAACCTGCCTTTGCCTGCCTTTTACATTGTTGGCGCAACCTGCAGCAAACCCAAAACCTCCTGTTTTAAAACGCAACCCAATAAGTGAAATAATAAAATGGAATGAGTTACTTCCGGCAATAAACAAACCTCCTCAACTTACCGTCAAAAAAACGGCGAGGAGTAATGGCAAAGCAAGCAACCAGCTTAAGACTTTTGGAACAACTTGCCTCGATACTTCAAAACGGTTATTGCTAAGAGAAGATACTGCCTGGGTGAGTAATGATCCAATTTCAAAAACTGCCGACAATAATATTTTGATTCCTGGCTTTCATTACATTAAAAGCACATTTTATACTGTTCCGCACCTTATGAAATGCTCCTCCAGCGGAAAGATTTTATGGTCAAAGTCTTATTACAATCCGGCCATAAATAGCATCAGCTATTTCAATGGCTATTTTGCAAAAGAATTAAAAAACGGGGACATTATTTATATTGGAGCAATGGCTATACGTATGCCAGTCAATGGTCGCGAAGAACTAAGTATAATGCGGCTTAATGCTACCGGTAACCTAAAATGGGGCAAAACTTTTAAATGTAAACTTTGGAGCGATACTACTTCAGGTACACAATTCGTAGTTGATGTGAAGGAGGATAGTAACGATAATTTGTACGTGGCAGGATCGCAAGGCAATTACGGCAACCACACCCAAAATTTTGTTTTTAAGTTAGATAAGAACGGAACGCAATTATGGGACAGGAACTATCTTGGCTACGGCGGTGTATATGGCATAGCCCTGCTGAATAACGAGATATTGCTTTCCGGCGGATATAGCAGTGGCAATTATAATAATACTTATTTCGCACGGATAAATGCGCTTAACGGCGATACCATTTCAACTAAAGGGTTTACGCCCGATTATTATGGTCAATTTGACTCACACCGGTCATTTATGAGTAATGCCCGAATGATGTTGATGGACGATGGAAGAATTGCTATCTACGGTACCGCTTTTTCTGACCTCGACACTTACAATCCTCAAGACACCATTCGCCATAGTAACGTAGCGTATTTTACTCCGCAACTCGATTTCATTAATGGCATTTCTGTAAGTTCAAAGTACCACACTAACTATAACAATACCGTAATATCACCTGACCCTTACGGCAAAAGGATTTCATATACAAGGACCTATTACATTAGTGGGTATAAGTCAGACGTTATCTATGGAACAATTTTAAACAACCAGGTAATTAAGGAAAGGTTTTATGAGCAGCGCAACCGGTCGAATGCATGGACAAGCAATTTTCTGCATTTCAGCGGTAATGAAGATGTAATTACGCAGTATTATGGCGACAGTATAAACAACCTTACAGGCATTGAATTTATCAGGTTACACGAAAGCGATACTGCCGGGTACTGCACAGGTATCGATACCTCCCTGACTTTTGTTGAACCTTTTAATTTAAGGCCTGCTTATGTTTACCTGCCAGTTGTAGACAGTAGTGGTTTTGTAGAAACCTTTCGGCCAATCCCTGGTGGCCAATCAACGCAGATGGTGAAAGAAACAGGTTGCGAACAAGTATCTTTTTGCGATAGCCTTTCCATTCATACGCTTACTAACACCATTTGCGCTAACACCCCAGTCATCATAACAGCAACAAGAAATAAAGAATGTGGTGCTGGAATCAATTGGGATTTTGGCACTACAAACCAGGCTTTCGAAAAAATAAATGACACAACAATACGGACAGTATTTAAACAGCCGTGGCAGGGAAAAATTTATGGAAGAATATCAGGCTGTACCGATCTTACTGACTCGCTTACAATTACTGTTCTACCTGCCTTAGGCCCGGTTTCGCTTGGGCCGGATACCTCAATCTGCCCCGGCAATACATTTACTATACATGCTGCCCCGGGCTACAAAAAATATCTTTGGTATGATGGAACTACAGACTCTACGTTAACAGTTTCTGCACCCGGAACCTATGCGGTAGCGGTTACAAGTGCCTGCAACAATGTTTTTACTGATACCATAGTTATAAAACAGGCTGCTGCCATTCCATTTTCGGTTGGTCCCGATACAACAAAATGCAATGGAGACTCAGTAGCGCTTACCGCCCCGGCAAGCTTTATCGCTTACTCATGGTCGCCTGCATACAATATCTCCGGCACCACTACAGCTTCTGTAAAAGTCTATCCTGCAACTGACACTATTTATACAATAAAGGCAGAAAAAACACCTGGTTGCTTTGCCTTTGATACCGTTAGGGTAAAGGTTAATTTTTCATCCGCCATACATTTGGGTAAAGACACCACGATATGCGATAACAGCAACATAACGTTGAAAGCCGGCAATAGCTTTACCTATTATGTATGGAGCACAGGCAGCACAACACCAACTATAACTACTCAAAATGCAGGTGTTTATAGTGTTGCTGCAACAGCAACTAACAATTGCATAAGCACGGATACCATTAGCATATCTGTAAAAACAACTCCTGTATTTTCCCTTGGTTCCGATACACTGGTTTGCGCAGGTCAACAACATCTGATGCAACCGGCAGTAATAGGAGATTTTGCGTGGCAAGATGGTTCCGTGGGCAAACAACAAACCATAACAACTGCAGGCTTATACTGGCTTACTGTCAGCAACGGTATTTGTGCACAAACCGATAGCATACACATTGGTATAAAGCCAATACCTGTTGTATCGCTGCCAGCTGATACAACCATTTGCAATACAGCAACACTACAATTGAATGTTACTCAAAGCGGCGCCTCCTATTTATGGAATGATGGTACTGTAGTTAGCACGAAAGCAATTAATGGTAGCGGTACCTATTCAGTGACGGTAACAAAAGCCGGCTGCAACCAAAGCGACACCATAAAAGTTGTAAAACTTCAATCACCGCTATTTAGTCTTGGAAGAGATACTTCAATTTGTAACGGCGATATTTATCACCTTTCTGCAAGTGCCGGTAACTGGAGTTACAGGTGGAAGGACAACAGCACATCAAATGCAATTAATGTAAACCAGGCAGGTATTT
Organism: Chitinophagales bacterium; assembly: GCA_038211085.1. GTDB lineage: Bacteria > Bacteroidota > Bacteroidia > Chitinophagales > Chitinophagaceae > Segetibacter. The sequence continues at coordinate 6,300 of JBBQVY010000012.1, read as the reverse complement.
ATTTTGTTACCGGTACCAATTATTGCGGCACTTTAAGTGATACCATAAAGATTTCCACTGTTCAATGTAATTGTTCGCTTGATGTTGCAAACAGTTTTTCACCAAATAACGATGGTATAAACGATCTCTTTAATCCCGATCTTTTATGCACTCCTATATTGTACAATCTTTCGATCTACAATCGTTATGGATCCCTCGTTTTTGAAACCCACCGTTATGGTAAGGGCTGGAATGGAACCTATAACGGCTCAAAGATGCCCGTAGGCACCTACTACTATTTACTGCAGGTAAAAGGTGAAAGCGAACCAGTTGCCCGTAGAAAATCTGGAAGTGTAACACTATTGAGATAAAAGGCAATTGGGTTTGCATAGGCCTTTTACTGATGCCGTGGTTAAAGGTGACCACACTATATTCATAGGCTAGCAAGCAACACCAACAACGGCAAATTTGTGCAGAGGACAAGTTTAATTTACTATGCCTAAATACAGAACAGTATCTTTTATGAATAAAGCAGAGACAACAAGGCTTACTATACGGAGAGCTGGGAGAATTTCGTAACCAGACATTCAGGCTATAAAGCAACAGGAAATAGTAAATCAGCAGTAGCTTTTGAGAGACCAGACAAAGTCTGGGTTTTCATTTGCCTCTGTAGTTCCGGAACACTACGGGGAGCTGGGGGACTTTTTTTCGAAACGCTGTTTTGTATTCTCTGTATTTATCTGCGGTTAACTTCTTCAAAAAACCACATGTTTTTTTACCGCAGTGGTCCGCTGGGTTATCGCCAATTTATACCGCAACAGTATCCCTTCCATTTGTTTGTAAACTCACCTGCTTCAGCGGATCTATAGCGAGCCAAAGCAGCGCACCTGTTAACATTACAAAAGCCACCACAAAAAGCGGGTAATCAAAGTTGTTAGTTGCCTGTACAATTCTACCGAAGATAATTGCCAGGAAAAATGCACCCATTTGGCCGAAAAAATTCATAGCCCCGGTTACTGTTCCGGCATTGTTGCGCCCTATGTCGGTGCAAACAGCATACGAAACCATAACACCAAACGAAAAGAAGGCATTGGCGGCAACAAGGCAAAAAGCAACATAGTTTACCTGCGGCAGAATAGCAGCTAAAAAAAGTAATACAGCGCAGCCTCCCAGGCCAAGCATGCCAACAAAACGCCGGCCAAAACGAAGTCCTTTCCGTTTTACCAACACATCGCCCACATAACCGCCAATAAGGAAGCCTGCAATGCCCGCAACAAACAAGGTGAACACAATTTCCTTCATAGAATTTTCAGAAAAATGTTTTCCTTCTACCAGGTAAACCGGCATCCATGCAACAAAGAAATAGTTAGCCCACTGGCAACAAAAATACATGAGCATGAGTGCCCAAAGGTTCCTGTTTTTGAGGATGATTTTCCAGGGAATTGAATGTTGGCTGGTATTGAATCTGCGATTGCTTTCGATGTAAGCAACTTCCTCCGGTTGTATGTTTTTCATTTGAGAAGGAAAATTTCGGAACCACCTGTAACAGATAATTACCCACACCACACCGATAAGCGCATTTACATAAAAGGTTGTTCGCCATCCGTAAGCTACCGCAATAGGAATAATGATTAGCGGTGCAATAGCCGAACCAATTTGTGAACCAATGCCTACCCATGTCAGGGAGCGGCCAATTTCCTGAATGGGAAACCAGCGGGAAACTACAATCATGCAATTGGGATAAGTGCCTGATTCTCCCATGCCAAACAGGAAACGGATAATGATCAATGAGACAAGCCCGGTGGCCAAACCGGTTAGGGCAGTAAAGAGGGACCAAAATAAAACAATGCGAATAAATAATGCCTTCGGTCCAATACGATCGCCCAAAATGCCCGAGGGTATTTCGAAGAGGGCATAGGCAAGTGAAAAAGAAGCAAGTACCCACCCAAACTGCTCATTGTTGAGCGAAAACTCCGATTTAATTCTTACCCCAACAATAGATATACAAATACGATCAAGATAGGTGAGCGTAGTGAGGGAGCACAATAGTGCTAATACACGATAGCGGTAGGGTAGAGTTGGCAGCATGTTCTAAAATTATATATTAAAGCTGCTACAATTTTATTTGTGTTGTTTTTTTGAAATCAAGCTGTGTTTAAACAGAAATTAAATCATATCCACAACCCCGTAGTTACAGGCCTATGCCAATTTCCTGAAGAATACCGCTAATCTTCTACCTTCTTTTACGAAACGTGAAGAGTAAGTGGAATACATTTTGAAGGGGTGCAAGTGAGTGATACCGCAAGTGTGACGGGGGAGCCACAACCAGTGCCTAATGGCAGTAAAAATGCTAAGTGCAGGAATCGCTTTTTAAATCATTTATACAGTAAGCGCAGCTAAACAACCGACTAACGTGAAGTAAAAAGTACCAATACAAGTTGGTACGCGGCAAGGTGTTTGTAAAAGTATAAATGGCAATCAAAACATTGGATTAGGCATTCAAGGGTAAAAAGTGATGGTAGCTTTGCCTTACCGAAAATGAATAAATAAGATAGAAACAAGGAATAACATTCATAGGGGCTACCGGGATTTAGCACTTCAACAACAAGCATAGAAAATACTTTTCACAATTATAATATAGACATTATGAAAGTTTTAGAAAGTAAAGTAGCAATAATAACCGGGGCAGGTTCCGGCATTGGAAAGGCAGCAGCAAAACTGTTTGCAGCAGAAGGTGCTAAAGTAGTTATATCAGATATTGATGAACAAAACGCACAAGGTGCAGTAGAGGAAATACAAGAAACCGGTGGCGAAGCTTATTTTATTAAAGCCGATTCAGCAAGCGCTGAAGACAATGAAAGCCTCGTAAAACAAACATTGGAAAAATATGGTGCTTTGGACATTGCAATAAATAATGCAGGTATCGGTGGTCCGTTAAGTGTGACTGGCGAATACCCCATAGAAGGGTGGAATAAAGTTATTGACATTAACCTCTCGGGCGTGTTTTATGCTTTGCGTTATCAATTACCCGCTATGTTACAGAACGGTGGAAGCATCATTAACGTAGCATCTATTTTGGGTCAGGTCGGAACGAAGTTATCTCCTGCATACGTAGCAGCCAAGCATGGTGTAGTTGGATTGACGAAAGCAGCCGCTCTGGAATATGCAGATAAAAAGATCCGCATCAACTCTATAGGACCGGGTTATATTAAAACACCCTTGATAACAAATACGCTCGATGAATCTGCAATAATTGGCCTTGCTGGTTTGCACCCAATTGGCCGCTTAGGCGAAGCAGAAGAAGTTGCAGAGCTGCTGCTTTGGTTAGCCTCACCAAAATCCTCTTTTGTTACAGGAGCATATTATGCCGTAGATGGTGGTTACCTGGCTCAATAATTCTTTTGTTGTTAATATTACCATGATGATTGAGGCAATAGGATAGATCCAGAATTCTATACTACTCACCGGTTAAGAATTTCAATTAATTTTTTAATTGGGCAGAGCAGTATTGCTACTATTTATCATCGTTCCCGCACGTGCATATGTGCGTCAACTTAAGGATATTTTATTGCACAAACAGGAGGAATTCTATTGTAAATCGTCCCCGCCGCGGCGCATAGGCGTCAACCTTAATATTTGCTTTTATGGACCAAATCCCGATTGTGATCGGGACTGCTATTAGGCTTTGGTTGCAGCCTGCCTCTATGACCATAGAGGTCGCACTCTTCTACTTTCGGTTCTCCATGCGGCTTTCAGACCTCACCCTCATTCCCTCTCCAAAGGAGAGGGAGGTCTAGCATCATCTATTTAGCAAATTTTTGCACTAACATTTCATCCATCATTTTTCTAATCATCAAACAGCCTGAATGCCTTACCAGTTAAGCTCTTTCGAGCTTTTATCGAAAAATAAGGTTGACGCCTATGCGCCGCGGCGGGGCTCCCTTGTACAGCATCTTTTTATGGGAGCTTTTTCCACATGACTTTCTTATCATATTTTTTCTTTTTAACTGCTTTATTTTTCGCTTCAAACCATTGCCCGATACGGGTTTCAGCTTTATTAAAGTCTTTCTTAGGTTCGACAATACGCACGTGCGGGACTCTTGTACCCATTGTTCAATATTTAGCAATGCACAATTTTATCAGGTGTAAATTATAACAAATCAGTATTGCTGTTCAGGCAACAGATAAACCAATTATGCTTATCTATTTTATTGGTCTCATTAATTCATCTTGCCGGGGCGTAGATTACCATTAAAAGAATAGATATCCCAATAAGGTGCCCACCTGTAAATAGAGCATTTAGTAACGCAGTTAATACCACTGCAAACAGGAAAATGAGCGGGACAAACCCGGGAGTGCCTACTGATATCGGCGGAACGCTTTTATCTTCAGCGCAACTATCGTGGGACATCCGTTTTGTCAGGCTTAATTTGAGGAAAGTTTTGAAATGCTTGAAGTTCGAAATCCTTCAAAATAGCTGGTTTGGTTCGCAGTCCTTGTTTTTTATTTTTATTGTTTTGAAAAAAATTCCTATTCCACAAAACGAGATTGATCGCCTGACAGTGCCGATAAACCAAAATCCTGGATACTGATATTAAACACTGGTGGAAACTTACTTTTACATAAAATCCGTTTATGGACAATGTGAGTCGAAAGTTATTCTTTGTAATAGTTGCCTGGCTATTCTGCACTGCGTTTTCTATCGCACAGCCAAATGTCATCGTCGATCTTGATATCGATTCTGATGTAGATGATGTGTCGGCCCTTGCTATGTTAAACACTATGCATAATAAGGGCCAGATCAAAATGTTGGGTGTAATTGTTACCAGCGACGACAGTGCAGCCGCCTCATGCGTTGGAGTCATAAATACTTATTTTGGCAATCAGGATCTTCCAATCGGGGTTCTTAAAAATCAGTCAAAACTTAGTCATTACTCAAGGTATACGAAAACATTGTCAGAAGAATTTCCGCATGAAGTCAAATCCCTTAAGGATCTGCCTGAGGCAAAGGATTTATATCGGAAACTGTTAGCAGGCGCGGCTGATGAATCAGTGATTATCATTACGATTGGTCATCTTACTAATTTTCAGAACCTGTTACAATCGCGGAAAGACCGATCCTCGAAATACAGTGGCAAAACACTTGCGCAAAAAAAGGTAAGGCAATGGATCTGCATGGGGGGACAGTTCCCCGAAGGTAAAGAGGCAAATTTCTATCGCCCTGATCCAGCATCTACAGTTTATTGCCTGAGAGAATGGAATAAGCCGGTTGTTTTTGCTGGCTGGGAAGTAGGGCAGCAGATTGTGACAGGGGGTGAATATCTCAGGAACAAGATACCTGCCACCAGCCCGGTTTACAGGGCTTATGAACGCTATAACAATTTTAAAGGTCGTGCAAGCTGGGACCAGGTAGCAGTACTGCTACTAACGGAAGGGTTTTCAAACAATGTTGACTATGTTGCCGATGGCTATTGTGAAGTTGCTGCAGATGGTTCAAACAAATGGGTGGCCGTCAAGAAACGCAATCATTCTTATATCAGGCTTAAACCTGATGTAGAAGTAAACACGATTGCAAGAACAATAGATGACATGGTAGTTAAAGAGTCTTTATGATGAAATCTATATTTTAAGAAATTTCATTTTTTCATAGAGTAACTTGATATGGATCTACGAATGGAAGGATCTGCGATTGATATTTTTATCTATAACAATTTTCCAATTTTTCAATAAGAACAGCATTGCCTGCACATTAATTATGTATCGATGAAATCCATTATTCGAAGCTTATCCATAACTGCATTTTTTCTTCTCTGTTTGCAATATGAGATTCGTGCTGCTGAGGTACCGCAGTGGGGAAAATTCGAATACTCATTTACCAGTAAACGAGAGTATTCCAATGTATTGTACGATGTGAAAAAGATGTCTGTCAGGTTTGTTTCGCATGCGGGCCGGGTCAAAAATATCAATGCATTTTGGTATGGTGGGAGCACCTGGAAAATCAGGTTTTCACCAGATGAACAAGGTGAATGGAAATGGGAGTCTTTTTGCTCCGACAGCTTGAATACAGGATTGCATAAACTGCAGGGTCAGTTTACATGCAATTCAAATCCAAGTCAATTGGACATATATAGTAAAGGTTCCGTGATCCGGCCTTAGGCTTCCTACCATCTTACTCACAGTGATGGTACACCGTTTTTTTGGGCATCCTGCACAGCTTGGAACGTCACGCTCAAATCAACCGATCAGGAGTGGGACGAATACCTGCGAAACAGAGCTGGTACAGGTTATAACGTGATCCAGTTTGTGACGACCCAATGGCGT
>JBBQVY010000011.1:0-45481 GCA_038211085.1 Chitinophagales bacterium | reverse complement strand
AATATTGCCTTCGCAAAAACCATTGCCTTCCTCAGGTACCGATACGTTAAATTGAATGTTAGTGATGTTAGTAGTAGCATTTGTAAAAACAGTAAAACTTTTGTGCATCCAATCTATTTTTTCCCGTACCGCTTCATTGGAAATTTCAGATCCATCAGGCAGTAAAAAAACAGATGCCAATTCATTGCTGTACTCATTAAAATTCATTTCTACCCAGTCTGTGAAAAATCTTTCACTTTGGCTGTTGATATCATACTTATGGTTGGGATGAAACTCTTCGTACGTATAATGCATGGTCATGCCCGGCATAGCAAACATGGAAGATTCGTGCTGAAACAGTTCTTCGGTTAAGAATTGGTATTTAATTCTATCACTATACTTACACAGGTAATCCACTTCAATAAAGTGCTGTTGAAGCAACTCTTTGATATAACCAAGTTCGTTACTCAAATCATCGTCGGCTACCTCCGCTGATTTTTTATATTCAGGCTGACCCAATACTTCGAAAACTGTTTTATCGGTTGAGTTGGCGTGGGCATGCTCAAAGGCTAATACATTTTTTAAAAACTCGTTTTCAATAGCCGGGGGAATTTCCGATAAAGCTTCAAAAGTTCCACCGAGTTCTGCACTAAGTTTTAGCTTCAACAATTCATTTTCAATTTTCATGTGCTCCTCCGGATCATCGCTAAATTGTTCTTCTTCGTTGTCGTCTTCTGTCATAATAAAGTATTTAATTTATTTGTTAACGTAACCGAAAGTTAATCGAAAAATGTAAAATAAAAAGCAGGGTTAAACCGGGACTTCCAGTTACAAATAGTTTTTTATGTGTACAATATTTGTAAAAGGCCGGTAAGGCAACCGCCCTTTTTTTTTAAAAGAAAAACCCGGCACTGGGCCGGGCTTTAATTTTGAAGAAGTTATCCAGGATTTTTAACTGGTGCACTGCCTGAAGCAGGCGGATTAAGTTCCGTTTCGTCAGCCGGAACATCCCAGTAATCAAGGAAATTATAATTTATTGTTGCGTTTGTATTTAACTGACCGCCTGAGGTTAATACAACAGCACCTGTTCTGCCACCACCTTTGGAGATATCATAAATATATCCCCATCTTCTGTAGTCGTAGTAAGAAATGCCCCTGAAAACAAGAGCCACTCTTCTTTCTCTTCTCAACTCTTTAACAGCATCAGCCTGTGTTAAACCCGTTCCTGCAACTGCAGCCAGGCCAGCACCCTGGTAGGCACGAACTTCGTCTATCAGTTTTAACCCGGCCTCTACCTGGCTTGTATAAATTAATGCTTCAGCTCTCATTAAATTATTTTCTGCGAAAGTTGGGCCAATATACAATTCAAAATTGCCAGGTGTTCTGTCTGACAGTACCTGCACACCAGCTAAACCTGCACTCTTGTCAATTAAGGAATATCGTGTACTAAAAGTAACTCCACCTGTTTGATCGAACAAAGGTGAAGATCTTACTGCAAAATTGTTAGCCAGCCTTTGATCACCGGATTTATATTCCTGGATAAAACGTTCACTAATTCTGAATGTAGCGGTATTACCCGTTGACATTGCAGTAACATTACCTGTAGTTGAAATAAAACCATTGATAGTTGTAGTACGGGCAGTAAATACATTATCGCTGCTGGTGATACCTGCATTAGTTAAAGTTAGAATAGTATTCCAGTCAGCACTTGTCATTGCACTTACCAACTTATTGGCCATAAGGTTTCTTGCTTTCATGGTGCTGCTGGTGTGCATCCACATTGCCGGTGTTGGCGCTCCGCCCTTACCTGTTTGCACAAAATCGGGGATCAGTTTTTGTACAATGCTTAAAAAATCGCCAGCGTTTGCTACACCAGTAAGTGCCGTATTTGCCAGGTCCAAATTCTTGTTTGCTTCGGCAATAATTGCATCATGTGTAACATAATTGGCAGTAACACTAAAAGTTGTGCTGTTAATTACACCAGCATAATACATGGAACCGATTCTTGAATACGCATACCCTTTCCACCAATACGCCCATGCTTCAATGGCTTTTCTTTTGCTTGCTGCATCACCTGTAAACTTAACATCGGGTAACACAGACAAAACGTTGTTGCAGGCATTGTTCAGGTTATACATGTATGCCCACTCGTAATACAACGAATTAGAAGAACGGTTACTACGGGTATTGGTAACATTGATGGTTGATCTCTGGCTGGAGTTTGTAGCAACCTTGGTACCATTATCCAACACTACATATTCGGGTAGATTGATAACGTTTATATTTTGGTTGGATGCTGATGCACTGATTACATCTGCCAACAACTCCTGGTAGGCAAAACCCGTATAGAAAAATCCACTTCCTAACTGGTTTAGGCCAGCATTAAATACCACATTAAAACCATTAAGATATACTGCACCGGAGGCCAGGGATATGATACCTGATTCAGTTTTTGCATCCTGGATGGTAGGCGAATTTGGATTTTGTACATCCAGTTGCTTTTTGCAAGCTGTTACACTGAGTAACATACTGCAAATGAGAAGTAATTTATAATTGAATGTTTTCATTATTAATAATTATAATTAAGTAAATAGTTAGGTTCCTTAATACGATTAAAACCCAAAGTTTAAACCTACCTGAAATGACTTGGTATTTGGAGTTGAGTTATGATCAATTCCCCTGTCGAAAGCTGAGTAAGCATTTGAGTTAGAAAAAATTTCAGGATCGAAACCGGTGTACTTAGTGAATGTCAAAAGATTTCTGCCCGAGAAAACAAGTTGGGCTCTTTTAAAATATTTAATAGGCGATATTCTGGAAATGTCAATTCCCAATGAAACGTTTCTTAAACGAACGAACGATGCATCTTCAAGAAAGTAATCTTTAGTACCGTTACGTCCTGCGCCATTTGGAGCTCCAAAAATAGCTGAGTATGCACTACGATGAAATGGAGAATAAGCGGCAGTTACACCATTAATAGTAACTGCTTCATCATAATCGCTATGGATACCATCCCTGTACATCCACTCCTTAGTTTGATTATACAGGTAATTTCCATTTACCCAATCAAACTGAAAGCCAAGGGTAATAATGTCTTTGTAAGAAAAAGAGTTAATGAAAGACATATTAAATTTTGGAGTACCGGTACCTAGTGGATAGGTTTCGTTAGTGAACTGGATAACTTTTGATGCAGTATCAACTACATACCCGTTAACTAACTCGTACTTACCCTGGTTAGCTTTGCTGATATAAAGTGTACCATCCTTTTTTGTTTGATCAAGACTTGTAAAGGCTTTGTAACCGAAGATCTGTCCAATTTTTTGTCCTGCTGTTAATACAAGTGCAGTAGAACCTGCATTGGTTGTAAGGATGATGTCGCCTCCGACAATATTGTCAATCTTAGAAGATTGCTTGCTGAAGTTTACTGTTAGATCGTACCTGAAATCCTTTGATTTATAGATGCCCAAATTTAGAGATGCCTGCAATCCTTTAGATGATAAGGAGATTGCATTGTTTTTATTGGTGATGGCTCCTGAACTTGGAACGGCTGACACGTTATAAATAACGTCGGTACCTTTTCTTGTCCAGTAAGTTGCACTTAATGCAATATTAGAAAACCAGTTACCATTTAAAGCGGCAAAGGTCAAATCAGTTCCTATTTCCAACTCTTTTGAAATCTCCACCGTTAATGCCGAATTGTTTACTGTAGATGGATACGTGAATGTCAATCCGGAGCCCAAGTTTTTAGGAGATAATGTAACATACCTGTCAAACGCTCCTGGCTGTATACCTGCTTCACCATAAGCAGCTCTGATCTTGAATTCTTTTACAACATCATTCATCCTGTTTGCACTCCAAAAATCGAATGAAGAAGGCCTGATGTACACGTCGCCACGGGGGAAAGTTGCAGCAGTTGCACCACGTCCGAAAGCAGATGAATAATCGCTACGAACACCTGCAGAAAAACCTGCAAAATCACCAATGTCAACTTTTTGATTTATTAAAAAACCATAAGTAACAAAAGGTTCTACATAGTCAGAAACAACACTCTGTGTAGCTGTTTGATTTAAATTGTAAACAGCATATGGTTGTAAATGGCTACCCTGTGTTATGTACTGAGAAAACTGGCGCTTTCTGTAATCGTACGAAAGTTGTGTACTGGTTGTAATTGGAAGTTTACTTTTGAAATCCTTCATAAAATCTGTCCTAAAAAAGACAGACCCTAAAAAGTTTTGAAAGGTAGTTTTGTAATCAAATTTATCTATCTCTCCATTCGGATCTGCGCCATTGTACTGACTGGCCCAATCGCTTTCGTAAGCAACATTTACGTTTTGGCTTTGGTCTTTATACAACCAGTTTACATCATCGCGTGTATGATTGATACCATACTTGGCATCTAATTCAACAAACTTGTTTAAAGCATAATTGGCCTGGAAATTTTGGAAAATATCCACTTTATTACTCTTGCCGTTTACATAGTCGAAATAATAATTAGGATTGTATCCATTTACACTGTGGGTAGAATTATCGTTGCCTAAATAAAAGGGTAGTGTACCATCTGGAAGTCTTTGATTTAAATCGTAGAAAGGTGAGGTGTTCAACATTTCGAACACGCTGTTTCTACCAGAGGTAAAGTAAGGATTCAATGTTGACTTGGTATAGATTAACTCAGTGATTGACCTAATCTTGAAATTCTTGAAAATTTCTGCACCTACATTGCTTGTAAAATTGGTACGATCTACATAACCATTGTTACGTATAGTACTGGTTTGGTGGTTATTTGACAACCCAAAACTAAAATCAATTTTTTCTGAACCACCTGCAATATTTAATGAGTTGTTTAATGAATATCCATTTCCAAATAATTGGTCAAAATGGTCATAGTACTTTAGGTTCTTGTCGTACGATTTGTTATAAATATTGTTGGGGTTGAGCTGGGCCGAAGGAAAAGCGCCTGCAGAAAATGCAAATCTTGGCTGCTGGTAAATGCCATTTTCATCAAGTTTAGCAACTACACCACCAGAACTAACCACTTCACCATTGGCATTGGTAAGGTAACTATGTAACCTTGCCTTATGTACATCACCACTATTTATGTAACTGTCGCTACTATAGCTTGAGCTCAGGTTAATACTCAATTGTCCACTTTTCCCCTTCTTACTAAAAAGTTGGATAACACCGTTAGCTCCCTGGGCTCCATAAAGAGTAGCAGCAGCGGCACCTTGTACAATCTCGATCCTTTCAACACTGGTTAAATCAAGCGAATTAATGTCTGTTGAATACACTTCAATACCATCCAATAAAATCAAAGGTTTGGTACCTCCCTGAATGGTATTGATCCCACGCAGGATGATACTAGCTTTTGCACCAGGTGTACCGTCCATCGATTGTATTTGTGCTCCCGGAACTTTACCCACCAAAGCCTGGTCGATAGAAGCTTGTGGAGTAGCAGGCAATTTATCTGACGTTATTGATTCAACGGAGATACCAATTTTCTTTTTGCTGGTTGCTGTACCAACACCTGTCACAACTACTTCGCTTAAGCTTTTAACATCTTCATTCAGTAAAATTGAAACCATTTGGCCGGCTTTGGCTTTTATTGATTGTTGCTCGAAACCAATAGAAGTAATGATCAGGTTTTCTTCACTTTTTGAAGACCTGATACTAAAACTTCCATCAGCCGAAGAAACTGCAGAGGCTCCACCCCTAATTGAAATTGTTACTCCTTCTAAAGGAGTTCTGGTTGTCTTGTTAATGACCTTTCCTGTAATAGTCCCTTGCGAATAAGATGCAAAACACAAAAATAAAAAAGTCACAACGAACAAAATCGTTTTTCTCATGTGCAATAGTTTTGTAGTTAAAAAAAGCCTGAAATTAAAAAACCAAAAAGCCACGCATATTTAATTAAGCATGGCAATCGTTTCTTTCGGGCAACTCCAAATATAAAGAATTATTAAATTTTTAACACTTTAAATTTTGCTTAAGACAATAAATTAAAAGAGAAAGCAATAAAAATATGATGCGAGAGTTTAATTTTAATAACTTATAGCGGCTACTTTCAACTTATTAAGAATGGGTCTTAATCAGGAAAGAAAATTCTGTTTGATAAAAAATAGCCCCCCTAAACAAGATAGGCAAGTTGATCATGGCTGTAACTAAATCCATTATTACTAAAAGCTATTTGTAAATTCTAATTAAGATACGAAGAATTGAGATTTACATTAGCTCTTTCTGCAAGTTCAATTTCTTTAAAAGAAGAAAGAATTTCAGGCTTGTTTCTTTTAATACATACAGTATGTTCGTAATGGGCTGAAGGTTTCCTGTCTTTGGTTCTGACAGTCCAGCCATCTTCATCGTAAAAAACTTCTTTTACACCTAAGTTTATCATGGGTTCAATAGCTATTACCATTCCGTCTTTAAGCTTAGGACCATTACCACGTTTTCCAAAGTTGGGTACCTGGGGATCTTCGTGCAGACTTCTGCCTAATCCATGACCCACTAATTCCCGAACTACACCATATCCACGTTCCCTTTCAGTATAATCCTGTATGGCATAAGCTATATCGCCAATGCGGTTCCCTTGCACAGCTTTTTCAATGCCTTTATATAATGAATTTTTTGTTACACGCATTAATTTCAACACATCTTCACCAACTTCGCCAATAGCAAATGTGTAAGCACTATCGCCATGAAACCCATTTTTAAATACCCCAATGTCAACTGATACTACATCACCTTCTTTAAGTATGTCGTTATTGGGAAAACCATGAACTACTGCATCGTTCACCGATATACAGGCAGTGTAGGGAAAACCACGATAATTTAAAAATGAAGGAACGCCTTTATTGTCGCGAATAAATTGTTCGGCTATATCATTGGCCTGCCTGGTAGTTGAACCGGGCTGTAATATTTTTGCAACTTCAGCAATAGCTAACCCTACAAGAGAACAACTGTGGCGCATTAATTCAATTTCGGCGTCAGTTTTATAAAATATCATGTTTCTAATTCTACTCATTTAAAAAAATAAACCTGCCCGTGGTTACCAGGCAGGTTCAGTTATATTGTGATTCCAACCGCTTTAAACTGAGGCTGGAGAGATTGATTGCCTTCCCTGTAATCTTCCACTGTTCATAAGTCCATCATACTGGCGCATCAATAATTGAGTTTCTATTTGTTGTAGGGTATCCAGAATTACACCCACCATAATCAATAATGAAGTTCCACCAAAAAAGCTCGAGAAACTTGAAGTAACACCAAGGCGTTGTGCAAAACCGGGAAGAATACCTACGAATGCAAGAAATACCGCGCCTGGCAATGTAATCTTATCCATTATAGCACCAATGTAATCGGCAGTTGGCTGACCTGGTTTAACACCGGGAATAAATCCGTTATTTCTTTTAAGATCCTCAGCCATTTGCTTTGGATTAAATATAAGAGCAGTATATAAAAAGGTAAAAGCAATTACCATTACGGCATATACCAACATGTAATAAAAGTTACTGTGGTCGCCAAATACTTTAGCTATACCCTTACCCGCTTCTATATTGGTAAATGAAAATAAAGTAGGTAAGAACATAATTGCCTGGGCAAAGATGATTGGCATTACACCAGCCATGTTTACTTTCATTGGCAAAAACTGGCGTGCTCCACCAAATTGCCGGTTGCCTATAATTTGCTTGGCATAATTAACTGGTATTTTTCTAACACCCTGCACCAAAACAATAATACCCATTACGATAGCTATAAAGATGGCGATCTCTATTAAGAAGATCAACAATCCACCACCACCACGTGCCTGCTTTGCACCAAACTCCTGTATAAGTGCCTGTGGAAAACGTGCAAGAATACCTACCATGATTATAATAGAAGTTCCGTTACCTAAACCTTTGTCCTGTATCTTTTCGCCCAACCACATAACAAATAAAGTACCTGCAGTCAGGGTTAATATAGTTGAAATAGCAAAGTAAGATTTGTAGGCAGGAATAATTGCTTCAGCATAACCGGGACCATTAAGGTAGGCTACATAAGCACTTGCCTGGAAAGCCGTAACTATAACAGTAAGATACCTGGTCCATTGATTGATTTTTTTACGACCACTGTCACCCTCCTTTTGCACCTTTTGTAATTGAGGAACTAAAATGGTCATCAATTGCATGAAAATAGAAGCTGAGATGTAGGGCATGATACCTAATGCAAGAATGGAGGCCTGCGAAAAGGCACCTCCTGCAAAAGTGTCAAACAAACCAAGTAAACCATTTTGCGAGGCATTAGCCTGGGCCGATGCAAGCAGGTTTGGGTTCATACCCGGTAAAACAATGTGTGTTCCCAAACGGTAGGTAAACACCAATGCCAGCGTAACAATAATCTTGCTACGCAGCTCTTCAATCGTCCAAATATTCTTAAGTGTCTGAATAAGTTTTTTCACTAGATGCTGTTGTTGTGGGTGTTAATCGCTAAAACCAAAAAGACGCATCATAGATGCGTCCGGCAAATATCGTTAAAATTACTTGACAATTTCAACGCTGCCACCAGCAGCTTCAATCGCCGCCTTTGCCTTTTCACTTATTGCATTTACTTTAAAAGTAACCGCCGATTTCAACTCGCCGTTACCTAAAATTTTAATAAGATCATTTTGAGCAAGTAAGCCATTGATGTACAAATTCTCCGGGCTGATTTCATTAAAACCATACTTCTCAATCAATTGATCGATCTGGCCAAGGTTCAATACTTTATAATCAATCCTGTTTATGTTTTTGAATCCACGCTTAGGTAAACGACGCTGAATTGGCATCTGACCACCTTCGTGAGCCATTTTGCTTTTGTAACCGGCACGGCTTTGTCCGCCCTTATTACCCTTTGTTGAAGTACCACCTTTACCAGATGCTTCACCACGGCCAAGTCTCTTTTCTTTGTGAGTGGCTCCTTTTGCTGGTCTTAATGTATGTAATTTCATTCTATTTGATTTTTACTTAACGGGGTTCAATCCCCTCGCTTTAATAATTAAAAATTAAAAAGTCAAAATTAAAAAGTGCGATTTTGACTTTTTGCCTGAGGCTTTGTTAAGCCTTTAAGTCGGATAAATTAGCCTCAACAAATTGCATTTCCTCAACCTTAATAAGGTGAGCAACTCTCCTAACCATACCCAAAATTTGAGGGGTAGCTTCTACTTCTACACTTGCGTTCATCTTGCGCAAACCTAAAGCAACCAAAGTTCTTTTAGCTGTTTCATTTCTGTCAATACCGCTTTTAACCTGTGTTATTCTAATACGTTTCATAATAAGTAGTGAGATTTTAGTAGCAAGTAGCAAGATAAAATCGGTGCTACCCTCACATTAATAAATGTATAATCTGGTAGAAGACGTTGTAGTTAAACCACTTTCGTCTTGCTACATTATTTAAACTCCGAAAACTTTCTTTAAACCAATGTTTCTTGTCCTGGCAATTTGGATGGGTTCTCTTAATAAAGCAAGCGCTTTAAAAGTAGCCTTAACCACATTGTGCGGATTAGCTGAACCTAAACTTTTAGCCAATACATCAGTTAAACCAGCGCTTTCTAACACAGCACGCATGCTACCACCTGCCAATACACCAGTACCATGTGCAGCAGGCTTAATCAAAACTTTTGCAGCTCCTTCTTTAGCCAATTGATCGTGTGGGATAGTGCCATGCATAATAGGAACTTTAATCAGGTTCTTTTTAGCATCTTCTATACCCTTGGTAATAGCTTCCTGAACTTCTTTTGCTTTA
This sequence comes from Chitinophagales bacterium, assembly GCA_038211085.1. Lineage (GTDB taxonomy): Bacteria > Bacteroidota > Bacteroidia > Chitinophagales > Chitinophagaceae > Segetibacter. Next base: position 35,758 of record JBBQVY010000011.1, on the reverse strand, counting down.
CCTAAACCATGGCCAACAACACCTTTTTCGTTACCCACCACAACAAGAGCAGAAAAGCTGAATGTGCGTCCTCCCTTTGTAGTTTTTACCACACGGTTAATAGATACTACCTTTTCTTTCAGCTCCAGGTCTCCGCCTTTTACTTTATTTAAAATTGCTTTTGACATTGTATATAATCAAAATTTAAAATACTATGATTAAAATTGAAGGCCACCTTCTCTTGCACCATCAGCTACGGCTTTAATCCTGCCATGGTAAAGGTTACCACCTCTATCGAATACGCATGTTGATATGCCTAATTCAGTTGCTTTACGGGCAACAGATGCTCCAACCAATTTGCTCTTTTCAACCTTAGGAACCTTTTGGGCAACAATATCTTGTTCTCTTGAAGAAGCTGCAGCCAGGGTGGTACCATTGGTATCATCAATTAACTGGGCATAAATTTCAGCATTGCTTCTAAAAACTGAAAGGCGTGGCTTAGTTGCAGTTCCAGATATTTTAGCACGAATGCGATACCTGATTTTCTGCCTTTTTATTAATTTATCCATTTTTATTTTATTAGCCCCCAACCCCAAAGGGAAGAGGAAAATTAAGGTCTTTTTGATAAGTCCCCCCTTCGGGGGATTTAGGGGGCTGACTTATTTACCTGCAGCCTTACCAGCTTTTCTACGTATAAACTCATCAGAGTATCTAACACCCTTTCCTTTGTACGGCTCAGGCTTACGCAGGCTACGAATTTTAGCAGCAACTGCACCTAAAAGTTGATTATCGCTTCCCTCTAAATAAATCTTTGGGTTTTGACCTTTTAAGGTTTCAGTGGTTACTTTAAGCTCAGAAGGCACTTCCACAATAATGTTATGAGAAAATCCTAAGGCAAGATCAAGAACATTACCAGCATTTACAGCTTTGTAACCTACACCCACTAATTCCAATTGCTTTTTAAAACCATCGGTAACACCCTTAACCATATTGCTGATTAAAGAGCGATACAAACCATGCATTGCACGGTGACGGATCTGGTCAGTAGGACGTGTAATCAACACTTCATTGTCTTTCAGTTCTACTTTAATGTCTCTGTCAACCTGTTGGGTTAATGTTCCTTTTGGGCCTTTAACAGTAACAAGATTGTCTTTACTTACTGTAATTGTAACTCCCTGGGTTAGAACCACCGGTTGTTTACCTATACGTGACATAATACTAATTTGACTTTTAAAAAATATTTTTCGAAAATGTAGAATTTGACAGTGTTCAGTTACCGTATAGAGAACTTAAATTATCACATCAAACCATAGTGAAAACCTGTAGGTGAAACCATTTTCAATTTCACCAGGTCAAAATATTAATAAACGTAGCAAAGAACCTCTCCGCCAACATTACCTGCTTTTGCTTCTTTATCAGTCATAACACCCTTGCTGGTAGATATGATTGCAATACCTAAACCATTCTTCACTCTTTTAAAATCCTCTGGTTTAGAGTACTGTCGTAGACCCGGGCGGCTAACTCTTTCCAGGCTACGGATAGCCGGTACTTTGGTTGCAGCATCGTACTTTAAAGCAATCTTTATAACACCCTGCTTATTATCATCCTCAAACTTGTATTTAAGAATGTATCCTTTATCGTAAAGGATTTCAGTAATGCGTTTTTTTAAATTGCTTGCCGGAATTTCTACAATTCTATGGTTAGCCATTTGTGCATTACGAACTCGTGTTAAAAAATCTGCTATAGGATCAGTTACCATAATTTTGCCCTCCTACGTCCCGCAATCAAGCGGGATAATTGGAATAAAATTTTAAATAATAATTTTTACTTTCTGCCGACACAATCAGTCAACATTTTTACCAGCTTGCTTTGGTTATACCTGGTATTTTACCTTGCAATGCCATGTCGCGAAACACGTTTCTTGATAAACCAAAATAACGGATGTAACCTCTTGGGCGGCCTGTTAACTGGCAACGATTCTTTAAGCGAACCGGAGAGGCATTTTTTGGTAATAAATCTAAACCAGCACGATCGCCTGCAGCTTTTAATGCAGCACGCTTTTCAGCAAATTTAGCTACCATTTTCTCTCTCTTTCTTTGCCTGGCTTTTACAGATTCTTTTGCCATAGTTTTTTATTTCTGATTTCTGATTTAGTGGTACCTGATTTTAAGACCTGATTGAAAACCTTCGAACCAGACATCCAACATCAGACATTATAAATTATTCTTGAATTTCTTTCTTTGCACCTTTAAATGGCATACCCATTTCCTTCAGCATTTCATAAGCCTCTTCATTTGTATTGGCAGAGGTAACAAAAGTGATATCTAAACCGGTAATCCTGTTAACCTTGTCAATATCAATCTCAGGAAAAATGATTTGCTCAGTAACACCCAGGGTATAGTTACCACGCCCATCAAAAGCTTTGTCATTTATACCTTTAAAGTCACGCACACGAGGTAATGAAACAGATACCAACCTATCTAAGAATTCGTACATTTTAACGCCACGCAAGGTTACCCTTGCACCAATTGGCATGTTTTTTCTCAACTTAAAGTTTGAGATGTCTTTCTTTGACATAGTAGCCACAGCTTTCTGACCTGAGATAGTTGTCAGTTCTTCAACAGCAACATCAACCAGTTTTTTATCAGTAACTGCACCATTAACGCCACGGTTAAGACAAATTTTTTGAAGTTTAGGCACCTGCATTACAGACTTATATCCAAACTTTTTCATTAAAGCAGGTACAACCTCTTTCTTGTACTTATCTGCTAATCTTGGAGCATATGTAGTAGTATCCATTATTTGATTACCTCCCCTGATTTTTTAGCAATACGAACTAATTTACCTTCCTGGCGGTCACGTTTAACTTTAGTACCAGCACCCGCTTTTGCATCCCAAAGCATTACGTTGCTAATATTAATACTAGCTTCCATTTTTACCAAACCACCTTTAGTGTTTTGGGCACTAGGCTTAGTATGCTTTGTAACAATATTTGCACCTTCAACAACAACACGACCTTTCTCCAAAATAACCTCCAGCACTGTGCGGGGCTTTTTCAGGTCTTTATCATCGCCGGCAATAACCACCACCTGGTCGCCTTTTTTGATGCTGAATTTGGGTTTAAATCTCTTAGTCATTTTTATTTATTTTTCAAGCTTACGCTCTCTATTAAACATCGTTGTGCTATCACAATTCCGATCCATCGGAACTCACTTGTACGTCCTGTTCTTTTTCAGCTTATCTCGGAAGTTGTCAGTAATCACTATTCACAACTCACCACTCACTATAATACTTCCGGTGCCAGGGAAATAATTTTCATATATCCTTTATCTCTAAGCTCTCTTGCCACGGGGCCAAAAATACGCGTACCTCTTGGCTCATCAGAAGCATTTAACAATACAACCGCGTTGTCATCAAAGCGAATGTAAGAACCATCTTTACGGCGTAATTTATTCTTTGTACGAACAATTACTGCTTTAGAAACAGTACCCTTTTTAACGCCGGCGGCAGGCATGGCATCCTTAACAGTTACCACAATCTTATCGCCTATTCTTGCATAGTCCTGACCGGAGTTACCTAATACACGTATGCACAAAACTTCTTTGGCACCGCTATTATCAGCTACGTTCAATCTACTTTCTTGCTGTATCATTTTAAGGGCCTCCCTGCCCTCCAAAGGAGGGTTCTTTTAAAAATCTATTGTATAAATTAAGCCGTTCAAAAGTCCCCCTTGGGGGATTTAGGGGGCATTTTACTTCACTTTCTCAACCACTTCCACCAATCTCCAACGCTTTGTTTTACTAAGCGGACGGGTTTCCATAATTTTTACAAGATCCCCGATGCTGCACTCGTTCTTCTCATCGTGTGCATGAAACTTAGTAGTCTTTTTTACGAACTTACCATAAAGCGGATGCTTTACTCTTCTTTCGATTGCTACAACAATGGTTTTATCCATCTTATTGCTGCTAACCACGCCGGTTCTTGTTTTACGCAAATTTCTTTCTAACATGATGACTGTTATTTATAGTTAGATGCCTAACTTTCTTTTCTGTAATTCAGTTTTTAAACGTGCCACGTCCTTTCTCAAAGCTCTAATGGTCATGGGATTTTCCAAAGGAGAAATCACGTGAGCAAATTCAAGCTTTTTCAGGCGCATTTCATCTTCCTGTATGCGTGCCTTCAGATCACTCTCGTTGATCTCTTTCAGGCTCTTATTAAATTCTACTTTCTTATCAGCCATTGTTACTTATTTGAAAATGTGTGTCCCGATAGCTAACGGGATAAAATGAAAATCAATCTTCAACTTTATATACCCAGGTAGGTTGATTGGTACTTACCCTAAAACCTATGCTTGTAATTCCCTACGGATGATGAACTTTGTCTTGATTGGCAGTTTTTGTGCAGCCAACTCAAAAGCACCTTTTGCAACTTCTTCGCTTACACCATCGGCTTCAAAAAGAATACGACCTGGTTGAACTACAGCTGCCCAATACTCGGGGTTACCTTTACCCTTACCCATCCTTACCTCGGCAGGCTTGTGTGTAATAACCTTATCAGGAAATATGCGTATCCAAACATTACCTTCTCTCTTCATGTGACGCGTCATTGCCTGGCGGGCAGATTCGATCTGGCGGTTAGTAAGCCATACAGAGTCCATTGCTTTTAAACCATACGATCCAAAGGCCAGGGTAGCTCCACGTTTAGTGTCGCCCTTCATGCGGCCTTTCTGCATTTTTCTGTGCTTCGATCTTTTCGGCTGTAACATCTTATTATAGTTTCAAGTTTCAGGGTTTGGGGTTCGGTTTTAACCTAAGCTCCAACCATTCAATTATTTAAAGTCGTTTACAAAGTCCCCCATCGGGGGATTTAGGGGCTGGCTCTCCTATCTTCTTCCGCCACCACCGCCACCGCGGTTATCCCTTCCACCACCACCAGCACCGCCACCACCACGGTTATCTCTTCTGTCACCACCTCTAAATCCACCTCTATCATCGCCACCACCACGATTATCTCTTCTTTCACCACCTGGTGTACCGGCATCTTTACCACCAACAAAATTCGGGTTTAGCTCACGCTTGCCTAAAACTTCGCCTTTACAAATCCAAACCTTAATACCTATTTTACCATAAACGGTAAGGGCAAAAACGTTTGCGTAATCAATATCCATACGGAAGGTGTGTAATGGCACACGACCTGATTTAATTTCTTCGCTACGTGCTATCTCAGCACCACCTAATCGTCCGCCAACTTTTACTTTAATACCCTCAGCGCCCATACGAAGCGCAGAAGCGATTGCCATTTTAATAGCTCTCTTAAAGTTGATACGGTTTTCAATTTGACGGGCAATAGTATCGGCAACAATATTTGCATCCAGCTCTGGTCGACGGATCTCCAAAATATTTATTTGAACATCGTCTTTACCGGTTAATTTCTTCAGCTCTTCTTTTACACGATCTACCTCTCCACCACCTTTACCTATAATGATACCTGGCTTAGAAGTATGTATGGTAATTATTAATTTACCAAGAGTACGTTCGATAACGATTTTAGCGATACCACCCTTATTAATACGGGCCATAAGATAAGTTCTGATCTTATGATCTTCAATAAGTTTGTTTGCGTAGTCTTTGTGATTACCGTACCAGTTACTTTCCCATCCACGGATGATACCTAGCCTTGCACCAATAGGATTTGTTTTCTGACCCATATGTTGGATATATAAGTTTTACGAATTGTTGTTTGAAACTTCTTTAGTTTTTGCAGCCCCTGATTTCTTAGTTACCACTTCAGCTATAGTATCTACCAAAATAGTAACGTGGTTGCTACGCTTGCGAATACGGTAGCCACGACCTTGTGGTGCCGGACGCATACGGCGCAATGTTCTTGCCCCATCTACAAAAATAGTTTTCACTACCAGGTTGGCATCAGCTGCACTTGTACCCTCATTCTTCTGCTCCCAGTTATTAATGGCACTTTTAAGCAACTTACCCAAAGGTGTTGCAGGGTGCTTTGGATGATGCTCTAATGTTGCAAGGGCTTTTTCAACAGCCATTCCACGAATTAGATCCGCCAGCAAACGCATTTTACGAGGCGAAGTTGGATAATTTCTCAATTTTGCTACTGCTTCCATGATATAGGTTTCAAGGTTTGAGGTTTAAGGTTTAAGGCAGTTACCTTACACCGTTTACCTTACACCATTATGATTTCTTATTAGAATGTCCTTTAAAATTTCTGGTTGGTGCAAATTCACCCAACTTATGGCTTACCATAAATTCGGTTACATACACCGGGATAAATTTGTTACCGTTATGAACAGCAAACGTATGACCTACAAAATCAGGAGTAATAGTAGAGCGACGAGACCATGTTTTAATAACAGATTTCTTAGCACTTCCTTCATTTATAGCCATCACTTTACCTTCCAGTTTAGCTGCTACGTAAGGACCTTTTTTAATTGAACGACCCATGTTTTAATTTTTGATTTCTGATTTACAGATTTCTATTTTCGTTACCAACTGTTTATTCTTTATTCTACATCGTTGTGTCACTCACTTGTACTCCTGCCTCACTATTCTACAACTCAACTTGTCAACCAATTATCTTCTTCCTGTCAACTGTCAACAGTCATCTGTCAACTATTTAGCCAGCTTCTTTCCATTGCTTCTAACAATGATCAATTTATCGCTTCCTTTACCTTTAGTTCTTGTTTTAAGACCTCTTGAGTATTGACCGGTACGGCTGCGAGGCTGTCCACCACTTGCTCTACCTTCACCACCACCCATCGGGTGATCCACCGGGTTCATTGCCACACCACGTACACGTGGGCGGATACCTTTCCAAACATTACGACCTGCCTTACCCATGCTCTGCAAACTATGGTCGCTGTTACTTACAACGCCTACAGTAGCATAACAATTGATCAATATTTTTCTTAACTCACCGCTTGGCATTTTAAGCACTGCATATTTCTCTTCCTTATTGCTTAACTGTGCACTTGCACCAGCACTTCTTACTAGTTTACCGCCTTGTCCAGGCTGCATTTCTACATTATGAATTACAGTACCCAAAGGCATGTTCTTCATTTGTAAAGCATGACCTAACTCCGGAGCTACAGCATCGCCACTTAAAACAGTAGCACCAACCTGTAAACCCTGTGGAGCAATGATGTAACGTTTTTCACCATCAGCATAATTTAATAATGCGATGAATGCCGTACGGTTTGGATCGTACTCAATACTTGCAACAGTCGCAGGTATATTTTGCTTGTCTCTTTTAAAGTCTATAATACGGTAAGCCTTCTTGTGACCACCACCAATATACCTCATAGCCCTTCTACCCTGAAAGTTTCTACCACCGGTACGATTCTTCTTTTCAAGCAAAGATTTCTCAGGTGAGTCGGTTGTTATTTCAGCATAGGCGTTACCAATTCTCCACCTGGTACCTGCTGTTGTTGGTTTGTATTTTCTTAGTGCCATGTTTAAGATATTAGTATCAAGTACTGAGTACTTAGATATGTTTTGCAATATTTGCGGTCTTGCAAAGACCATTCGTTTTACTTATTACTTACTACTAATTAGATGCTACCGTAGATGTCCAAAGTTTCGCCTTCGGCTACAGTTACAAATGCTTTTTTGTAAGCAGGCTTTTGACCTTTTACAAAACCCGCTTTTGTGTAACGGGTTTTATTCTTACCTGGAATAACAGTAGTATTAACATCCACTACAGTTACGCCATAAAACTCTTCAATTGCCTTTTTAATTTCAAGCTTATTAGACTTGCGGGCAACTTTAAACGCATATCTTCTTAGCTTTTCCTGCTGTGCGTTTGCTTTTTCGGTAAGTATCGGTTTTACCAGAACTTCTGCGAGTCTCATTTTATTTACCTCCTGAGTTCCCCCGTAAGAGAACCTTGTTTAAAATTTATTATTTACTAACCGTTTGCAGCAAGCTGTAGTACATTATGGTGCTGCTACTTCTTCTTCCTCTTCACTAAATATTTTTGCTGCACTTTCAGTCATCACCAGAACATCAGCATTTACAATCTCATAAGTATTTACATCACTTAATAAAACTGTGGCTGCGTTTGGTATGTTACGGCTGCTTAAATAAAGTGTTTCATCGTATTCAGCTACAACAAATAATGCTTTCTTATCAGATACATTAAGGCTGTTAACAATGTTCAGAAACGATTTCGTTTTTGGAGCATCCAACATAATATCTTCAACTACAAAAATTGATTTTTCCTGAGCTTTGTATGACAGCGCACTGATCTTAGCCAGGTCTTTAACCTTACGGTTTAATTTAATATCGTAACGATGAGGTTTTGGTCCAAATATAGTACCACCACCTTTATACAAAGGGTTACGAATGTTACCCTTACGAGCACCGCCGGTACCTTTTTGCTTATGCAATTTGCGGCTGGCACCTTGTACCTCTGCACGGGTTTTAACCTTGTGTGTTCCCTGGCGCTGCGAAGCCAAATATTGTTTTACAGCCAGGTACATCACATGTTCGTTAGGCTCGGCGCCAAATATCTCATCCGGAAGTTCAATCGACCTGCCGGTAGCTTTACCTTGTATATCTAAAACGTCTGCTTGCATATTATTTCTGTATTAAAACGATGGAACCATTGTGGCCGGGAACAGAACCACTGATTAATAAATAATTCTTTTCAGCGAAAATCTTAACCACTTTCAGTCCTTTAATTTTTACGCGATCCTGGCCCATACGACCCGCCATACGCATACCTTTAAATACTCTTGCAGGATAAGATGAACCACCTATTGAACCGGGTGCTCTCTGGCGATCGTGCTGACCGTGAGAACCTTCGCCCACACCATGGAAACCATGACGTTTAACAACACCCTGGAAACCTTTACCCTTAGTTGTACCAACAATTTCAACACTATCGCCTTCGGCAAATATGTCAAGTGTTACGGTTTCACCTAAAGACTTTTCTATTGAATAATTTCTGAATTCTTTTACTACCCTCTTTACCGAGGTGTTGGCCTTAGCGAAGTGATTGATTTCGGCCTTTGTGGAGTTTTTTTCTTTCTTATCTCCGTACGCTAATTGTACTGAAGAATAACCATCGCTTTCCAGGTTTTTAACCTGGGTAACGGTGCAGGGACCAGCTTCGATAATGGTAACAGCTGTCTGCTTTCCATCGGTGCCAAAGATACTGGTCATGCCAATCTTTTTGCCAATAATACCTTTCATTGTTTATTGTTTATGCCCCGATGTTGAAGGGACTTCCTTTTCCCGATTATAAATCGGAAGGAATCGATCCCCTGTTTGCTAACGACCTTTTCCGTTGTTTCCCTGAACAAGTTCTGGGAGAGGAAGTACCGGTAGTAAACAAACCTCGAAGGGCTTGTTCATATGTGATGTCCTGGGCTGATGGCAGCTTTCAGACAAATTTTTATTTTTAATCAGCGCTCTTTTTTCGTACCTGTGTGCGATTGAGAGATGATATGTTTAAGAACTAATATCCGGTTAAGGATGATTAAAGTTGTTAGGCTTTAATTTCAACTTCTACTCCTGATGGCAGATCTAATTTACTTAGAGCATCCACTGTGCGGCTGCTTGAAGTATAGATATCAAGTAATCTTTTGTGCGTACACAACTGGAACTGCTCACGTGCTTTTTTATTTACGTGTGGAGAACGCAACACAGTAAAGATTTTCTTTTGTGTAGGTAAAGGAATAGGACCTGTAACTACAGCACCTGTACTGCGAACGGTTTTCACAATTTTCTCAGCAGATTTATCTACCAGGTTGTGATCGTAAGATTGTAATTTGATTCTAATTCTTTGAGACATAATCAGGACCCAATTTTATTAATTGGGAGCGCAAAGGTAATGGTCTGAAATATACCAGCCAACATTTTTTGTAAGTATTTCGGGATAAAATAAAAATATTTGCAAAAGTGAAGGGTACCATTAGTCAGAATACTTTACCGCAAAGATTAAAGCGGTTTTTGATAGAGCAAATAATGCTGAATAGGCAAGTCGCCACTGTAGGCTGCGTTTTGATAGCCATTCATTTTCATTTCTTTATCTACCTGCTTTACCGACATTTTATGTAAAGTTTTTATAGGGATGGAAGGATCTTCCATTTTATACTCCAACAATAAGAGTTTACCGCCGGGCTTAAGTGACTTATAAATATTTTGGAGCATCTCGTGAGGATAGGCTAATTCATGGTATACATCTACCATTATAGCCAGGTCTATGGCAGTATCGGGCAGATTAGGAGATAATTCAGATCCTTTGATGATCGAAATATTTTTTGTTCCCCTGCTTTGCGCCTCACGGTTAAGGTAACTGATTAGCTCATCCTGCAATTCTACTGCGTAAACCTTTCCTTTGGGCACTAGTGCGGCCATTTTAAAAGAGTAATAACCGGTACCTGCACCAATATCGGCCACAACAGATGTAGGCGAAATGGGTAATTTTTTAAGAACGAGTTTAATGCCCTCCTCCTTTTCCCTTTCGGCTCTTTCGAGCCAGGATGCGCCGGCAGCACCCATTACGTGCGATATTTCCCGGCCCAGGTAAAATTTGCCCGTTCCATCGGGTGATGGTTTGTCATACGTATAAAAACTATCTGCTAATATAGATTTTTGACCTGATGACGGCTTGGGACCACAGGATAAAAATGTGGTAATGATAAACGATAGCAATAAAACTTTACTTAAACCCATAAACTGCTTTTACATCTTTTAAACCAATAAACATATACCATTCACTAATGTTTAAGATTGCAATCGCTGCTTCATTGCTTCGTATAAAATCATCCCCCCTGCTACAGATACATTAAGTGATTCAAAATTGCCCTGCATGGGTATTTTAAATGTTTCATCGCAAATTTTGATAAGGGCCGGAAATATTCCTTTGTCTTCACTACCTAATACTATTGCACATGGCTCATTCAGTTTTACATCGAATATGCTGGTGGTGGCGGTCATTTCGCTTGCAAAAACCTTTATGCCGTTTAAATGGAGTTCATCTACAGCTTTCATCAAACTATTTACCCTGCAAACGGCAATATTTTCCAATGCACCAGCACTCGTGGTGATAGCATCCTCATTTAAAGCCCCTACTCCTTTCTCTGGTATGATGATACCATGCACTCCGCAGCATAAGGCAGTACGTGCAATGGCACCGATATTACGTACATCTGTAATGCCATCCAATAATAAAAATAAAGGTGTGTTACCCTGTTCTACCACAAACGAAATTACCTGCTGCAAATCCTGGTATTGCACTTTGGCCTTAACAGCAATACATCCTTCGTGATTGGTTACATTAAAACTGTTAAGTTTTTCAACAGGGACTTTATTTATGGGCACCTGGCATTGCAAGGCAAGCTCTTTTACCTGTTCAACCACCTCGCCATGAATAGTTGATGATAAGTAAATGCGCTCTAACTGGAGCCCTTCCTGCATAGCAGTTATTACCTGCTGGCGTCCTATAACAAGTGTATTTTTTTTAGGGCGGTATTGCTGACGGGTTTGACGGAAAGTATTCAAAGTGCAAAAATTAATTTAAATTATAAGTGAAGTTTTATTCTGGATTACAAATAACATTTCAGCAGAACTTCCCAGGTTAAGGGAAGTTATTTAAAATTCAAAAAGCTGTTTAAGTTTGGTGTGAACTTCTTCTATAGTTATTAAGGGTAATTCCCCTAGTATACGTAATATTAGTCTTTCTGGTATTGTGACCAAACGATATAATCGAATAACTGAGTTTACTTTCAAGCCGGTAAGGGTAAAATTCGGGTCATTTGAGAAAAGTTGTATATCTGAGGGTTAACAGAAATGTTGCTGGTTATAAAAGCACAAACAACATATTTATATATTTCGATACAATTGGTAAGACAGACGGCAGGTCTTAATTTTGAAGATGATAAGTCATCAAATGGAAAGGGGACCAATACAACCTTATATTTCATTTCTCAATGGGTTTGCCATCTTCAATAGTGTATATATCTTCGCATTCGTCATTTAGAAAATCAAATACTTCATTTCCATTAATGCTACTTAGCCAAGTATTCTCGTTATCCAAATCATCCTCAACAAGTATTAAAACCCTCACTTTTTTATTTTGAAGTTGACTACCCGTTTGTACGACCAAAAGGCCCTCTTCATCAACTGTGACAGTTTTTTCGAACGCAATCATAAAATGGTTTTTTACAAGTTACAAAAAAACCTCCAGTGATTTTCACCGGAGGTTTTATCTACAATTCTATAAATTTTATAATGAAAATGCCTTCTTCACCTTATTTACGTAATCCAGTTTCTCCCATGTAAACAACTCAACCTTTATGGTTTTTATTTTACCATAAGGCGTCAAAAATTCTTTGGTTTTTATTTCGGGCTGGCGACCCATGTGGCCATAGGCAGCCGTTTCGCTGTAAATGGGAGTTCTCAATTTTAAACGCTGCTCAATAAAGTAAGGACGCATATCAAAAATTCCGGCCACAATGTTTCCAATCTCGCCATCAGTCATGTCAACTTTAGAAGTGCCATAAGTATTTACGTTAATACTAGTTGGCTGAGCAACGCCAATTGCGTAAGAAACCTGTACTAAAACTTCCTCGCAAAGGCCGGCTGCTACCAGGTTTTTAGCTATATGACGTGTGGCATAAGCAGCACTACGATCAACTTTACTTGGATCTTTACCACTAAATGCACCTCCACCATGAGCACCTTTTCCCCCGTAAGTATCTACAATAATTTTACGGCCTGTAAGCCCCGTATCGCCATGAGGACCACCAATAACAAACTTACCAGTCGGGTTAATGTGATATTTAATGTTGTTGTTGAAAAGCTTTGCATACTTCTTATACTTCGACTTAACTCTTGGAATTAATATGTTGATGATGTCGGCATGTATTTTCTCCAACATTTTCTCTTCTTTATCAAAATCATCGTGTTGGGTAGAAACAACAATTGCATCAATTCTGACCGGCTTATTGTTGTCATCATATTCAAGTGTAACCTGGCTTTTTGCATCAGGACGCAGGTATTTAATTTGTTTATTTTCTCTTCGGAGAGCTGCCAGTTCTATTAATAATTTGTGTGCAAGGTCCAATGCCAAAGGCATGTAGTCGTCAGTTTCGTTGGTTGCGTAACCAAACATCATTCCCTGGTCTCCGGCACCTTGTTCTTCCTTATTTATTTTATCTACACCCTGGTTAATATCTGAAGATTGCTCATGAATAGCAGATAGAATACCACAGCTATTTGCTTCAAACATGTATTCGCTTTTGGTATAACCAATTTTACGAATTACACCCCGGGCTATCTCCTGAACATCAAGATATGCCTTGCTTTTAACTTCTCCGGCAAGTATAACCTGCCCGGTAGTTACCAGCGTTTCGCAGGCAACTTTACTTTGAGGATCAAATGCTAAAAAATTATCAATTAATGCGTCACTTATCTGGTCGGCAACTTTATCAGGATGCCCTTCAGAAACACTTTCGGATGTAAACAAATAGGCCATAAATCAATTATATTATTTTTTAAAAAATGCAAATATAGTGGAGAGAGGATAATTATAATTCTGAGTAAATCAAGCGGAGGCGCATACGTTTTGGCAACTGGGCAGATCCTCCAAATATCCGTACCCTTCCATTGCCTATGATGTTTGCATTACCCGGAGCTATGGAAGCAGGTGCTCCTGTAGTAACAACGGGATATGGAGGTTTGTAGTAAAGAGAATCGTTTGAAGGTGCGGAGAGGCGCATTATATAACTGGAGTCGTGACGGGTAACTATTCCCTGTACATACCTGGTTAATAAAAAAGAATAGGCACTCACCGTTCCAACACCTGCCAATTGTTTTTGATCTCTAAAACCACCAAAACTGCTTATGTTAGCTCCTCCCTGCAAAACTTCATAATCGTTCGGAATATTAATTTTTCGCTTGTTAACACTGTCGTAAGCCGACAATAAAACATAACGTGGCGCTGCAAAAACTCCGTCTGTGTATACATCAAAAGGAGCCTGGTAAACCACGAGTTCTGCACGGTGAATGAGGGTATTTCTAAACTTTGATAAGTTGGGGACTTTAACTGTTACAAATGTTCCGGGAGATGTTTGTATAAAGGCGAGACTATCATTTTTACCAGAGCTGATAAAATTGGACACCTGCGCACCACTTCTGTTTCTATGAATAGTATTTGCACTTGCAGAAGTTACCACATCGCCTGAGGCATTAAACCTGAAATAAGAGACCGTTGTATCTCTTTTAGCTGAAGCATCCACACGTGTACTGTAATACAAAGAAAGCTTGGTGTTGGTATCAATAAGGCTCACCCTAATTAAAGCATTGCCGGAGGATGGAGATGGTATGACTGCAAATCCTGGAAAGTTTTCCCGGAATAACGAATCGCTTTTGTAGACGTTAGTTGAATCGTAACTTTTTATAAACCTTGTAGCAAAACTATTATCCAATTTTATACGGATCTGGTTACTTGCATTTTCAAAACCATAGTTCACTGAGTCATTAAATGTAGTTAGGTCTACTATTTTTGAACCAATTAGTTTAGTGGCAGATATAGTTGTATCAGCTGGGTAAGCGCGGTTAAAAGCAAGTTTATTATTCATCTCGTACACCTTCCACGATTGAGGAATAGTAGAGTCGCCATATAGCCCTTTATAACTCATAACAAGTATTGCAGAGTCAACCACCAGGCTATCTTTTTTGCCCGTAAAAGCAAAAGGGTATGATGTTGGTTTAAGTTCAAAAAAAAGTGAGGCAGCAGTTGTACCAAACAATGGATCGTTACTTACGGTACCAATAATATGCTCGTCCGATTTGTAGATACGTGTAATATCATCATCTATAAAACTGTTGGTTACAACATCAAAAAGAGTATCCTTTACGTTAACGCCATCTATAGGAGGGATTAAGCCATTTCCGATATCAGTTGTTTCAATTTTTGTGCAAGAATAAAAAAAAATAAGGAGGGAAAGAACTACAAAAATGGGCTTGCGCATCACCTAAAATAAGATTAAAAAAGAGGTTTTATTACTTGGAAGCAAGGTCGTTATACAATTCTAAATACTCTGTTAAATCAGTATCCCACCCCTTGAAAGGCATTACCTTTTTACCCTTTACCTTACTAAATTCTTCAACCAATTTTTTGTCAGTATTTTCTGCGCCGAAGGTTATTGCATCCGCATAAGTAGCACCACCACGCTGAAGCGCATAATTGGTAGCATCTTTAAAAATATCAAGGTCTTTTTCTTTTAGACTGGCATGGATAATTGCCTGTTTTGAAAAATCAGCTCCCAGGTTTTCAGCAAAAGTATTACTACCTATAGTGTAGATAACTTTGCTATTTGCAAACACGGGTTCCTTTTTATAAACTGTTTTAAGATATAAAGGAATAAGGCCGGTCATCCATCCGCTGCAATGAATAATGTCAGGAGGCCATCCGAATTTTTTAACCGTTTCAAGAGCTCCTTTACAAAAGAAAATAGTTCTCAATCCATTGTCATCATACCACTTTTCACTCTCGTCATTAAAAACAAACTTTCTTTTAAAAAAATCTTCATTATCTAAAAAATAAACCTGGAGACGTGCATTAGGTAAAGAGGCTACTTTGATCTGCAAGGGATAATCATCATTATCAACACTTACATTAATTCCTGATAACCTTACAACCTCATGCAGGCGATGCCTTCTCTCATTAATTGTACCAAACCTTGGCATAATACACCTAACTTCTAAACCGGTATCATTACTTTTTATTGCCAGTTTATTTACGATCTCTGCAAATTCTGTTAGCTCCAAATAGGGAGACATTTCGTTGGCAATAAATAAAATTCTTTTCTTTGTTGACATTATTCCGATAGGTTTACACGTTAGCCCTTAAAAATAAGTTGGCGAAGGTAAGAAAATTTTACCTGAAACTAACATATGTAAGCCTTTGCCTATCCAAACACTAGCTTAATGATCATTTTTAAAGAAAGCACTGCCCTGTCAAAATACCTGGCTAAACAAAAAAAGATGGGATTTGCCACTGGCTTTGTGCCAACTATGGGTGCTTTGCATAAGGGTCATACATCGCTTATTTCTCTTTCTAAAAAGTTAACTGATCTAACTGTCTGCAGCATTTTTGTAAACCCTACCCAGTTCAATAATCCTCACGATTTTAAAAAATATCCAATCACGCTTGCAGAGGACATTAAAGAACTGGAGCAGGCAGGTTGTGATGTTCTGTTTATTCCTTCGGTTAGAGAGATGTATGGCAGCGGTTTTGAGGCATCTTCAAAATATGATCTTGGCGAAATCGAATTTTTACTGGAGGGTTCGCACCGGCCCGGGCATTTCCAGGGAGTATGCCAGGTTGTTGAGGAACTGCTTGGTATTGTTGAGCCTGATACTTTATTCCTGGGCCAAAAAGATTATCAACAAACCCTGGTTATACAAAGAATGATTGTGCTAAAAGGAATCGATGTAAAAGTGATGATTGCTCCAACTGTACGACTTGCATCAGGTGTTGCTAAGAGCAGCCGCAACATGAGACTTTCAAAGGAACAGCTTGAAAAGGCTGCGTCTGTTTACAAAATGCTGGCATTTATAAAAGAGCAGATAACTGTAAAACCAATGAAGCAATTGGAAGATCATGCAACACAGTACTTACTAATCCATGGATTCGATTCGGTTGACTATGTATCTGTTGTTAATGCTGAAACATTGAGGCCAATAGAAACTTTCAATAAGGATCAAAAAAAAATAGTTTTGATAGCAGCAACTATTGGTGGCGTAAGGCTTATAGACAATATGCTGCTTGAGTAGTTGGCTTGTTGGTAAAGATTAAAAGCATTCTCTCCAACTTCCTTTATATTAAATTGCAGTTTCACAAAGGAGCTATGCAAAAGAAAATCCTGAGTATTTTAAAATACCTGCTATTCCTTGGATTGGGCATATTTCTGGTATGGTGGAGTTTGCATAAAATTCCTGACAAGAACTGGCCTTTTTTTAAACAGGCCATTTTAAGTGCAAAGTATTGGATTATTATCCCTGTATTTTTTATACTGATAACCAGTCATCTTTTAAGGGCATACAGGTGGCGAATGCTGATGTATCCTTTAGGTTATAGACCAACTTTTGCAAATACCTTTTTTGCCGTGATGATAGGCTACCTTGCCAATCTTGCAGTACCACGCCTGGGCGAAGTTCTAAAATGTACCATATTGGCCCGCTACGAAAAAGTACCGGCAGACAAACTTGTAGGTACCATTGTTGCTGAACGTGCCTTTGACATCCTTTTTTTATTGCTCTTGTTTTTATTGGCGTTTATCCTTCAATACGATATAGTATCGCATTATTCGGCGGTGGTATTTAAAATGGCCTTTGCTTCTGCAAACGGATCTGTTTCAATCTTAAAAATTGGTATAGTAGTTTTGGTGGTTTTATTGGTACTTGCCTTTGTTCGTGCATGGCTTAACCGTAACAGGCATTTAAGTTTTATTGTTTCTTTAAAACTGGTTCTAAAGGGTGTGTGGGAAGGCTTGGTTAGTGTTAAACACCTGCATCATAAATGGCCCTTTTTATTGTCGAGCATAGGCATTTGGGCCTTATACATTGCCGGCACCTGGCTAGGGTTTTACGCTACGGCCGGTACAGAACAACTTGGTATTGATGTTGCCATTGCAGCCCTTGCATTTGGCAGTGTTGGTATGATTTTAACTCCCGGAGGTTTTGGGTCGTATGCAATTTTTCTTGCCCTGATATTACAAAAGAACCATGTGGCCCGGGAGATAGCCCTCGCCAACGGGAACCTGCAATGGTTGGCTCAATTCCTGATCGTTATATTAGTAGGCTTTTTATCCCTGCTGCTGCTTCCTTACTTCAATAAACATTTAAAAGTACATGCGTCAAACCAGCATCATACCCCACAAGATTTACCAGTTAGCTGAGTTGCAAAAAGAAATTACCCGCTGGAGATTTATAGGAAAAACCATAGCATTTACAAATGGTTGTTTCGATATTTTGCACGAGGGACACATAGCATCTTTATCACAAGCGGCAAGCGAAGCTGATATACTGATTGTTGGCGTTAACAGCGATGCAAGCACTAAAAGATTAAAAGGAGACTCCCGGCCAGTTAATAACGAACACAGTCGTTCGCTGTTATTAGCCAGTTTATTAATGGTGGATGCAGTGGTTATATTTGAAGAAGATACCCCTCTCCATTTAATAACATCCTTACAACCCGATGTTCTGGTAAAAGGTGGTGATTATAATTTTGAACAAATAGTTGGTGCTAAAGAGGTAATGGCATCAGGTGGCAGGGTTGTGATTAACCCAATTGTGCAAGGCTTTTCAACCACAGATGTACTCGCAAAAATTACAAGGCTTTGATGATTGTAGTAATCGATAGATTAATTTAATTCCTTACATCGCTTAACCACTTTGCATGTTGCGTTTTCCAATCAATCTGTTTCTATGGCAGGTAATATCTCCTGTCTTAATTTCGTATTTGCCCTCTAATTTTTCCCGCAGGAAATAACTGTGAATGGGCATTTACATATAAACGGCTATCATTTATTATGGTATTGAAAGTTGCCAAATCAACATCAAATTTCTTACTCACATTAAAATCAGCAGTAGAAGATGCCAGGCCAATAATGACAGGACCATTTACTCCTATTGCCGCCCTGTGTATGTGAGCCATTGTAAAGTCGTCGTTAGGCTCATTGTTGGTAATGGTTATCCTGCTGAATAATTTGCGGTCATCAGTCATTCTTAACCAGGTTTGGCCTACTGCAGAGGTAGGTGAAGGTGGCACTTCTTCACCACCGGTTAAAGTAATATCGGCGGCAAATTGAACACGCATGTTTAACTGGCCACGGGCAAGGCCATTAGGTTTCTGCACGCTTTTTAGCTCCAGGTAAAACATATTGTTATCATTTTTAAGACTGTCTACCAATGTAGGTCTAAGGCCAGTGACCACACCATAAGCAAATCCTCCCAGGGCGTTTGATGCAGGGAATTTTGACGTAGCAGTTAAATCAAGTATCACATTTCCATTAGTTACCGGGTCACCAGTTTTTAATTGAATGCCGGAAAGCACATCATTATTCGATAGTGTTTTCATGGTAAGTTCATATTTAATTGAATTATCGGAATGAAGTTGAAAATTAATAGTACCGGTATCGGATCGGTTGGCAACTCCAGGCAGTATATTTTTGGCTTTAATGCCTACACTCCACTCTTTAATTACTTCGGATTCGTTTTGTGCACGATTTTCTTTAGTACAGGAAAATGCTATCACTATAACACTGATAAAAAGTAAAAACTGGTACTTATTTCTCATGAATATTATTATTTGTAAAATGTAAAGTTACGATCCCGATAAGGTCAGGCACATGGAATAGTTACATTATATTTAGTTATTCCTCAGGAACATCACACATAAAAACTAC
Source organism: Chitinophagales bacterium (assembly GCA_038211085.1). Classification (GTDB taxonomy): domain Bacteria; phylum Bacteroidota; class Bacteroidia; order Chitinophagales; family Chitinophagaceae; genus Segetibacter. The sequence continues at coordinate 16,335 of JBBQVY010000011.1, read as the reverse complement.
ACCAAACACGCTTTTTTTGATTTGCTATTGCTTCAACGTTTGTTCAAACAATTTTAGTATACGTTTATACTCATCTGTCCAGCTACTGGGTTCAACAAATCCATGATCTTCCATTGGGTAAACAGCTAATTCCCAATTTTCTTTTTTTAATTCTATCAATCTTTGTGTTAACCGCGCAATATCCTGGAAATGCACGTTGACGTCGACCATGCCATGACACATTAAAAGATTACCCTTTAAACCGGCAGCATGGTAAATGGGACTGCTTCTCTGGTAGGCAATGCTATCATTGTAAGGTTCGTTAAGAATATTACTGGTATAACCGTTGTTGTAATGTGCCCAATCGGTTACGGATCGCAATGCGGCACCCGAGGCAAAAACACCGGGTTTGGTAAACATGGCCATAAGGGTTATAAAACCTCCGTATGACCCACCATAAATTCCAATATTTTTTGGGTTGATGTTAAGGTTATCTACCAGGTATTTGGCTCCGTCAACATGATCAGAGAGATCTTTGCCCCCCATAAAACGATAGATACCAGTTCTCCAATCCCGGCCATATCCTGCACTTCCCCTATAATCAATATCTAACACTGTATAACCTTTATCTGCCAATAAATTGTGAAACATATACTCCCTGAAGTACGAACTCCACCATTTGTGGGCATTTTGCAAATATCCGGCACCATGCACAAATATTACAGCAGGTTTTGAGGGGGCAGCTATTGCCGGCTTAAATAATCTTGCATGCACCACAGCTCCATCATTGGCTATAAAGGTGATGATCTCTGGGTCCCTCCAGGCATAAGTTTTGAACTCTGCAGACTGGGCTTTATTAGTTATCTGTTCCGGTTTTGCTCCTGCCTTATTCTGCTGCAGGTACAGCTCCCATGGTTTATTGCTATACGAAAAAAGTATGGCAAGTTGCTTTTCATCCGGAGAAAGTATTACCTGGTTAGCCCCGGTTAAAGCAGTTATTCTTTCAGCTTTTCCACCTGAGGCCGGCAAATGATAAAATTGTTTTTCTCCGGGATGAGCCTGGTTAGTGGTTATATAAAATTCTTTTTTATTCTTAGACAGCAGCACTTCCTGAACTTCATAGTTACCTTCTGTCAACTGTTTTTTTATGCCGGATTTTACATTGATGATATATAGGTGAGAGTAGCCTGTTGCTTCGCTTTGATACCAATAGGTTACACTGTCAATCCACTTTCTATCATTGTTTGCACCATTAAAACTTCCAATGCCTGGTCCCCCAATCCATGCCTCATCGCGTTGCCGGTCTAATAAACTAAGCTTACCACTACTGCCATTCAGCAACATTATCCACCTGTCTTTGTTGTCATTTGAATACACTTCCACCATACCGTACGTATCCCCTTCGTTCCAAAAAGGACCCACGATTCTCACCTGTCGAACGGCTGGTTTGCGTTTCAAAGAATCATAAGTAGGATAATCATTTGCATAATCCGGAAGGTCTTTTATACCGGGTATAGAATCAGTTTTTATTTGAAAAACAGTATCCAAAGCAGCTACAAAAAGATAAGTTTCGCTAACGCCTTCAGGTGCACCAACTTTGGTTCTACCATTTATATCCTGAGTAAAGCCGCTTTCTGTAACATAGTTTGGAATGATGGCATTTTTTGCATCTGTTGCCGGCTTCGTAAGACGATAGGTTATAAACTTACCAGTATTGCCAACAACCACATTACTTAAATTTTTATCCCCGTAATAGATTGTTTTTAATTCCTTTTCTTCACCAAAAGCTTTAGTTGCTGCTGCAGAACTATCCCTTTTCATTTTCCTGTATTGTAACACTTCAAAGTTTTGAAGCTGGTCATTTACCAACCATTTTTCCTGCCGGTTTAGTGAATCTTTTTTCGGCTCTTTCGGGGGCTGATTTCCCTTTTGAAAATCGGTTAGCTGTGTGGTTAAACCTGTGGCAATATCCCAGGCAAATACATTTGAGTTGCGCCTGTAAACAATTTTGGAGTCCTGCAAAATAAACGATGGATTAGTTTCCTGCTCAGATGTTTGGGTGATACGGTGTTCCTTGTTTGTTTTAATATCAGCATAAAAAATATCACCATTTTTTGTATAGGTATATGCGGTATTATCTAAGTTGTACACCACTCCATTGTCTGTCAAAACAATCTTACGCATTTGGTAAGTAGTTTTTTTAGGCTGATGATTTTCTGAAGTGATGTAATACAAGGAATCAGAAATTAAGGCATCGGGATTCCAGGAGAAAAACAGGGTTTTGCCATCGCGACTCCAAGAGGGAGCTGACGGGGATGACCCGATCCATTTTGGATCTCTCATGATTTTATCGACCGTTAATTGGCTTGGTGAACTTTGTGAAAAGGACAAAATTGATGTAGCAATAAAAACAAAAAAGAAGCAATATTTCATAGTGAGGAATTATTGAAAGGTCAGTGTGCAAAATAGTCAAATACAGCTATTGATTACCGACAACCAAAGACGAAAACCAAAATAGAGAGACTAACTCAACTTTCTAAAAATTTAATGGTGAATGATAACAAACATGGGCTGGTACATTTAGATTGTTTAAGAGGCTGTTTACATTTAGTTAGCAACTCTGCATTTGGAACTGAAGATGATTTTTTTTCGACTGATAAAGTGCTTGCGACGCAACAATGATGCTATGAAAAACCAACGCCAGTATAATAAAAAGTCATTTTCAGAAAGTTTCTAAGACTAATAGATTTTTGCTAATAAAGTTTCATAACATAGAACTGTCACGATTTAAAACCTACAAATTTGCTTGCACACGGCTGACCTATTAAAATGGCACTTAGGTTTGCAGGCTGTAAAGCATAACTTAATATATGAGAACTGCCAGTATTAGCGATATAAAAAATGAGCTGATGAGCCTGCCTCCGAAAGAGGTTTTAGACTTGTGCCTGAGATTAACAAAATATAAGAAAGAAAATAAAGAATTATTGACTTACCTGCTGTTTGAAGCTCATGACCCCGGAGGGTTTACAAGCGCTGTAAAACAGGAGATTGATGATAACATGGAGACAGTACCAACCGGTAACCTGTACCATGCAAAAAAAGCTTTGAGAAAAATCTTAAGAACTATCAGCAAGCAAAGTAAACACATAGCTTCAAAGCAGGCCGAAGTAGAGTTATTGCTTCATTTTTGCAAGGGAATGCTTGGTAAAAAATTACCATTACGAAGAAGTGTTTCCCTCTCCAATTTATTAGCCAGCCAGTTTAAAAAAATTAAAGCGCAGATCCTCCTGTTACACGAAGACCTGCGCTTTGACTATACGAAGCAATTAGAAGAATTGCTGGACGATTAATAATCAGAATAATCTGCTGCCTTCATTAGGGTAGTTTCATTTTTTGAAACATTGTTTTGATATTCTGGCATTGCAGATAATTTTTTCCATTCAGGGTCTGCAGAAAATGCTTTCCAATGTGCTTCCCGCTCTTCTCTGTTTTCAAAACTTGTCATGTACACCAAATTAGGCATGTGAGATCCGGCTATTACTTTACCGTAAAAAACAGCATTAAAATTCAGGCGCTTAAACAAGGCAATTTCTCCACCCTGGTTAAACATTTGCACTTTGTTGTTGTGTAATTTTTCTGTTGCGCCCTCATAGCTGCGAAACTCGTAAATGTGGTTACTTTTAGGAGTGGTAAGATTTGGAAGCATCATCTGTGGAGCCATATCGAAAGCATTCACTACCATAGTTTCAATCCTTGTATAAGGTGGATTTTTTGTAGTGCCGCTCATGTAACCTTCGTCAGCATTACCATAAGTTGAAACATCCCATGTTTCTTCTGCAATATTTGCAAGCTGTTTTATATTTTTAAACGATTGAATGATGTATATCGTTTTGTCTGCTGCCGTATCGTTAGCAAGTGGCTTAAACACCCCAATGTTTTTCTGACCTTTATTATGTAAGCCGGGCAAATAAGCATCTTTCAAAAATGCATCAATCAGCTTTTCCTGGTCTGTATTTTTAAAATGGTATACAGTAACCTTGTAATATGTGGATGAGTGTTTGGCATAAACACTTCCGCTTAATAAAACAAATAAAACAACCAATAACCTGGCAGCAATCTTTCTGTTCATGAAATAAATTTTTAAAAATGAGATACAAATGTATCCCATTACAGAGGCTTGCAGTAAATAAGTGTATAAAATACTTTTATTACTTACATACTTGCATGCAGGTAATCCTTTAGTTCGTTAATGGTTTCAGCCTGCTTAAGTACGGTCTGTTTAATAACGTCCTGCATCGAAATAATTCCGCATAGGCCATGAGCATCAAACACGGGCAGATACCTGATATTATTAGAAGTCATAAGTTCCATACAGTGTTCTATGGTTTCTGCAGGAGCAATGTGCGGAAAGTCAACTGACATGATCTCATTAACCATAGTGTCTGTAGATGATTTTCCCTTTAAGATTACCTTCCGGCAGTAATCTCTTTCAGTCATAATGCCAACAAACTGTTCATTTTCAACCACTACTACTGAGCCAATGTTTTTTTCCGACATCAGTTTGATAGCATCTAATACAGTTGTATCAGTTGAAATAGTTATTACTCCAGTACCTTTTCTGGCTAAAATATCAGATGCTTTTTTCATATAACAGGTTTTTATTTGACTGGTAAGTTATGAAAAAGGAAGAATATTCGTGCCTGTAATTCAACGTCAGGTGCATCCCAAATTGTCGCACCTCAATGGGGACCAGTTGGCGGTCAGGCGACCGCCAACGGCCTGCTACGCCGCTGTTGGTCGCCTGACCAACAGCGACAATTTGGGATGCACCCTTCAACGTCTTAATCCAAACGTTATTCATTAAAAGAGACCCCACTTACATAAAAAAACCTGCTGTCAGTAGCAGGTTTTTAAAAACGGTTTAAATAATTTCTAGCGTTTATGCATTTGATCGTTAAATTCAGATTTTTGATTTTTAACCAGGATCCAATAAGTATAAATGGAAGAACCTATCATAAAAATTGAAATGTAGACCATCATATTGGTAGGGTTTGATGTTAACGGAATAAGTTGGTCTGACAAAATATAAACGATTCCTCTTAAAGCAAACTCTTTTAAAGAAATAATTATTAATAAACTACATATACAAATTATATTAATATACTTATTTCTAAATAATTTTGAAAACTACATGATGTACACAAAGGATTGGCATTAAAAATTAAAAGTTTTTAAACCATGTGCAGGATACGATAAATTTTTCTTAGTTAAAAAATGCTGATTTTATGATTTGCTTTGTGGTTGAGTACCGAGATGTATAAAAGCATAAATAGAGAAGAGGCTAAAAGGATAAGGCTAATAACATAAATCGTGTTCATAAAGTATACGTTTAAGGTTATCAAAAACAACCTAATACCAAGTATTAGGCCAAAAATCAATAACACTTATCCCTGAGATTGAGTTTTAATATGAAGGAACTGCCTAAGAAGAAACCATTAATTTAGATGAATACTTATCACTTCAGAACAACCTGATTTAGGAACATTCATTCGTTTCAAATTTTACTTAAGTGCATGAAAAATAATAAGACATTATTCCTCATTCTTGTAAACACGGTAACATTAGCAATAATGCTTTTCGTTAATTATGCATCTAATACTGGTGTGTTTTCTGCTGTTTCCGTTGGAGATATTAGTCATAAATACGATACATTGTTTGCACCTGCGGGATATGCCTTTGCAATATGGGGTGTCATTTTTTTATTACTGATAGCCTTTGTAATTTTTCAATGGACCAGTCTTAACAATACTTCCCGGCAGGAATATGTAAAGAACACCGGAGTTTGGTTTTTCATAAGCAATCTTGCAAATGCATTATGGATTTATTGCTGGCTAAATGAAGAAATTGGCTGGTCTGTAGCAGTGATATTGATGCTACTTTGCTGCCTTGTAATACTTACTTACAAACTTAGGCTTGAGTTAAATGACAAACCCGCAAGTGTAATATTTTTTGTTTGGTGGCCAATAGTTGTTTACCTGGGGTGGATCATGGTGGCAACCATTGCATGCATAGCCGCATGGCTTGTTTCAATTGGCTGGAATGGTGGTCCATTTACCCCTCAAACCTGGACAATCGTAATGATTATCATTGCCACATTTATATATATCTACCTTATAAAAAGCCGAAATTTTAGAGAGGCTGCTCTGGTAGGTATTTGGGCTTTTGTTGCTATTGCAAAAAGACAGTGGGAAGCTAATTTTAATATTGCGTTAGTGGCGATGGTGTGTGCTCTCGGACTGTTTGTTGCCATTGCCATACATGGCTTTTTAAACAGGAAATATAGTATCATCAATAAGTTAAAGGAGGAATAATCGTGACAGTTTAATAAGAAAGCAGAAGTGGAAAGAACGCTTAATTATAAAAACAAAAAAGCCTGAAAACTTTAAAGAATTCAGGCTTCGTACCCGGGAACGGAATTGAACCGTCACTCCCGTTGCGGGGAACAGGATTTTAAGTCCTGCGTGTCTACCAGTTCCACCACCCGGGTAGACCAAAAAAATCCCGCATGTAAGCGGGATCATTTCAGAGCGAAAGACCGGGCTCGAACCGGCCACCCCGACCTTGGCAAGGTCGTGCTCTACCAAATGAGCTACTTTCGCAATAAAAACAAGAACTATTTTTTTTAAAATCCCTTCGTAAACTTAAAGTGTTAACCGTTTATTTATTTGGGAGTGCAAAAATAATGATCCAGCCTATACAACCAAATTTTATTTTAAATGGCTACTTGTATTTTGGCGTATATAAAGTGTTATCCGGCACTTCTACATCGGGCGTACCCTTGTAACGATGTTCGTACATCTTATAACAACCACCTAATACTAAAGACAGTATAGTAAATATGTGAACGTAGAATAAAAATCTTGAAGAATTAACCCAGTTGTATTTAAAATCCTTTTGATTGTGCTCGTGTAATTCGTTTGACATACGTTAAAATTGCTGTGCAAAAATAGGGCTACCAATTAAATTATCACTGTGTTTCAATAACTATTTCAGCAAAAGTTTTTTTCTTTTTTATAAAATGGGCGATAATAACAGAGCCCTGAAAAACACCATGCAAAATCGGAGACTTACTGTTGATCTTTTTAAGGTAAGTGCCGGGCTTGAACAACCACGTTGCAAATGCGAGGTGAGCCTGCAACACAGCTTTAAAAAATTGGGTGTCACCTGCAAACATGGCTCTCCACGCTGCAATAGCATCTAATAAAATCCGGATGGGTATCTTCCACAGCTTATCACTAAGAGGCCAGTTTTTAGCCAGCATCACCAGGTTGTTTCTAAAATTCAAAAACACTTTCCTGTGGCCTATAGGCAATGTTCCTCCACCAACATGATAAACTACTGATGCCGGGCATGCCATAATGGTAAACCCTCCTCTTTGAAATCTCCAGCAAAGGTCTATCTCCTCCTGGTGCGCAAAAAAGTATTCATCAAACCCTTTAAAGTCTAAAAACAATTTTGAACGTACAAACAGTGCCGCACCACTAGCCCAAAAAACTTTGCTGGTATCATTGTATTGACCAAGGTCTTTCTCACAGTAATCAAATATCCTTCCCCTGGTAAAAGGATAACCCAAGGCATCAATCCAACCTCCTGCAGCACCGGCATATTCAAAATCGGTTTTATTATTATAGCTTAAAAGTTTGGGCTGACATGCGGCAACAAGAGGCTCGGATTCCATCAACTCTATAATGGGCTCCATCCACCCAGGGGTAACTTCAACATCCGAATTTAAAAGCACAAAATAATCAGCCTGTACTTGCTGCAATACCTGGTTGTATCCTTTTGCATAACCAAAGTTTCCTATGTTTTTTATTACTTCAATCTGTGGGTAATTGCTGGCCATCCATTCAACCGAATCATCAGTAGAAGCATTGTCGCCTACTATTATTTTTTTATTAATGTAGGTTGAAGCAAGAACGGAGGGCAGAAATTTTTGGAGGAAATGCCTTCCATTGTAATTAAGAATAACGATTGCTACCAGGGGATCGTACTTCAATGTAAAATTATAAGCGTCAAAATAACAGAAAGCTTTTCTATTTTAGACAGATGATTCAACAATGGATTAACTGGAGGTCGTTTTTAGCCCTAATTGCCATATTAATTGTTAGCGGTACCATATTTTACTCTAATTATTTATCAAAAAAAATAGCCAGGGAAGAAAAACAAAAAGTTGAATTATGGGTTGCTGCGCAACGAACCATATTAAATTCAACTGCTGAAACGGACCTGACTTTGGCAAGCAGAATCTCTACGGAAAACGATGATATCCCAATTATAGAGACCAATGAAAAAGACAGCATTACCAATAATTACCTGAACATTGATTCTTCTGATATTGCTGCAAACAAAAATTTCTTAACTGAAAAGCTCGAAGAATTTAAACAACTGCATCCTCCAATTGAATTGGTAATAAGTCCCAGGCCTTACTTAGCCAACAGGTATTATTATGGCGAAAGTAAACTGCAGAAAGAAGTACGATATTATCCAATCATCCAGTTATTAATAATTGGTCTATTCATTTTTATAACAGCAACAGCCCAAAAAAGCAGGTTTCAAAATACACAAAACCAGGTGTGGGCTGGTCTTGCAAAAGAAACCGCTCACCAGTTAGGTACCCCTGTAACCAGCCTGGAAGGTTGGGTTGAAGTACTTCGCGACATCAATGGAACTGAAAAAATATTACCCGAAATTGAAAAGGATGTTGATAGGTTGAAGCTTATCAGCGATCGCTTTGGCAAAATTGGCAGCATACCAAAGTTAGAAGAGAAAAATATTGTTGAACTGGTAAGCAACATGATCTCTTACATTAAAAAGAGGGCAAGCGGTAAGGTTCAGTTTACGTTAGATACCAGGGGCGAAACCAATATACCTGCTATGATATCGCCTCCCCTCTTTGATTGGGTAATTGAAAACCTGCTGAAGAATGCGCTGGATGCAATGGAAGGTAAGGGCAACATTGGCGTGGTGGTTCAGGATGAGGCAACAAGGATATTGATTGATGTTACTGATACCGGCAAAGGCATTGCAAAATCTAACATTCCTAAAGTATTTAAGCCGGGCTTTACAACCAAAAAACGTGGTTGGGGATTGGGACTGACCTTAACCCGCCGCATAGTGGAACAGTACCATAAAGGCCAAATATTTGTAAAGCAATCGGAACCTGGCAAGGGCACAACCTTTAGAATAATATTAAATAAATAACTACATATAAAATTTCCAGTGAATTAAGGTTAATGCCGCACAAGTGTGTGACACAACAATGCTGCCTGAAGTACTTAAGCTTGTACCAAAAATCTTTCTTTAAAATACTGGCTCAGCCTTGCTTTTGTTTTCCAGCTCTTACCTGATTATTATACTTCATGGGAGAAAAATGAAATTCAAAAATCCCTACTTTTGCAACCCTTAATGCGGCGATGGCGAAATTGGTAGACGCACTACCTTGAGGTGGTAGCGCCTGAAAGGGCTTGGGAGTTCGAATCTCCTTTGCCGCACATAAAAGATCCTTCTTATAACAGAGAAGGATTTTTTAATTTTAGCCACTTAATCTACTCATCATGCCATTACCTAACCAGTTTGTTTCAGCAATTATTAAGCGGTTTAAAACTTATAAAGACTTAGGCGATAAAACTTTTGAACAGTTAAACGACGCCGATTTTTTTTACAAACCTTCTCCTGAAAGCAACAGCATTGCCATAATTATTCAACATATGTACGGCAATGCTATGAGCAGGTTTACCAATTTTTTGACCGAAGACGGAGAGAAAGAATGGCGCAACCGTGATGGTGAATTTGAGCTGATGGACTGCTCAAAAGAAGATTTACTATCGTTCTGGAAAACGGGTTGGCACCAGGTATTTAGCACCATAGAAGCACTAAAAGAAGAAGACCTGGAAAATACAATCTACATACGAAAGGAACCCTTACTTGTGTTTGATGCACTGCTTAGGCAACTGGCTCATTATCCTTATCACGTAGGCCAGATAGTATACATTGGAAAGATAATAAGGGATAAGCAATGGCACAGCCTGAGCATTGCTAAAAATAAAAGCCGGGAGTTTAATAATTCAATGCCTGGTAGATTATGAGCTTCCAGTTAAATGAAAGCCCCGGCCGTACCATACACATAGATGGCAAAGAACGCTTGTTCTTTAGCGGTTACTCCTACCTGGGCATGAGCCATGTGCCCGAATTTTGCAACCTTTTAAAAGCAGGCATCGATCAATATGGTATCGTATTTCCAAGCAGCCGAATTTCCAACACACAATTGGAACTCTATCGCTCGTTCGAATACATGTTAAGCCGTTTGGTAGATAAGGAAGAGACGGTTACTTTTTCAAGTGGATACCTGGCAGGCAGGGCAATTGCCGAATTATTGATAAGACATAATAAATATGTTTTTAGAGCCCCGGACACACACCCGGCAATACAGTGCGGCATTCAAATGCCCGCCGAAGATTGGAAAAATCATTTTCTAAAAACGATCAACCTTTCCGGGCACAACAGTTTTGTACTTTTTATGGATGGGGTAAATCCCCTCCATGCTTCAGTGGCTAATTTTTCTTTTTTGCACGAGATAAATGCTGACAAACACCTAACTATTGTTGTAGATGATTCTCATGGAATTGGTTTACTGGGTGCCGAAGGCGAAGGCATTAGTCATTTAATACCAAGGCTACACAATGTTGAGGTTGTAATCACTTATTCCCTATCCAAAGCTTTCCATTTAAATGGAGGAGCAGTAAGTTGCAGTAAAAAGATAGCACGGCTGTTACGTGATTCACCCTTTTATACTGCATCTTCAGCTATATCGCCTGCATTGGTGTATGCTTTTTTGCATGGGCAACACTATTATAACCTGCAACTAAAAAAATTACAGGAGAATATTGCTGCATTCATAAACGTCATCAGCGATATTGGAGGTATCTGCTTTTATCCTCACCTGCCTGTTTTTGTTTTAAAGAGAAACTGGGATCCCGCATATTTCGAAAAACAAAATATCATCATTTCATCTTTTGCATACCCTGATCCATCAGGTAGTAAGATAAACCGGGTTATCTTAAATGCCTTGCATACCCCCCACGACTTATTTAAACTCTCCGGGGTTTTAAATACGCTGCAACAAAATAGTTACTGAAGATTTTAATCTTGTTGTTCTACTATTTCAGGTGGATTGTTCATGATCCCTTTTTTATTATTCACTATTCGTTATTCATTTTTAATTTTATTTGGTTACCTATCGTTTTACATTTTGTTATTGTTTGGGTATAATGAATCATTGAATTTGTGCTACACTGGTGTTTCTTTATTTTTACAACATTCTAATCAATCGTAACCTGAAGAAATTTTTTATTATAACGGCCCGGGTATTGCTAAGTCTGCTGGCTACAGTGTTATTGATTTGGTTGCTTTTGCAAACCGAACTGGTTCAAAATTTTATTGTAGGAAAAGTTACCACACGCCTTTCAAAAGATCTGAATACCGAGGTTAGAATTAAGCACGTAAGTTTTTCTTTTTTCAACCGTATGAACCTTGAAGGCACTTTGGTTAGAGATCAAACCAAAGACACTTTATTATATGCCAATAACATTAAAGTACGGGTTACAGACTGGTTTTTTTTACAGGATACACTTGTCTTAAAATTTATAGGGCTTGAGGATGCAAAGATTCACCTGCAGCGTAAAGATTCTGTTTGGAACTACCAGTTTCTAATTGATCACTTCTCTCCTGCTTCTCCTAAAAAAACAACTAAAAGCAAGCTGGTATTAGACCTGAAAAAGCTGGACTTTAATAAGGTTGAGTTTGTACAAAATGATTTGTGGACGGGTAAAAAATTACTGGTAAAATTAGGCAGTCTGCAATTGGATGCTGACAATTTTAGCTTGGTTGATAAAAGGCTTAACATAAGTGTACTTGATCTTGATCGCCCCTACATTGCCATGATTGGTTTTAAGGGATTAAGACCCCTGGTTATAAGCAGCCCCGCTATTAAACGTGATACAGGATATTACTTCAATGCATCAAACTTTGAGCTGAAGATTGGAAAGATCAATATTAAGAATGGCACCTTCATAAATGAAAAAATTACTGAGAGAGAGCCCTATGCAAATTTTGATGCGCAATACCTGCGCTTCGAAAAGATTACAGGGGCTTTGCGAAACATTAGTTTTATTAAAGATACCCTTAAGGCCCAGGTTGATCTCGCTACCAAAGAACGCAGCGGGTTCGAACTAAGAAGGTTAAAAACTGATTTCAGGCTTACTCCACAAATAATGGAATTTGCCCGGCTTGACCTGGTGACACCCAAAAGTCATTTGCGGAATTACTATGCAATGAACTTTAAAGATTTCAATAAAGATTTTGCTGATTATGTACATAAGGTTTCCATGTCAATCAAGTTTACAGATGCTAGTTTGGACAGTGATGATCTTGCTTTTTTTGCCCCGGCAGCTAAAGCGTGGAATAAAAAAATAACTATTTGGGGATCGTCTACAGGTCCTGTTGACGACCTGGATATGAAAGGACTTTTTATAAAGGCCGGTACTAATACTTATGTAAAAGGAAACCTTTCCATGACAGGCTTACCAGATATAAAAAATACGTTGATAGCTTTTAATTCGGGCACCATTAAAACCAATTACCGCGATGCTATTTTGTTTATTCCATCACTGGCAAAAATTACATCACCCTCTTTACCCTCATTAGGTGAGGTGCAGTTTACAGGATCGTTTAACGGAACAACCAGCCAGTTTGTTACTGCAGGTAATTTAAGTACCAACCTCGGAGCATTTACAACCAATCTCACCATCAAACTCCCTTCAAACAACATTCCAATTTACAGTGGTAAACTCATGACCAGGCAATTTAACCTGGGTAAATTTATTCAATCGTCGCAATTAGGTGTTGTGTCTTTTGATGGTTCAGTTAACGGCAGTGGCTTTAAATTGAATAACCTGAGAACCACCCTCATGGGGAGGTTTCAACAATTTGCTTTTAATGGTTACAACTATAAAAACATACAGGTTGAGGGAACCTTTCAACGCCGCCAGTTTGATGGTTCAGTAAAAATTGATGACGATAATTTAAACCTTACGACTACAGTTAAAATAGATCTCACCAACGATCAGCCACGCTTTAATGTGTTGGGCGACCTTGCAGAAAGTAATTTTAAAAACCTGAATTTCTCCAACCGAAATATCCAGCTTACAGGTTTATTCGACCTTGATTTTAGCGGTAAAAATATCGACCAGTTTTTGGGATCGGTAAAAGTATTCAATGCTTCATTGTTGCAGGACAGCACTCGTATCAATGTAGATTCCCTCACCCTTCTTTCTCAATTTGTAAACAACCAGCGGTCCTTAATCATTAGCAGTAATGAGTTTGATGCCAACATTACGGGTATATACAACATTCTCGATCTTCCTTTAAGTTTCCAGGTATTTCTGCACAAATATTACCCGGCTTACATAAATGCCCCCAGGTCAGAACCCAAAAATCAGCGGTTTACTTTTGCAGTCAACACCAAAAACGTAGAGGATTATGCGCCGCTTATTAATAAGGACATTACCGGTTTTAGTTACAGCAGTTTAAGCGGCAACATTAATACCATCGATACCATATTTACCCTTAATGCCAACATACCCTACTTCGCATATAAAAAGTATGGATTTACCAATGCAAATTTTACAGGAAAAGGTAACCTTAATAACCTGCAGTTATTAGGTGATATTGAACAGGTAAGGGTTAGCGACAGTACTACTTTTCCCAATACCAAAATCAGCATTTTATCGCAAAAAGATGTATCGCAGTTAAGCCTGCAAACCAAGGCCAGCAGCACGTTAAACGAGCTTAATTTAAATGCAGATGTAACAACACTTTCAGATGGCGTAAGGGTAAAGTTTAACCCAAGCAATTTTGTAATTAATGATAAGAGATGGGTGCTGGAAAAGGAAGGTGAGATTGTATTGCGCAAACGTTTTGTTTCTGCTGACAATGTTAGGTTTACCCAGGGCGACCAGGTAATTGAAATAGGCACACAACACGATGGTGATTTTGATCAAAGCAGCCTGGTAGTAAAACTTTCTAATTTAAACCTGAGCGACTTTGCCCCTTTCATAACTAAAGACCCCCGACTGGAAGGACTGGTAAGTGGCCAAATTGTTTTGAACGATTTCTATGGAGATTTTAATGCAGATGTAAATCTGAAAGCCAGCCAGTTTAGGCTCGACAATGATTCTATAGGCACTGTGGACATTGGCGGCAAATATGCTAAAAGTTCGGGATTGGTAAACTTTCAGATTTCATCTCCCAATGACCTATACAATTTCACGGCTGATGGCTCCTATAACTTAAAAGACTCTATAGGCCGGCCGCTACAAACATCTTTTAAGCTTAATAATACCCGTATAACCATTGTAAACAAATTTTTGAATACTGTTTTTAAAGACATAAATGGTTTGGCTACCGGCGAATTACAACTGAATGGCAATTTTAAAAGCCCTGAGTTATTGGGTAAAATCAAAATAAAAGATGCCAGCCTGTTTGTAAATTTTACAAAGGTTACCTACACGGTAGACTCCGCATACTTTGTATTTTCTGAAGGCGTTATGGACTTTGGAAACTTTAAAATAAAAGACAAGTTTGGTAATAGTGGCAATGTTAGCGGCAAACTGTACCAGAATAATTTTAAGAATATTCGATACGATTTTGACCTAAGCACGCAACGCATGTTGCTTATAGATACAAAGGCCAACGACAACGCCCAGTTTTATGGTACTGCTATTGGTAAGGCTACACTAAGGTTAAGCGGCCCGCAGGAGAATATGCGTATGCAAATTTCCGGTGAGCCTACTGACAGTTCTCACATTTACATACCCACTACAAGCACCAGGGAAAGTGCCGAGGCAGATTTTATAGTGTTTAAGCAATATGGTACCGAGATGAAATTGCCAGGCACGTCGGGCGGAAGTAACATTGTGGTTGACCTTGACTTAACAGCCAATCCACTTGCCAAAATAGATGTAATACTGGATGAACTTACCGGTGATATTATAAAAGCTAATGGCTTTGGACGGCTAAAAATTCATGCAGGTACAACCGATAATTTAACCATCAATGGCCGCTACGAAATTCAAAAGGGTAGCTACGATTTCAATTTTCAGTCGTTTATAAGAAAGCCCTTTATTTTAAAAGAAGATGCTGGCAGCTTTATTGAATGGAACGGTGATCCGTACAATGCCCGCATAAATATTGAAGCTTTATATGTAGCTGAAAATGTAAGACTGGGCGACCTGGTTGGTAACCAAAACCTTGGTGGTGCAGTACAGGGATATAAGGGTGATGTATATGTAATTGCCAACTTAACCGATAATCTTCAAAAGCCAACCATAAAGTTTAGGTTAGATTTTCCAACAGGCACACAGGTTAAAAACGATGAGACGTTCAACCAGTTTTTAACAAAGGTGGAGCAAGACGATAATGAAATGCTTAAACAGGTAACATACCTGATTGTATTTGGACAATTTGCGCCTTACGGCGAAGGAAGAAACATTGGCAGCAATTTTACCACCTTAGGTTTTAATACCATTAGCGAAATGATTTCAAAACAAGTGAACAATGTGGTATCGAACCTGCTGTATAAGATAACCGGTGACCGCAGTTTGCAATTTGATGTAAGCACTTCGTTGTACAACAGCTCCAGTTTGTTTAGTGGCAATGTAACAGCCAGCAACATAGACCGGCAGCAGGTAAACTTTAAGCTGGGTTATGGTTTATTCAACAATAAAGTCATTATTACTTTTGGCGGCGATCTTGACTTTAAAATGGGTAGCAACACTTCCACCTCCCAGGCTTTGGGTAATGTTCAGTGGTTACCAGATCTTACCGTGGAAATTATACTTACGCAGGATAGAAGATTAAGGGCAATCATTTTTAGCCGTAACAACCTGGATATTTCTTCAGGCGATGTAGGAAGGCGTAACCGGCAGGGAGTGAGTATTTCTTATCGTAAAGATTTTCCAAATATTATAACTGAGACCAAACCTGTGGCAAACAAACCAAAAGATACCGTTTTAATCGCCGCTCCGTCTACTAAATAACCTCGTAATTCTTCAATCAATTTCCTCCTTTTACCTCCATGGCCAGCTTATAAACTTTTTCTGATGCGGTAATAAAAAGCATGTTTTTTCTACGTCCCCCAAAAGTCACGTTGGCAGTCCACTTAGCATCAATAGGTATGTTTTCAATAATTTTTCCATTTGGGTCAACAATGGTAACTCCTTTACCGGTAAGGTATATGTT
>JBBQVY010000010.1:0-48132 GCA_038211085.1 Chitinophagales bacterium | reverse complement strand
CATCAAACTGTTCACTGATCAGGGCTTTAACTTCGGCCATATCCGCAACTAAAAATGCTGACCCCCCAATGGTCTTAAATATGTCCATATACTTTTGAACGGTATCATGGTAATCGCCTTTAAACACACTTACATCTGGCAAAAGGGTTGCCGGTGGTTGGTTTTTTAAAACCGCTTCAAGTATTTTTTCTCTGGTATTCATAATATTTGTTCTCTATCGCCCCGCCCTAAAAGGTGCTATGAGTTTCAAGGTAGTTTCTTCATTAGGGTGCATTCCAAATTGTCGTCTATGGTTTTTTATTGCCCCGGCATTCATGCCGGGAGTTTTATAAAAAAAATGATGCGGCTTTAGCCAAACCTACTTTGTAGACCTGTAAAACCTTTGGGCTAAAGCCAATAAATTTCCATTGCCTAATCCCCGGCATGAATGCCGGGGCAATTTTAAAGTGACAATTTGAAATTCCCTACTTCACTAGGGTTGACGTAATCCCCTTTAAACACACTTACATCGGGCAAAAGTGTTGCCGGTGGTTGGTTTTTTAAAACCGCTTCAAGTATTTTTTCTCTGGTATTCATAATATTTGTTCTCTATCTCCCCGCCCTAAAAGGGCAATGACATTAAGGTAAGATTTCGTCATCCTGTCCGTCAGCCGACGGGTCAGGATCTTCTGGTTAATGTTAGCCGAAACGCAGGGGATGCTGAAATAAATTCAGCATGACGGCTATCACCCAAAAAATATTCATGTTACCAACACTCTCCTCCCTTTAGGGTTGGGGCTTTTTCTTCTTCCCCTCCTCTTTCTCATACCACTCCGAAAAAGATTCCTTTTGGCCCTCCGGCATTTCGCGCTGTTTGTACCAGGGATTGAATTTATTATTCACCACAAAAGGTATGTTGTGCAAAAACCATCTTCCCGCTTTGCCTGCGTTTGAAAAACTGCCCGGCGAAGATAAAGTCCAAGCCATAGCCTTCATGCCCAGGGCCTTTGTATTGGCGGCATAACCTTCTTTAACTATTACCTGCCGCCACTTGTATAACTGCTCGTGAATATTAATTTTCACGGGACAAACATTTGAACACGATCCGCAAAGCGTGGACGCATACGGCAGATCAGCATGCTTTTTCATATCGAGGTTTGGCGCAAGGATAGCCCCGATCGGTCCGGAAATAGTGTTATGATAACTAAGGCCTCCACTTTTTCTGTAAACGGGGCAAGTGTTCATACAAGCACCGCATTTAATACATTTTAAAGAGTCTCTGAAATCGGCACGGCCAAGCTGGCGGGTTCTGCCGGCATCCACTAATATGAGGTGCATCTCCTGCCCTTCGCGTGGCTTTTTATAGTGGCTCGAATAAATAGTTATAGGCTGGCCGGTGGCGCTTCTTGCAAGCAATCTTAAAAAGACAGCAAGATGCTTTTTCAGGGGAATTATTTTTTCGAGGCCCATAGAAGCAATCTGCACTTCAGATAAATGAGCGCCCATATCGGCGTTGCCTTCATTGGTGCAAACAACATACTCGCCTGTTTCTGCCACGGCAAAATTTACTCCTGTAAGCGCAGCCCTGCGGGTATTGAATATATTACGTAAATGTTTACGGGCAACCCGGGTCAACAGCGTAGGGTCCGATAAACCTTTTTCGGTTCCGAGGTGTTCATGAAACAACTCTCCTATTTCTTCCTTCCTTTTATGAATGCATGGTAACACGATATGGCTCGGTGGTTCATTGTCAATTTGCTGTATGTATTCTCCGAGGTCAGAATTTACAACTTCAATTCCACGCTCTTCAAGGTATTCATTCAGGTTGCATTCTTCGGTAAGCATCGATTTGCTTTTAACCATCTGGCTGATCTCTTTTGCCTTCAAAATGGAATACACAATTTCATTGTGCTCTTCTGCATTATCGGCCCAATGCACCGTTACGCCATTCTTTATAAGATTTGCTTCAAACTGGAGCAGGTAGTCATGGAGATTGGAGATTACATTGCTTTTAATTGCAGATGCCGCTTCACGCAAGGCTTCCCACTCCGGTATTTTCTTTGAAGCTATGTCCCGTTTCTCCCTTATGTACCAAAGTGCCCCGTCGTGCCAGTCCACACGCTCTTCATCTTTAATGAAAGCTTCTGCTAAAGCTGCGTGGTCTTTTGTTGCGCCTTGCTTCATAATGCTGAGTTTAAAATTTCGGCTATATGCACCACTTTAACGGTGCTTTTGTTGCGGTGCAAAATTCCTTCGAGGTGCATAAGGCATGAGAGGTCGGACGAGGTTATATATTCAGCCCCGTTTTTTGTATGATCGGTCACACGGTCTTTGCCCATTTTTACAGACACCGCTTCTTCAGCAACGCAAAAAGTTCCACCAAATCCGCAGCATTCATCGGCCCGGTCAAGGGTAATTTGCTCCAATCCCTGCACCATATCCAATAAGCGCTTAGGCTTTGAAAATGGCGGAGCATTCAGCTCGCTCATTTGCGATAAATGAAGCCCGCGCAGCCCATGACAGCTATGATGAATGCCCACCTTATGAGGAAACACTGCATCGAGTTTCTCCACTTTTAGCACATCCGTTAAAAACTCCACCAGCTCATATATTTTAGTCCTGATGGTTGCAGCCTGCTCTTCATCTTTATCGGAATGAAGATGATCCTTTATATGCAAAACACAACTGGCGGAAGGAGCTACGATATAATCAAATGCTGAAAAATTTTCTATGAAAAGATCATTGCATCCCTGCGAAAGATGTTCGAAACCCGAGTTGGACATTGGTTGTCCGCAACACGTTTGTTTGGGTGGATATATGACTTCAACCCCTAATTTTTGCAGCAATTGCAAGGTGGCTTTTGCAGCATCAGGATAAAACTGGTTAACGTAACAAGGTATAAAAAGTCCTACGGTCATATTACGGTCTTTATTAGATTTCAGCCGGGTGATCGTTATTGGTTTTCAATAAAGTAATGTACTCCCGAAAATGCATAATCACCAATCAATGCCGTTTATTTAAGCACTTTATTATTTCACGCAAAGACGCAAAGAAGAAAAAGAGAAGCTTTGTGCCTTTGCTCCTTCATTCTTTGCTTAAAACTGTTGTTAAATAAAGGACATTGAATCGCAATAACTATCTTGTTCTGTACTACGTTGGTATAGTAATCCTCTTTTTCTTGCTGTTTAAAAAGAATACGGTTAAAATAATTACAATCAAAACTATGGCTAATACCAGCAGATAAATAAACCCGCCCGAAACATTAGAAACTGCCGTTGCAGTTGCTGTTTCAATCATTTTATATTCCGGAACAATCCATTTAATAACGTAAGCCTGCAAAACAGTGATAATGCAAACAACCAACAGCATAATAAAGCTATGTTTTACCGTAAATCGAAAAAGCTCAGATTCCCTTCCAACAATACCTACAGCAGCAGACCCGATAGCTATTGATTGAGGAGATATCATTTTGCCTGTAACACCACCCGAAGCATTTGCTCCCACTGTTACCAGGGGATCAACACCTATAGCATTAGCAGATGAGTATTGAAGCTTGCAAAATAAGGCATTTGATGAAGTGTCGGAACCCGTTAGAAAAACACCCAGCCAACCCAGTATTGGAGAAAAGAAAGGGAATAAAACGCCTGTACTTGCCAGGGCCATTGCCATAGTGTTCGACATGCCTGAATTATTAGCAAGGAATGCAAAACCAACAACTGATGCAACGGTGATTATTGGAAATTTTAACTGGTTTAATGTATAAAAGTATGCCTTAGCTCCTGCTTTGAAATTCATCCCAATTAAAGGGATAGAAATAAGTGCAGCTAATAATAAAGCAGTACCGGGACTGGAAAGATAATTGAACTCAAAAGTTTTAATAACAAGCGGGCTTCCATCAGGCATAAACATAGAATTTTGTAAGCCAGGTACATTAAATTTTATAATGCCGATAGAATTCAAAGCGGCTTTAACCGGCTCCAGCCCCCATGCAATTACCATAGTGGTCATAATAATAAACGGGGACCACGCCCTGATAATCGGCCCTGCTGAATATTTAAGTTCAGTACTGATTGTTTGTTGCGGCTCTTCTTTAAAACGCCAGATAGTCTTCGGTTTCCAATACTTTAACAGCAGCATGAGGCAAATAATGGAAGCAAGACCAGCAATTACATCGGGAAGCATGGGACCCATATAGTTAGACGTAAACCATTGAAAGAATGCGAATGATATTCCGGAAACTAAAATTGCAGGCAATACCTCCATTGCCTTTTTAAAGCCGCACATTAACGTAACTAAATATAAAGGAACTATTACCGATAAGATTGGCAGTGTTCTACCGACCATTTGGGAAATAGCCATTTCAGGTATATCGGATACTTTGGATGCAATAATTATTGGTGTGCCTATGGCTCCGAAAGCAACCGGCGCCGTGTTGGCAATAAGGCAAATTCCAGCAGCATACAGCGGATTAAATCCAAGCCCCACAAGCATTGCAGCGCTAATTGCAATAGGTGCACCAAAACCGGTAGCGCCTTCCAGGAAAGCGCCAAAAGAAAAAGCAATAAGTAAGGCCTGTAACCTCCGGTCGGTAGTGATGGAAGCCATAAAATTTTTAATTATTTCGAACTGGCCGCTCTTAACGGTGATGTTGTATAAAAACACCGCACCTATAATAATCCAGCAGATGGGAAATAAACCGTACAACATGCCATTGAATGTAGACAAAAGAGCAAGTTTTGCAGGCATACCATACAAAAGCATGGCTACCAAAACAGCAACTATTGCCGTTAATAAACTTGCTTTGTAACCTTTCAATTTCTTTATTATCAGAGCCCAGAATATAAACATTATGGGTATTGCAGCAACCAGGGCTGATAAGGCAATGTTGGATAAGGGGTCAATGATCTGGGTCCAGTTCATAATTAGTTTTTCTTTCTATAGTTTATATACTGAAGATTCTTTGAACGTATAAGATTATCATTTATCCTCTCATTCCTGAAATTCGTATGGCAGGAAGTATAATACCAATATAAAGCCCCGATGCATTGCCTCGCCTGTGTGTTGAAATACTTTTTCTTACAATAGGGTTTTTAAGCATTCCCGTCATTGCGAGTGGTTAATTTTTGGGTTTCAAAAAAGTTCTTTGAAATTGACACTATATAAATCCTTTAATTGGATTAGGAAGATTGTTTTCAAAACCTCTAACAATTCATAGCAAAGCTCAAGCCGCATGGCTTCGTTATTGCAACGGGACTCCACCCGCTTGTTTCCAAAACTGCTTCGCATGTTTTGGAATGCCTACGCTACGCTTGGCACCCAACCGACTGATGTCCCTTATGCAATAACTGGTATCAAAAAGCGAGTATTAGTTTTGGTATTTAAAAAGTTTCGGGTACAAACTATTGAATTTTGTCCTTCAATTTCAAGGTCATTTTT
The DNA here is from genome assembly GCA_038211085.1 of Chitinophagales bacterium. Taxonomy (GTDB): domain Bacteria; phylum Bacteroidota; class Bacteroidia; order Chitinophagales; family Chitinophagaceae; genus Segetibacter. Next base: position 42,717 of record JBBQVY010000010.1, on the reverse strand, counting down.
TTTATAAAATCATCTTTAATTTTTAAATGTTTAATCATATAAAAGCCTTTTTCATCTAATCTGTTTCAAAAAGTGTCATTGGCAACTTGTTTCGGAATCCCCTGGATCATTGTAGTTCACTCAAGGGGATGCTGATCCGTTGGCTGACGGAAAGCATGACGGATCTTCTTTCACAATGTTTGTTACCCAAATGATTCTTAAAATAAAAAACTTGCCATACTAAGTATAATTGAACCCATCTATGGTTCCAGACTTTAATACCCAACAGTGCGCTTTTACTAAAACCTTCTTATACTTCACGCTGGGTAAATTTGTGCATTGCTGAATATTGAGCAAAGAGTAAAAGAGTGCGACGCAACGATGCAAAATAGTAGCAATACAGTCTGGCTCAAAAAAAACATTGCACATTCTTATGCTGCGTAAAGTTTAATATGAGGTTTAAAATCGTTTCATCAAATTAGCATCTTATTATTTCAGCTTTCGACCAAATTGTTTCATCGTATGTTACGCCCAAACCGTTGCCTGCGGGCACGGCAATTTTTCCGTTTTTTATTTCATAATGAGGAGAATACCAATTTTTGTGATTGGGTGGATTGATGTGCCATTCCTGAAAACCCCCCGAATTGGGAACCAACGACATTAAATGCAACATAGCAGCAGCCTGTGGATCGGTTTTAGGACTGTGGGGTGAAATGGTTAAACCAGCTTTCCTGGCCAATTGCGCAACTTTCAGGCAACGGCCAAATCCGCCGTTGTAATAAAGATCGGGCTGTAATACATTCATGGCATTGTTTTGAGCGATCCAGCCGAAACGGTAAAGGCTGGTATCCTGTTCTCCCCCGGCAAGCCTCATTTTTTTTAAAACATCCGTAACCTTTTTTGTGTTTTCATATTCATCGAAAGGAACAGGCTCCTCAAAAATATCCACCTGTTGGCTTTCCAGGTAGCGGGCCATTTTAATTCCGTTTTCCAAATCATAAGATCCATTTGCATCCACGTAAAATGTAATATTATCGCCAAGGGTTTTTCGCATCAAAGGCACAATGGCTTCGCTTCTCCCAGGCATAGCATCTGCATTTTTACTCATGCGTCCGCCCACTTTAAATTTTACTGCTTTTGCACCCGTTTCTTCAATCCGCTTTTGAAAGTTTTCTGCTTCCTGCTGCGGGGTAGTTTCGCGGGTGGTACTTGAAAGGTATATATCAATTTCATTTTTTATTGGTTTGCCCAAAAGCTGATTAACCGGTTTTTTAGCTATATGACCCAACAAATCGAAGATGGCAATTTCCACATGCCCAACACAATTCCAAAAAGGCATACCGGCATATTTGTAGTTACTGTTAGTTACATATACATATTCAGTGAGCTCTTCAATGTTACGGGCATCCTTGCCAATGAGCAGGGGAATTATTAAACCATGCAATAAAGAAACGAGGTTGGGCATCCGCAGGTTGCACAGGGTAGATCCCATTACACCGTTTTCGGCTGTCACCCTAAGTATGTATTCCTTATCGAAACTGAACAGTTCAATGTTACGCATAATAACAGGTTCAGGAAATAAGCTTTTTAAATCCGTTGTGCCTGCTTTTTCATCTGCTGGCATTAACAAATTTCCGGCATTTGTAAACGATGAAAACATTCCCGCCGCTCCTATGGTAGTGAGGGTTTTCATAAAATCTCTACGATTTGACATTGAACGAATTTTATGATTTACATCTATCAATTAACCAACAACCTACTAAATGCTTAAGCCCCTTCTTCCAATATTTTAACCTCATTTGCGGTTGCCTTTTGTAAAAAATTAAGCACCTGCATTCCCATTTCTTTCGTTCCTAATATTTTATTGCGATCAGTTGTTGCACTCGCAATATCGCCGGTCCGGTACCCATGTTTTAGCACCCCGGCCACAGCTTGAGTTATGCTGTTGGCTTCTTCCTTCAGTCCGAAACTTATATCAAGCATTAATGCAACAGAAAGAATTGACGCTAAAGGATTGGCCTTATTCTGCCCGGCTATATCATGCGCAGAGCCATGAATAGGTTCAAAAAAACCTGTTCCGTCACCAATGGATGCGGAGGCAAGCATGCCCATAGAACCAGCAATTTGCGAAGCTTCATCTGTAAGGATATCACCAAATATATTTGTGGTTACAATCACATCAAATTGCCTGGGATTCTTTATTAGTTGCATTGCTGCTGTGTCAGCAAACATGTGGGTTGTCTCTACGTCAGGATAATTTTTTGCAACATCCTGCACTACTTCACGCCATAAACGGGAGCTTTCCAAAACATTGGCTTTGTCAATGGAGCAAACTTTTTTATTCCTGGTCCTGGCAGCTTCAAACGCTTTTATGGCTATACGCTCCACTTCGTAACGGTGGTAGATCATAAGGTCAGAAGCTGAGTTACGGTCATCACTGCGCTTTTTCTCGCCAAAGTAAGCATCACCTGTTAGCTCACGAAAGAACAAAATGTTTGTTCCTTTTAATACTTCAGGCTTTATACTTGAAGCTTCGAGCAGTTCATCAAATAAAATGATTGGGCGAAGGTTAGCATATAAGCCCAGGCCTTTGCGTATTCCCAATAAACCTCCTTCAGGCCTTACTTTTAAGGTAGGATCATTGTCATATTTTATATGACCTACCGCACCAAATAAAATGGCATCGCTTGCCTTTGCTTTATTCAACGTTTCATCAGGTAATGGGCTGCCTGTAGCCTCAATGGCAGCATGTCCCATCAAGGCTTCATCAAACGTAAAGTCATGTCCATAATCAAGAGCTATTTGCTCCAGGACAGCTTTACCGCAAGCAGTTACTTCCTGTCCAATGCCATCGCCCGGAATAATAAGAATGTGTTTTTTCATCGTTGTTTCTGAGTAATTTTTTGGGTCATCTAAATCTATTGGCTTCTTTATGGAGCCAGCTTTTGCACTATTATGAATCATCCTTCCGCCAGTTGGCGGACACCTGTACTTTATACTTCACGCTGGGTAAATTTGTGCATTGCTGAATATTGAGCAAAGAGTAAAAGAGTGCGACGCAACGATGCAAAATAGTAGCAATACAGTCTGGCAAAAAAAAAATCATTGCACATTCTTATGCTGCGTAAAGTATAATAAAAAATCAACCAGGTTAACTTTGAACATTTGAAACGCTTTCAAAATGTGACGTTTCATTTAGCTCGAGATGAATTGGCTTTCATTGGAACTGTATGTAAACTAAACTCCGACAGTTCATCACTGCCCGCTTCTCCCTCAACAAAATTCAAATCTTTCCCAAAGGTTTCTTCCATATACAATACACCCGCCAAAGCAATAACAATACAAAGAAGCCCAAGTAAACCTGCACCAGTCAATAATCCAAATTGTTCTTTAAAAAGCAGGAAGAGCGGGGTCATGATAAGAATGCTTCCACGAACAAAGTTTGGCACTGTGGTAGCAACTGTTGCCCGCATGTTGGTCCCAAATTGTTCTGCGGCTATCGTAACAAACAAAGCCCAATAACCTGCACCAAAACCAAGACATACACAGAGCGCATAAAACATTGTGGTGGATTGCAGGGGCACAAATAAGTAAACTGCTGATAAAATGCCAACCAACATAATAAATAAAACCACCACTTTTTTCCTGCTGCTAAAATACTGGCTTAGCATGCCGCTGCATATATCGCCGATTGTTAAACCGAGGTATTCCCACATAACGGCTTTGCCAGCAACTATAGGTGCACCCAGGTCGAGCACTTTACCAAATTCGGGAGAGAAAGTCATTAAAATACCTGCAACAAACCAAACAGGGATACCAATTAAAATACATCGCAAATATTTGAAAAATTGTTTTCGGGAAGTAAATAGCTGAAAGAAATTTCCTCTCGACACTGCCTGTTCTTTTACCTTCTGAAATATACCCGACTCAAAAACTTTAACCCGCATGAATAACAGCAACAAGCCTAAACCACCTCCAATAAAATAAGCTGCACGCCATTGAAAATAATCCGCCACAGCATAGGCCAGAACAGCTCCCAACATTCCAACGCCGGCAACCAACGAGGTACCATAGCCCCTTATTTCTTTAGGCAATATTTCAGCTACAAGCGTAATTCCCACACCTAATTCACCGGCTAAACCAATACCGGCTATAAAACGCAAAAGGGCATATTGGTTTACAGTTGTTACCAACCCATTAGCCAGGTTTGCAAGAGAATAAATTAAGATTGAAGAAAACAGCACGGTAATTCTGCCTTTCTTATCACCCAGTATACCCCATAGAATTCCACCTATCAGCAAACCACCCATTTGCATATTTATCAGGTACACACCCTGGTGCAACAAATCTCCTTCGGCAACGCCCAATGATTTAAGGCTTTCAACGCGAACAATGCTGAATAACAGCAGGTCGTAAATATCAACGAAGTAACCAAGAGCAGCTACGATAACGGGTACCTGGAGCAGTTGCCTTAAAATGGAACGCTGAAACATTATTATAATTTTAGCTAAGCAAATCCGGTATTAAATGCCGTGTTATTTAAATAGTGTTGGTTGTATTAGAGTGTTAGTTGTATTAGATAAGGCGGCTGAATAAAGATTCAAATTGTACAAGGGAGTGACCCCGCAAGTCTGACGGGGGAGCCACAACGATGCCCGGCTAACAACCAAATGCCAGGTACCAAAAAATCCTGTTAAGCAAACTTTATAACCACAATCTTTATTTGATTCCTCCGAAGCACAGGTACTTTATTTCCATAAAATAATCCATCCCATATTTCGAGCCTTCCCTACCTATCCCTGATTCTTTTACCCCTCCAAATGGCGCCACCGCCGTGGATATAGCCCCTTCATTAATACCCACCATACCACTTTCAAGCGCTTCTGCAACCCGCCAGCAACGCGATACATCTTTGCTGTAGAAATAAGCGGCAAGGCCGTACTCCGTATCGTTTGCCATCTTTATAACTTCTTCTTCGGTGGTGAAACGGAAGACAGGAGCCACCGGGCCAAAGACTTCTTCCTTAGCTATGATCATTTCCGAAGTTGCACCCGACAGCACAGTCGGCTCATAAAACAAGCCCTCCATCTGTTTGCCGCCCTGCAACAACAACGCACCTTTTTCAACTGCATCCTGCACGTGTTGTTTCACTTTATCCAATCCTTTTTTACTAATCATCGGACCTACCTGCACATCTTTATCAAGGCCATTTCCCACCTTTAAGGCAGCCACCGCATGTGTTAGTTTTGTAACAAATTCTTCATACACTTTATCCTGTGCAAAAAAGCGATTGACACAAACACACGTTTGCCCATTGTTACGAAACTTTGAAGTGATAGCACCCTTTACTGCTGCATCAATATCAGCATCATCAAAAACAATAAAAGGGGCATTACCCCCTAACTCGAGCGATAACTTTTTTAATGTAGAAGAACATTGATTCATTAATATTTTACCCACCTGCGTAGAACCTGTGAATGATAACTTCCGAACCTTTCTATTCTCGCAAAGCTCTTTACCTACCTCGCTGCTATTACTTGTTGTTACGGTATTATACACACCAGGGGGGAAACCAGCCTGCTCTGCTAAATATGCAAGGGCCAAACCCGTTAAGGGCGTTTCCGATGGCGGTTTAACTATTACCGGGCTTCCGGCTGCAAGGGCCGGACCTACCTTGCGTGTGATCATTGCAAGCGGGAAATTCCAGGGAGTTAGCGCGGCAACAACACCGATGGATTGCTTTATAACTACGATCCTTTTATCCGCTGTCGGAGCAGGAATAACATCGCCATAAGTTCGTCTGGCCTCTTCTGCAAACCACTCCACGAAAGATGCGCCATAATCAACCTCGCCAAGACTTTCCTGTAATACCTTTCCGCATTCCAATGTCATTAACATTGCAAGGTCTTCCCTATTTTCCAGGATGAGTGCATACCACTTTTTCATTAAGACAGCTCTTTCATTTGCTGTGAGTACCCGGTACGATGGCCATGCATCATTTGCCGCATCAATGGCAATACGAACGTCATCCCGGTTCATATCAGGAATGCTGGCAATCAATTCACCCGTGGCCGGGTTTATAACATCAAAGGTTTTGCCGGTGCCCGAAGTCACCCACTTGCCATTTACGTACGCTGTTGTTTTAAGAAGATTATTTTTCTGCACTTGATCTATTTTAAATGATGTTATCTAATGCCATAAACTATAAAAGTCTTTTGGTAACAAACAGGAGTTCTTTATGCAGCCCCTGTTGTGTCATATCAATTCCGGTTTATCGGAACTCCCTTGTACGGTATATTTTTATAGCATCTTTTTTCAAAATAGTTTTGTTATGAGCTGGCCTGTATCACTCATCAAAAACTTGTTATTATTTGCCGGATAGCATCTCCTTTCGCTAACCTTTCAAAACCTTCATTCACCTCGTTCAGGCTTAGCTTGTGTGTCATCAATTTATCCACCGGCAACCTGCCTGATTGATAGAGCGAAATGTATGCAGGTAAATCCCTTGCAGGAATGCAGCTGCCTATGTAAGAGCCCTGTAATGTTCTTTCTTCTGCTACTAATTTAGTAACTGATAATTGCATCAGTTTACTGGGATGCGGCAAACCTGCACTTACTGTTTTCCCGCCTCTTGCTGTAGCGTTGTAGGTAAACTCCAATGCCTGTACTACCCCGGCAAACTCCATCCCTACATCAACGCCGCCACCGGTTAAATCTCTTATTTTTTCTAATGCGTTTTCTTCCGAAGAATCAACTGCCTCGTGAGCTCCAAGCTCTAATGCTTTTTCAAGTTTATCCTTATTAATATCTGCTACAATAATTTTACTTGCTCCGCCTGCCAGGGCTCCTAACAATGCCGCAAACCCAACACCTCCTAACCCTGTAATAAGCACGGTTTGCCCCAACATTAATTTTGCAGTATTAATAACTGCCCCTACGCCTGTCATCACTGCACATCCAAACAAGGCTGCAATATCATAAGGCAACGTCTTGTCAATTCTCACCACCGATTTTGTGGAAACTACTGCATACTCTGCAAAACCTGATACACCCATATGATGGTGAATATGTTTTTGCTGATGGTCGTATAACCTTATACCATCTCCTAGTAACATCCCTTTATTATTTGCTGCAGCTCCATTTTCACAAAGCGCCGGACGGGCAGTCATACATGGCATGCAATGTCCACAAATTGGTACGAATGAAAAAACAACATGATCCCCCATTGAAAGGTCTTTTACTCCAGGCCCGAGTTCAACAACTTCTCCCGCTGCTTCGTGACCTAATACCATTGGTACCTGCCTGGGACGGTTTCCATCAATCACTGATAAATCGGAATGACATAGGCCTGCCGCATGTATTTTAACAAGTACTTCTCCTGCTTCGGGCTTCTTTAGCTCAACCTCTTCAATGGACAAAGGTTTGCTTTGATTGTAGGGCCGTTCTATACCCATTTGACGCAAAACCGCAGCTCTTATTTTCATTATAGTTGTATTGTATTCTTTTCTTTAAAAAACTCCCGGATATTTTGTCCAACTCTCTCCATTAATAATGTGCGGGCTTCAATGCTTGCCCAGGTAACATGAGGTGTGAGGACTAACTTCTCTTTATTATTAACATATAAAAAAGGATGTTGCAGGTCAATAGGTTCTTTTTCATATACATCAATACCAGCTCCTGCAATCAGGTCTTCATTTAACGCCCTTACCAAATCCACCTCGTGTATAATTCCCCCCCGGCCGGCATTTAAAAGTATGGCCGATTTTTTCATCATCATCAGCTTTTCGTAATTGATAAGGTTGGCGGTGTATTCATTCAGCGGTGCATGAATAGAAATTACGTCGGATGTTTTTAAAAATTCTTCCAACTCAAGTTTTAGATAAGGTTGATTGTTATTTCTGCCTGAAGCCGAATAATAAACAACTTCGGCCCCGAAAGCTTCGGCAATTGTTGCTACTTTTTTACCAATATTGCCTAAGCCAAGAATGCCAAAACGTTTGTTATGCAGTTCCCAAAATGATCTTCCAAAATGGGTGAATATTTCGCTTTGTGAATAGCCTCCATCTTTAACATACTGATCAAAATATGTTATATGATTAATTAAATTAAGCAACAAAGCAAATGTTCCCTGGGCCACACTGTTTGTTGAATAATCCGCCACGTTTTTTACTTCAATCCCCCGTTCATTGGCAGCGGTTTTATCAACGTTATTAGTGCCCGTGGCTGCTATGCATATCAATTTGAGATTAGTTGACTGCTCAATTATGTTTCTGTCTAATACCACTTTATTGGTAATGATTACATCTGCATCTTTTACCCGTGCCAATGTTTGTTCAGGCCTTGTTGTCTGGTAATAGCTAACACTACCAAACTGGTCTAACAAATACATGTTCGGTATTTCACCTACAGTTAAAGTATCAAGAAAAACTAATTTCATTTGTCGAATAAACTGATTGGAAAAAGACTCCTGACAGTAAGTTTAATAGCAGGAGAAGTTTAAAATTTTTCAACCAAACCACTTTGCACCGGGTGAAGTATAGAACCAATGCATCTATTCACTCACCCGGATTTTGATAACAATTTTTTTTATTTTATCATAACCTTTTGCCTTTACACCCGGGCGATGCGCATCTGTAGGAAAAGCTATAAAGAAAGTACCTGGAGACGACTGGAAATATTTTCCTTTTGAAGTATAAAAAGCTATATCCTTTGCACTGTCATATTCCTGCAACACGCTTGCTGAAGAAACAGGAGCGATCCCGATCTTTTCTTTTCCTTCAATCACGTAATGTATGTCAAGATATTTTTTATGCGCTTCCCATTTTGTTTGCACAAGATCCTTTGTTGGCCCTTCGCTTACAGTCGCAAATACATTTTCACCGTCTATCAAATGTTTACCCGGTTTTAATGCGGCAAGATCAGTTTCCTTAAGGTAAGAAAACGCCTTCTCCCACCAAATTTTGTTCAAATGATATTGTTTTGAAAATTCTTGTTTATTAACCGACTTATGAGGTTTAAGCTTCAAGCCATTTAACCATTCACGACTGTTATACCAACTTCTGATTTCTTTATTTGAGCCATTATTTGGCTGGGCATTAATCGATAAAAACGAAAGTGTTATAAAACAAATAAAGAGTATTGCAAATCTTGAAGGAAACAATATTTTCATGTTAATAGGTAATGACTAAAAGCTTTAAATTAATTTGATTGTTAATCGTTGATAATAAGTTTAGCAAGTGGCCCTTCCATAAAGTTTGAACAAATAAGAGGTATTTTTTACTTCATCAAACCATTGCTTGTTAAGACCACATGATCAGAAATGTAAATTCCTAATCATGTGGTAGATGTAAATTCAAACTGGTTCATCACTGATATTGGCTTCTAAAAAAACTTACTATTTAGTTACTCTTCCTATACCAAACTGATCACCTGCCTTAATAGCTTTATTGCCGGAAAATTGTATTTCAACCATCTTCTCACTTTGTACGCTATTAAAATTTTGATCTTCAAGGGTTGCCACTATTTTACGGGTTTTTACATCAATTACATCACCTGATGAAGGATAGGCATATTTTCCATCCATACTAAATGTAATCCAGCCCGGCATATCACGTACTTGAATTGTAGTAACCTGTTTAGGAGGCATTACCGTATTATCAAAAATATGAAGGCGGTTATTGGCTCCATCACAAAGCCATAGCTCCTTTTCATCCGGAGTAAGCCCAATACCATGCGCGGGGCAGCTATGACGTTTAACTTCACCAATATTAAAGCCCTGCACTTCAACCCTGTGAAGTTTTTTACCTGTATTAATATCACCCACTTCAAAGCCAAGTAAACCATTGATGGTTACATAAACAAGACTTTCAGAGCCATTAATTGTAAAAGGGCGTATGTCTGCGGTAAAAGGACCCACCTTTTTGTCAACTGTGTGCGTTTTAGTTTCTGCAATATTCATATAGGTAGACTTTAACCCTGCCAGATAAACATGATCTCCTGAAGGACCATAAATAGTATTATGTGCGCCAGAATTAGTTACTATCTTTTTTATTATATCTCCTGTTTTCGCATCTATTACAGTCCAAAACTCTTTTTCTAAAGAAGGAAGATATATGAGTTTACCATCGGGCGACATTGCCAAACGATCTGCCCCACCTTCATAGGCCTTTTCCCACACAAGCTTTTCGGTAGTTATATTAATGCACTGCATTGCTTCCAATGTGGTAATGTAAATGCAATTGGTTGCTATGCTTACTGCCAAACCTTTAACATTCGATGGATTTCCATCTTTTCTTAACCCATAAGTAGGAATAAATTTTACAAAGCGATGGTTGTTGTCCATATCAAACACCTGGATACCATGCCCCCCATACCCAAGGTAATTTCTAATACCCGGTGTCGCCACATATAGATATCTCTTCACGGCTGTTTGCCCCTTTTCTTCGACAGGCTGTTTTTTTTCATCTTTATTATCAGACAAAGGAGTAAAAGCCGTAGTAAACATAAAAATAAACACCGGTACCATGGTCAACATGGTGAATTTTGCTTTCATATTTTATAGTGTTTTAGTTATTTAAAAAAGAGTTGAACGCTGAACAAAAAAATGGAATTAGTTCAGGAACGGTTTTAATAATATTACTGTTGCTTCTTAAACTTAAAACTCAAACTGAAGGGTCTTAATGTACACCCGAAATCAATGTTATAAAAAGGCGGCCCTTAAATTTCCCTGTATCGCCTGGATCACACATTACAATTTATCAGAATAATAATGTGAAATGTTACATGAAAAAAATTATTATTTTTTTTAATCGTATCCTGGATTTTGTTTGAAGATTGAAGGATCATTTATTAATTGAACCTGACTAAGAGGCAAAGGAAATACTGTCATATAAGGTTTCATCCCAAAACCCGCCATTACATTCAAAGCACGTCCGGTACGAAGTAAATCGAACCACCTATGTCCTTCAAACGAAAGTTCCAGCCTTCTTTCAAGATAAATATTATCACGTTCAACATCTTGCGATAAATTAGAATAAGCTTGTAAACCCGCCCTAATTCTAACCATGTTCAAATACTTTAAAGCTTCGTCTGTTTTGCCATTTTCATTCAGGGCTTCTGCAAGCATCAATAAAACATCGGCATAACGGGTGACTTTCCAGTTTGCCCTGCTGTCGCAACTGGCTAATAACCGAACCATGTATTTTTTTGTGTAGGTCTGCACATCGTTGGAAGTTGGAATTAACGGGTGAAATACACCATTGTTGTCGGTAAAACCATCGGCGGCAGTAACATCTTTTCTTTGATCACCGGCAGGAAATAAAGCAAACAAAGACCGGGGAGGATTGTTGTTTCCATTTTGACCCCCTGTAACACCATAAAAAGCAGCCGTTGGGGGATCTTTAGGACTAAAATTGGTGGTAAAGCAATTGCCTTCTCCTAAACCCTGCTCATACTCAATATCAAAGATATATTCGCTATGATGCTCGTCTTTTGAAAAATCGAAAAGGTCATTATATTTTGGTAAAAGCGCATAACCCATAGTAGTTACTTCCTGTAATTTAGCCTCAGCTTTAGGAAAATCGCGTATGGTTAAATATACTTTTCCTAAAAAAGTTTTAGCAGCACCTTTAGTAGCCCGGCCCATATCTGATCCTGAAAACTTTGCAGGCAAATTTGTTTCCGCAATAAGTAAATCCTTTATGATTACTTCTTCATAAATCTTTGCAACTTTCTCCCTCCCTGATTTATACGCTTCATCTATTGATAATAGTGTAGTAACCATGGGAACGTCGCCATAAATTCTTACCAGGTCAAAATATGCCAGCGCCCTAAGAAATCTTGCTTCACTAATGTATATATTCTTGTTTTTTACAAGTTCTAAGTCTGCAGCTTCAATTTTGGTTAAAAGGGTATTAGCCCGGTTAATTATATTGTAATAATTTAGCCAGGTACTTCTTATAACGCCATCATCATTGTTTATAGTAAAGTTGTCCATTGCAGCGGCCGTTCCCTTCACCAATTCATCCCACGAATCATCCCCGCGCATATCGCCAAAAAGCCACATATTCTGGTATTGGTTTTGGTAGATACCATAAATTCCAATAACAGCATCCTTAAAATCTTTGTCGGTTTTATATAAAGCGTCGGTACTTACGGTAGATATAGGATTTAACTCAATAAAGCTCTTTTTGCAGGAAGATAATAACATAAGGAATGCTACTAATCCCACACTAAATATCTTGTTCATCATAATTGTATATTTTATTAAGTGGTATATTAAAATGATAAGTTTAATCCTACTACTATGCTTTTAGAAAGGGGATAATCATAATTGGCATTACCGGGCGTAAGCGGATTACTGTTTCTGCTTATATCAGGATTAAAGCCCACGTAATTAGTTACAAGGAATGGGTTGTTTGCACTAACGTAAACTCTTGCAGAACTGATTTTAGCTTTCTGAATAAGCTGGTTTGGCACTACATAAGCCAGGGTAATGTTATTGATGCGGAGATATGAGGCATCGTCAAGCCAAAGTGTGCTATACTCCCCGCGCCAGTTACCTGTTGGAGTATCGTTTGGTCGCGGAGCCCAGTTATTACCCGGCTGTTGTTCAGATTTCCAGTAATCATTCATAATTGATAATTGCCTGAATCTTCCGCGATTATTAGATGACTGGCCTCTTTCCAAGGCAAGAACTTTATTACCCTCGGTGCCTTGAAGGCTTACAGTCAAACTTAGGTTATCGTAAGAAACCCGGTTTGTCATACCATAATAAAAATCAGGATAAGGCGAGCCCATTATCGTTTTGTCAAAACTGTTAATTACACCATCAGGCTTACCCCCAGGTCCGCTAACATCCACAAACCTTACATCACCCACTCTTGAACGGTCACGGGCGCCGGGATTAAAAATAGGTCCTTTATCCAGTTCTGCCTGGTTCTTAAAAATACCGTCTGCAATCCATCCGAAAAACATACCCACGGGCTGTCCTATCCTGGTTATATTTCCTCCATTAATTACTGGATCTCCCGAAGGGCCAAGCTTAACCACTTCGCCACGTATAGCAGAAATATTAAAATCAGTTGTCCATTGGATTTTTTTGCTCTTAACATTTACAGTGCTTAATACAAATTCCCATCCTGTATTTTTAACCTCGCCAATATTTTTCAAAGCTGTGCTGAAACCAAGTATTGCAGGAACGTTTACATTTAATAGTAAGTCGTAGTTTCTTGCCTGAAAATAATCCACTGTAAAAGCCACCCTGTTATTAAACATTTTTAAATCAAAGCCTCCGTTTAACGACTTTTGTTTTTCCCAGGTTAAAGAAGGGTTTGCAAGCCTGCCCGGAGCATACCCGCCAACGGCGGCTCCGCCCAGGGTGTATTTTTCATAGTTTATTGTTGCATATTGTTCATAATTGCCAATGTTGTTATTACCTGTTTCGCCATAGCTGGCCCTTAATTTCAGGTCGCTGATAACCTCAACATCTTTCAAAAAATTCTCGTCAGAAATACGCCAGGCTAAAGCTGCAGACGGGAAAAGTCCATATTTATTCTCACCGCCAAAACGCGATGAACCATCTGTACGGAGGGAAGCGGTAACATAATATTTATTGTCGTAATTATAATTAACTCTTCCCAGGTAAGAAATTAAAGACCATTCATATTTGTCGGATGATCCGGCGGTGATTATACCACTTACAGCGCTCAAGGTCGGAACAAGATTATTAGGAAATCTATCACTGGTTAAATAATTGGATTCAAAGGATTCTTTCTGTGTAGTAAAACCAACCAGCCCTGCTATGTTATGTTTATTAAGGGTTTTAGTATAGTTCAAGGTAGTTTCTGTAAGCCAGTTAAGCAGAAGTGATGAATTATCAGTTCCCACTGCCGGATTATTATTAAAAGCGGGAAGGCTAGGTTTAAACCTCATTCCCTTAATGCTATTAAGATTTACTCCTAAAAGTACATTCAGCTTTAAGTCATTTAAAATTGAATATTCCGCATTAATATTTCCTAAAATAGCCGCTGCTTTTTGTTTTCCCTGAACTTCAAGTGCAAGCGCTAACGGATTTTGAGTAGATACTACCGCATCAAGACCATCTCCAAACGGAAAGTAAGATCCATCATCATTCTTCAATCTATAATACGTAGGAATTTGTATAGCATTATAAATAATATCAGAACCTCTGTTTCCATTACTTCCAATTTCATCAGCACCTGGTCCGCCAATGTTTGTTTTATCGGTAAACGATGGGTTAATATTCAACTTAACCGCAAATTTCTTAGATACTTTAATATCAATATTGGCACGGGTAGAATACCTTTTATAATTTGAGTTAAGTACAATTCCATCCTGGTTTAAATACTCTCCACTTAATGCATACCTGACATTTTCACTTCCTCCCCTTGCGCCTAACTGGTACTGCTGCATTGGGGCAGTACGCAACACTTCCTGCACATGATCTTTAAAGTCTAATGTTGTTCCTGGCATGGTAGGCTTCTCCCCGCGAAGAACCTGTAATACTGTGATAGGAACCGCTTGCTTCCATCTCAATGGATCGCCGGAAACATCATTCTTTTCGTCTATATTCCTGTTTTTTATGCCATCAAAATAGTGCTGAGCCTGCTCCACGGCTGTTTGATACTCAGGAATTTTCGCTATTTTTTGAAAGCCTGTATAGGTATCGAAACTAATAACAGTTTTTCCTGCCTTTCCCCGTTTAGTAGCAACCAGAATAACACCATTTGATCCACGTGAGCCATAAATGGCAGTAGCGGATGCGTCTTTCAAAACATCTATGGTTTCAATATCATTGGGATTAATCATTTGTATGCTCGACACCGGAACCCCATCTACTACATATAATGGATCAGCAGCAGCTGATATACTGCCCACCCCTCTAATTCTTATTTGAGGAGCAGCCCCTGGTTCACCTGAACCTGGCTTTACCTGAACCCCTGCCAATTTTCCGAGAAGAGCCTGGTCAGCACGAACCACGGCCAGATCTTTGATATTATCAGCATTTATTGATGCCACGGAACCGGTTACATCTTTCCGTTTTAATGTTCCATATCCTACCACAACAACCTGGTCTAATGTAGCAACGGTGCTTTTCATTTTTACCATTAGCGACAAGGTAATATCTTCTTTAACATTGTAACCTGATAAAGTCTGGTCTTCATAGCCAACTGTAGAAAAGGTAAAACTGTAAGGTCCTCCGGAAGATATTCTTGAAAAGGTGAAAACCCCTGAACTGTCAGTACTTGTACCTGAAGTAAAATTTGTTTTTGTATTCCTCAGGATAACCGTTACCCCAGATATGGGTTCGTTGTCAATATTTTGTACAATGCCTTTTATCAGGCTGCCATTTGCCTGAGCATTTACATCGGAAGATCTTAAAATAAGGAGGAGGAAAATCAGGGCATAGGTAGCCCTATACCAAATTTGATTGATAGTCATACGGCAGCTGTTTATGTTGTTTTTGAAGATGGGTTTTAAACCAATTTTTTTCAAAAAACAGGACTCCCTTGTTTAAAAGAGTGCAATCGTTTTTATTATTGAAACTATTTACTTATAATAAACTTATTAGTCTGTTTCGTAAGCTTTAAATTATTTAGGCGAGCTATTTGATTCAAAATGTTATCTACTGAATCTGTACTATGAAATGTACCTATGAAATACATTTTAGACACATCCTTCTTTGAATATACAATATCAACATCGAACATATTTTCTAATTGATCAAAAACCTGTGCAAGAGATTGATTATTGAACATATACCATGAGCCCTTGCCTAACGAAGGAACAGTTGGATTTTCAGCTGGAAATATTTCCTTTTTAATGCTATCCCGTTTAACAGCGTTACCTGTTGGTTTAAACCTTCTGATCTTTACAGAAGAATGAAGGTTATCATAAACAAGCTCCTGCCCCGGCAATAAATAAAAATCATCTTTCATTTTTCTTCTTGCAATATCAGATGACCTCACTACAACTTTTCCCTCGTGTAATCTTATTGTAATATTATCTGAGTTCTCAAATGCTGTTACAGTGAACACCGTGCCTAAAGCTGTAGTTGAAAGATCGCCACTGAATACAGTGAATGGTTTTGTTTTATCTTTTGCAACTTTAAAACTGGCCTTACCTTTTAAAGTTATCTCACGCTTATTACCGGTAAAAGGTTCAGAATAAGTTAATTCGCTTTTATCAAACAGGTTTACTTCAGAACCATCAGATAATACTATTAATCTAATCTTATTGGTTGTATTAACTTCATTACGAACAACAGGCCGTAATGAATTATTCTCTTTGCTGGTATTATTTGCAACAGGTTTTTCCAGTTGGGTATTATTCGTCAACCTCCAGGCGAATGTTATTATTAAAAGTATTGAAGCAGCAACGGCAGTTGAAATAAAGAACTTATAAAAATTTCCTTTTCGCTGGGGCGTTTCTTCGTCTGCAAAGTCCTTTCCTATACTTCCATCTTCATATAATGAATGTAATTTTTGCGTTTGAGAAAGAGCATGTTTGAATAGATTCCATTCGACATCAACATCAATATTTTCCGTTACCTTTTTTACACAAAGTAACTTCCAGGTATTTTCAATTTCTTCAAAACGCTTTCTGTTTTGCTCATTTGAATTAATCCATTTTAAAACAAATATTTCCTCATCCGTATTCAACTCATTTGACAAATACAAAACGATTAATTCGTCAAAATAATTATTCTCTTCCATCAGGTTATTTAACTATACGACTAAAGAATACTTTACCCCTACAACAATTAAAAAAAAATATAAATTTTTACAAATTTCAATGGCACCCTCGTTTTTATGACCCATGAAGCCCTCAATCCCGCATAAAATGAAGTAATTATTAAGCATTCATTTGAATATGTACTGCACAAAAATCCTCAAGCTTACTTATGTTCAGTTCCAGGTTTTGCCCGTTGGTTGTAACCTTGCAATCTCCCTGGCACCGCAATACTTTATGGCTGGCTACAGATCTTCCGTCAAGGCGTAATTTTATTTTGATATCATTTACCGGTATCAGTTCCCTTACAGGCCGAACAGGTGCCGATGTAGTATTGACAAGTGAAAGAATATATTGACCGGGTTTGATAAGAGACTTTGTAAGCCCGATATTTACACTTGAAGGAGCATTACTTTCAATTTGGATTGAGCTTCCGGCAAGATATCTTATACTGCGTAAAAGGAGGTTAATTGAATCCGGATGGCCTACCTGGTAACTTAATAAATCAGGCTGGTTGGCAAAATACAACACCTTTCCTTTCCAATAATTATGCTCAACTGCTGTAGGAAATTCCGTAGAAAACTTCTCGACCCACGACTTATCAGGAGGCTGGTTTTGAATAGTTGGAACCCATGTACAAATCACATTAGCATCCTTTGCTGGTTTACATAGTGCAGTAAACCCGGCATTAAATAACAGTTCAGTCTGTGAACTATCTGGTTCAACAATCGGATGCTTTTTATTTAAAATAAACTGGTAATTATCCTTGCGGGTATTTTCCTTTATACCAGCATAACTTACTCCAAATAATTCACTTAGTCCGTAATCCATGCGTTCTTTACCATCCACATCATACAAACTGGTTGAATAAGTAGCTATTATGTTCCCGCCCTCCCGCACATAATTTTTTAACACCTCCATTTCTTTTTCCGACATGCACCTGACATTCGGTAAAACGACTACTTTATATTTACTCAACCTTTCTTTGCTCACCTGGTCATCAAGAATAAAGTCGTTCGGAATATGATTTTCCATAAAAATATTCTCCCATCCTCTCATTTCATCCCCGAATGCATCACCTTCAACTGATTTTTTATGATAAGACAACCGGGTAGGTCTTGAATAATATATACCAATAGTTGCTACCGGTACATGCTGCTCCAGCACTTTTTCATTTGCTTTTACAAATTGGTACGCTTCAGTCTCGTTAAACGCATTCCGGTTATCATGCGATTGTGTTGGCACATTAGTAAAGTAACAATTCCAGAACCTTCCGCCGGCAGATAATATCTGCCACAACCATATCTTCAAATCTATCGGTGGATCTATAACCAAACGATGGGAAGTACCATTTCCTCCATACATCACCACTGCTTCCCGGTCGGGCACCATTGACTTAAGGAACTTAATAATTGTACTGCCGTAATTAAGATCATAATAATACTTATCTGCTCCTCCCCCGGTTAAGAAGGCAACACTTACCAAAATGTCAAAATGATCCCTTGCATTTTTCAGATCAATTCCCCATTCGGCATCAGTACCTAATCCATAAAGACTAAATACTTCTGCGGTATAAACTTTATCCTTCCCAAATGATTTTACCGTTTTCTTTATTCGGTCCATGTATTCATCTGCTGCCTCGCGTTTCCAATCCATATACTGGTCGAGTTCCGCCTCTGATGCTGAACCTTCAACCGGAATAGCTTTTCCTGCTTTGGCTTTAAAAGCTGCCTGGCAACGCTTGCAATAACAAATACCACGGAAGCCGGGAGAGTTATGCCAAATTCCGTCCACAGCATAATTCTTCAGCACATAACTTACATACTCATTGGCGTACTCATTTCTATGTTGTCCCATATAACAGGATTCATACAATTGAGGTTTTGTCCAATTCATCACTCTGGGCTTTTGCTCTGCATCCTTAACAAACCAATCTGGAAATTTTTTGTATACATGTTCTTCTACTCCACGAAAATCTATTCGTGCAATAACCTTAAAACCGGCACTTTTACAGGCGGTTGTAATTTCTTTTAAAATGTCCCTCTGCCCCATTATGCGATTAATATTGGCAGCAGGTAAAGGATTTTGAAAAAAGTCAACGATACCACCTGCATTTACACACAACGTGTTATACCCACCCTTTTTCAAATATTCAATCACCGCATTAGCATCATAGTTTTTTGCATCTATTTCCCGCAACACAGTATGCATAATGCGCAAGGGTTTCTGATACCAGAACAAGCCTTCATCTACAGGTTTACTAGTGATAATTCCAGCCTTCGTTAAAAGTGGGGAAACCATTAGACCTCCCGCTAAGACAGTACTGTATTGAATAAAATTGCGCCGGTGTAATTTACCCGAAGCATTTGAATCATTATTTAGTTCTATGGGCATATTTCAGTACTTAAAATTAAATGGATGATATTGGGAAGAGGCTTTTTTGCTTCTGATCATTTTGAGAATTTTTTTGGAACCAGGCTGTAAAACATGAATCGGGCAGACGTTGTGTACTCCCGATTAACCGCCTAAGTGTCAACCTTATTTTATTGCTTAATGAACCAAACATCCTGCTCCTATCAGGCTTTCGTTGCCCGTCCGAATGGCAGGGCCGGGCGGACTTCGCACTCTTGTTCCGTTATTTCTCCATGCGGATTTCAATACCTTATCCCCGTCCGATTGGTCATCCGGGCGGGCTCATTCCCACTCCAAAGGAGAGGAGGACAAATATTCGGTTCCCTTAAACTTTTGAGCCTGCAAATCAACCTTAAAATTCAATGACCAAAATTCTTTGAACCTTTATCCTTTAATTCTGCTATTTGATAAAGACCTCTTTGTTTTCAATTTTAGCCGGGAATTGCCACCAATTATATTCTACAAGCAGCTATTAAGAACATTACCATGGAAATGACAGGAATTAAATGAGCACTACAATTGGATTGCATGGAAATTGGTAATATGTATACGAACAAATACACCTTTACCCCTACAACAATAAAAATTATTTGAGGACAACAATTCTAAAAAGATAGAATTAAAAAATAAAGAGGAAGGTAAATTGCCAGCTTTTGCCGCAACTTTACCAAAGCACGGCTCATTTGGGTCTCCACCGTTTTAACCGAAATTCCAAGGTGATTTGCTATCTCAATATACTTCAGCCCTTCATACCGGCTTAGCTCAAATACTTTTCGCATCTGTTCAGGAAGTTCTGATACAGCATTATCAATATCATTTTTCAACTCTTTAAAATCCGCGCTTTCATAGTCATGGTTATATAAACTGGCCGGAGTGTTTTGTACAACATACATTTCGTGTTGTTCTTTCACCTTTCGATGTTTGAGAATATCTAAACTAATATTGATGACTATTTTGTACATGTAAGCCTTTAGAGATAAAACAGGCGAAACGGTGCCCCGATTTTCCCACAACCTGATAAATGCGGTATGAACTGCTTCTTTAGCAATGGTTATGTCGAACCCAAATTTATATTGGCAAAAACCACATAGTGCAGTAAAATTTTCCTTGAAAAAAACTTTAAAGGCTCTTTCATCAAGTGTCGTATTATTCATCGAAGAAATGCGGTCGTTATCAGATTGGGAATCATAAACCATCAAAAAATACTTGCTTGCTTTTTGTTACTGTCAAAAGGAAAACTAATAAAACTAATATTAATTTTTCACAACTAGCAGGATGTGGTGCATTCCAACAGGGCAAATGCATTATAAATTGGCTGGATCAAATTCATACTTGTGAAAAAAGCTGCTTTTTTACCTGAAGGTTGTTTATGTTCTAACTATGGATCTTTGTTATCTAAAAATCAATGGCTTTGCTATAAACAAAGCCTTGTCAAATTTCATTGAGATTTTTAGTACCATTCCTAACTCATAGAAGGATGTAAAAAGAATTTACATACCGATATGTTGTTTATGACCGCATTAGCTGTTTAATGCGAAGCAAACGATTAGGAAGAGATAGTAGAGTTTGGTGAAGCGAGGGAACATTGGTTCAGCGAATACTTAACCCCGCCCACTGGTATTTCTTCTTATGATACTTTTAACCGGGTCTTTGCCTTCTTAGATACTGCTGCACTACAGAAAAATTTTATCCGCTGGGTACAAAGTATAGCCACGGTTAATGACGGCCACATTGTAGCCTTTACATTAACTGTTTACTGTTTAATGATGAATTAGGAATGTAAGTCTTACAGAAATAAATGGAAGATGATTTCTATTAAATTTTACATTCGTTGTTAACATTAACATTACAATTTGGTAATTCTTAACAATAAATTACTTCTCTACTTTTACCTCTAGAAAAAGACATTGTGCCCATGCAAGCAACCAAAGAATTGTCTTTTTCCTTCTTCTAAATCCAATTCTTTAAAACCACTTTACTACTGATTTTAGAATTGAATTGTTAGCACCTAACCTGAAAGTAAGCTGTCGCACTTACCTTTTTAATCGAGTTGATTAATACTGAAAATTATGCATGCTACTGCTTTGCGTAGAGTGATCCGTTTGCCCTTACTGTTACGGCTATTTTTGGTTACATGGGTGTTTACTTATAGTAATGGCCATGCACAAACCGCAGCGATGCGCATTAGCCGCGGTGGGGTACACGGTGTTATAAAAGATCAATCCAATAACTCCCTTTTAGGTGTTACTGTTACGGTAGAAAAAACAAATTACGCAACTACTACTAATGTAAGTGGAGAGTATAATCTATCCATACCGACGGGTAATTACATTTTTGTTTTTTCATCTGTTGGATATGAAACCGCCCGAATAACAGACGTAGCTATCACCGCCGGACAACAAACTTCTTTAAACCTAATTCTTGTTACAAGCGAGGGTAAAAAATTAACCGATGTAATAGTTACCGTAACAGCACGCAAGGCTACCACAACAGGCTTGTTACTTGCGCAAAAAAACAACGCCACGTTTACTGATGGCATCAGTGCTGAAAATATTAAAGCCACTCCCGATCTTAACATAGGTCAATCTTTGGTTAGAGTAAGCGGCGTAACAGTGCAGTCGGGTAAATTTGTTACCATCCGCGGTGTGAGCGACAGGTATAATAATGTTCTTATCAATGGCTCTTTTTTACCGAGCACGGAACCTAACCGTCGCAATTTTAGTTTCGATATTATACCGTCTGCATTGGTAGATAATGTGGTAGTAAATAAAACCGCCTCACCCGATTTACCGGGTGAGTTCACAGGTGGTCTGGTGCAGGTTAACACCAAAGATGTTCCCACCAAAAATTTCTTTGAAGTATCAGCAGGCTCGGGCTTTAATACAGCCAGTACTAATAAACCTTTCTTGTCGTTCGAAAGGGATAGTAAGGCAAACTTGGGCAAGGTAAACAGCGATAAATTGTGGTTTGGAAAAGACCGACCTTTTCAATCGTTTGACTACTTTAAAGCCAGCGTAAAAAACGATACAGCCTACATGCGTAATGTGGCACGCAGCATTCCTAACCGTTGGCAATTTTACCGCAATAGTTATCAGCCCGTTCAAAACTATCAGTTGGCTGGAGGCATTGCCAGGCGTTTTGTAAACGCAAAATCTTTTGGCTTTACGGCTGCTATTACCTACCTGAATGAACAATTAGCCGAAGAAGGACAAGCCAACAACGTGACCATCTTTAAAACAGATGCGCAACGTTACCGGTACATAACTACACTCGGCGGCCTGTTGAACGCAGCGTTCAAAACCAAAAAACATAAACTGGCCTTTAAGAACCTGTATAACCAACGCTATATAAACCAGGTTGATGACCGCATAGGGGAGAATTATAACGCTTCCAAAATACAGCGCCGTTTTTCTGATGTAACCTTTCAAAATAAATTATTGCAAACAAGGGTCGAAGGAGAGCACCAGTTAACTAAGTATAATGTGAAGCTTGATTGGTTTGCCGACTATATCTCATTTAAAAGAGAGCAGCCCGATTCACGCTATTATTTGCAGGACAATCCACCTCAATACCAGTTTGATTTTGCACAGGCGCCGCTGCCTTTCGGTGGCCTCTTTGCTTCTGTGTTTAATGAAGACCGTAACAATGCGGGAATTAATTTAAGCTTGCCGTTTCAATTACAAGCGCAAAAACAACTGGTTAAAATCGGCTACTCCTTCTCTAAGCGTACAGCCAATTTTGAAAACGTTGGTCTTAGAATATTGGCCAATCAGCAAGCTATTAATTCAATTGAAGGTGTAGGATATTTGCCATACAGCCAGGTAGTTGTACCTGCTTATTTTCAGAGAGGTTTGCTTTTTTACCGGCCTGCTTATACCAATAACAGTTCTACCGGCGATAAATATTCAGGTACACAGGATCTACACAGCGTGTATGCTATGGTTGATCTAAAACTGCTCAAAAAATTTAGATTGATAGGTGGTGTTCGTAACGAGCAAAATACT
Organism: Chitinophagales bacterium; assembly: GCA_038211085.1. Taxonomy (GTDB): domain Bacteria; phylum Bacteroidota; class Bacteroidia; order Chitinophagales; family Chitinophagaceae; genus Segetibacter. The sequence goes on along the minus strand of JBBQVY010000010.1, from coordinate 19,570 downwards.
ATGGACGTGAGCACAGCTAAATATGAGTTCGTTAATCTGGATTCTAAAATTACGGACACCAACAGTGTCTATCGTGAAACAAATTTGCTGCCTTCGGTGAATTTAGTTTACAGCCCTACCAACAAAATAAATGTACGCGGAGCTTACAGTAAAACGCTTGCCCGCCCCGACTTTGCAGAACGGTCCTTTGTTCCCTATTTTGATTTTGCAGAGCAGCTTCAAACCGTAGGTACCGAAGGACTACGGGTTACCACTGTAAAAAATTACGATCTGCGTTTTGAATATTATCCAACCGGTGGTGAAAACTTATCCTTCTCCATCTTCTCAAAAGACTTTACTGATCCTGTTGAAAAAAACTTTGAAGCCGGTAACCCAAGCAACTTTAATAAGTATGAAAATCGCACCAACGCTGAAGTAAAAGGTTTTGAGTTGGATGTACGCAAATCACTTTCGTTTGTTGCACCAACTTCTCCCCTATTGAAAAACTTTTTTATAACCGGAAACTTTACTTATCTCACTGGCAAAATTGCCATTGATGATACTACCCGCAAGCTGGATGACAGGTTGTTACAAGGCCTGTCACCCTACATTATAAATACCAGCCTTTCGTACCAGGAGCAACACTGGGGAGCAAACGTAGCCTTTAACCGCGCAGGCAGAAAGCTTGTTGTGGCCTCAAGAGAATCTCCAAGCCTTAACCAGTATGAACACCCACGGAGCATTTTGGATGTGCAGGTGAATGTAAAATTCTTAAAACAAAAATTGGAGTTACGCCTTACCGGCGGAGACCTGCTGAACCAGCGTTTCGTGATCTATACCAATGGTGATAAACAGGATGGTAATCCAAACAACGACCCGAAAGGAAATGCTTTCAATCGAGACCTTGACTTTATTGTGTACGATGTAGTAAGAGGCAAAAATTTTTATTGCAATGTATTGTACCGTTTTTAAAAGCACACTACCCAAAACCCATTAATCTAAAAATAAAAAGTACCGATTTACATTTTTTGTTTAAGCCGGTGGCCACCGCAAGAGCAACAATAAAGTAAATCAAAACCAAAAAAAAACACACAGAGCCGATTTAAGATTTCTACAAACCATTTAACAAAAAAAATTAAACATGAAAAAAAATTTTTTCCATGTTGCAGCCATTCTATTGTCTGCAATCTTGGTAACAGAAAGCAGGGCACAGGCTATTATCCCACTGCCCAATAAAATTGACGGTACCAACTCACCGTACGTATGCACGTCCAACAACACTTACATCATCAACGGTAAAGTAGTTGTAGCGGACGGTGGTGTTTTGCAAATTGAAGAAGGCACCGTTTTAAAAGCCAATAAGATCCTTCCAAACTCACAATCCAGTGCATTGCTTGTTTCCCGCGGCGGAACAATTGAAGCAGGTGGTACCAACACAAGGCCGGTTGTGTTTACATCTAATCAAACAGTTCCTTCCAGTGGTGACTGGGGTGGTATAGTAATTTTGGGCCGTGCGCCGAATAACCGCCAGGTTAATCCACAGATTGAAGGCATTGATGCAACTACCCTTCCTGCAGGTACCGACTTTAACTATGGTCCGGTGCCCGCTACTGTTGGTGGTGTACCAAGCCCGGGTCTGCCCGCTGAAAGCTCTGGCTTCCTCACCTATGTACGTATTGAGTATGCAGGTGCCGCCATTTCTGCTAATAACGAATTAAACGGACTTACCCTTGGCTCAGTAGGTCGCGGAACCGAGTTGGATTTTATCCAGGTAATGTATGGTGCCGATGATGCCTTTGAATTTTTTGGTGGCACTGTAAATGCCAAACACCTGATTGCACTGGCTCCGGATGATGATGCGTTTGATTTTGATTTTGGTTACAGAGGCAATATCCAATACGCTATTTCACTACTGAAACCGGAGAAGCCCACTTACTCTTCCGATCCTAATGGAATTGAAAGCGACAATGAAGGCACAGGAGCAGAAAATGCTTCACCACGAACTCAGCCCCTTATTTCCAACATGACTGTGATCGGCTTGGCTGACTCTACCACTGCAAGCGAGTTCCTGGCTGCTCCCGCATCTAAAAGACTGTTGAATGGCGCACGTTTTCGTCGTCAATCCAGCTTCAACGTCCGTAATTCCATTTTCATGGGTTTCCCTACAGGTGTTCGCTTCGAAAGCGGTTTAACGCAGGGTGATGCTGCCAGTCTCTTTAACTATAACGTGGTTCACGGTTTTCGCACTACTGACCGCGATGCAGCTATTAATGCTACCAACCTGGAAATACTGGGCAACGTTGATTTCTCTAATACTGGTATTGAGCTGGTTGACCCATTTAATGATGCTGGTTCGCCTGATTTCCGTCCAAGCTTTGCATCTCCAACAGAGATTAAAACAGGAGCTAACTTTTCTGGTTTTGTAGGTACACCATCAAACTTCTTTCAACAAGTTACCTATCGCGGCGCCTTTGCACCTAACACAAACTGGGCAAGGATCTGGGCTAAGTTCACCGACTTCCAGTAATTAAATCTTACAAATAAAAAAAAATAAAATGAAACATTATTTATCACTCCTATTCCTGCTACTGACGTTTGGAGCTTTTGCCCAACCGACTGTAACGGAAATATTTTACCCCCAGTATGTGCAGGGGGTAGGCACGGGCAACCCCCCCGACGACCGTAAGGTTCCCTTTGCCTGTCGCATGCAATTGAACGGCCTTACGCCGAACGCAACATACCGCTATTTCTCCCGGTTCACCGATAACCCTGCCAGCACTAACAGTGGCATCGGGGCTTATATCATCGCCAACCCATCTGGAAATTTCACACGGGTTACCTCTGCTTCGGTAGCACAGGCAGGCAGTTACGGTGAGTTTACTACGAATGCTTCAGGCAGTATCACCCAATGGTTCATTTGTGAGCCAAGCAGCGATACCCGCTTTGCGCCAGGTACTGTATTATACTGGCGCATTTTGTTGAATAACGGCGCCGGAGGTGCGGCAGTCGTTACCCGAGTAACAGCTACCAACTCTGTAACAGTGTTAGGATGGGGTGCTGGTTCAACGCAGGGAACTGGACTGAGAAGTTCTGCCGTTGCATCATATGCGCCGAAAAACTTTGTAATGCTATGGAGCAATACTGCAGGTACCGGCCGGCCGGTAGCGGGTAGTTTTATTGAGAGCGATGGTACTGCCAACGGCAGTGCTTTAAATGGTGATCCGTTTACCCCCGGCTATGCGCCCTTCTATGGCGATAATGTAGATGGGGTAAACAACACCTGGGGTACTATCATCCCTAATAATCTGCCCAACGGTATTGGCAATATATCGCAATATGCTTTAAGTAATGGTGTACTGATTAATTCCTGCACGTCGCCAGGCGGCGTTTATGGCGGTACCAATACAGCCAATGCCAACGGTGGCTTAAACGCGTTGGTAATGAGTTGTACTCCAAGTGTACCGGTGCAGGTAACTGTAACGGGTACGGTAACTAATGTGCTTTGCAATGGCCTATCTACCGGCTCTATTGCAGCAACCGCTTCGGGAGGCACAGGACCTTATAATTACGTGCTCACTTTTCCTAATAGTTCAACTGCTAATAATTCCACCGGAACTTTCGCTGGTCTTGCAGCAGGTGCCTATTCCGTACAGGCAACAGATGCCAACAGCGTTGTTGGTTCTGCCCCCTTTACGGTAAATCAACCTGCACTATTAGTAGCGGCTTCTACAGCAGGTAATGCCTCCTGCGGAGGAACAGCTACCGTGGTAGTTTCTGCAACCGGCGGTACGGCACCTTATACTGGCACCGGTTCGTTCCAGGCGCCGGTAGGTGCTTATAGCTATACGGTAACAGATGCAAACGGATGTACAGCCACAACAACCGGCACTATTGTTCCTGGACCTGATAATGTGAATCCCACTATTACAGCTCCACCAGCATTGAGTGTAAACACCAATAATGGATGTACAGCTATTGGTATAAATTTAGGCACACCTGTAACTGGCGATAACTGCGGTGTAGCCAGTGTAACCAACAATGCCCCTGCTGCTTTTGCATTAGGTGCAACTACCGTTACATGGACAGTGACTGATATAAACGGCAACACGGCAACTGCCACACAATCAGTAACAGTAGCTGATAACGTGAAGCCGGCTGTTTATTTCCAGGGAACATCCTTGCTCCCCGGTGTTACTGGTCCGTCCACCACGCAAACACCTTACCTTTTGCCAAGAGTTCCCGGCGCAAAGTTTACTTCTATCTTATCAGTAAATGATCAAATCGGAGGCTACCGTATGGCAGGTATACCGGATGGTCTGGGCGCCTTCGATAACAACAATGGCACCTTCACTTTATTAATGAACCATGAGTTGTCTGGTAGTTTAGGCATCACACGGGCACACGGATCAATTGGAGCCTTTGTATCGAAGCTGATCATTAACAAATCCACACTTACTGTTCAAAGCGCAAGTGATTTGATACAGACGGTGAACCTTTGGAACCCTGGCACCAGCACGTTTAGCACCGGCACCACTGCCTTCAGCCGTTTCTGCTCTGCTGACTTACCAGCCGTTTCTGCTTTCTATAACCGTACAACCGGTTTAGGTACGCAGGAAAGAATTTTCATGAATGGTGAAGAAAGCGGTACTGAAGCCCGTGCCTTTGCACACATAGCAACAGGCGCAAACGCCGGTACCAGCTATGAGCTCCCTTACCTCGGTAAATTCTCATGGGAGAATTCTGTTGCTTCTCCCGCCTCCGGCAACAAAACAGTTGTAGCAGGTTTGGAAGATGCCACCGGCGGACAAATTTATTTCTACATCGGAACAAAAACCAATACGGGTTCCGAAATTGTGAAAGCCGGCTTGCACAACGGTAAACTTTATGGCGTTAAAGTAAACGGCCTGGTTAATGAAGTAAGTGGAAGCTTTCCTGCCCCAGGCACAGCATTTAGTTTATTTGATTTAGGCACGGTTCAAAATAAAACGGGTGCTACAATACAAACAGAAAGTGTGGCCGCAGGCATTAGTGGTTTCCTTAGACCTGAAGATGGCGGATGGGACCCTTCTAATCCAAATGACTTTTACTTTGTAACCACTAATGGTTTTGGAAACCCAAGCCGTTTATGGAGACTTCGTTTTACGGATATAACTAATCCTGAAAGCGGTGGTACCATTACAGCCGTTTTGGATGGTACAGAAGGCCAGCAAATGCTGGATAATATCACCATTGATAAAACCGGTCACATTATAATGCAGGAAGATGTAGGCAACAATGACCATAACGGTAAGATCTGGCAGTATACGATTGCAACAGATGCATTGCTGCAAATTGCCAAGCACGACCCTGCCCGCTTTGGTGACCTGGTTGGTGGCACGGTTACTGCTGCCACTGCACCTTTTAATCGCGATGAAGAATCATCTGGTGTTATTGATGTTTCCGAAATACTCGGACCCGGCATGTTCCTGTTAGACGTGCAGGCACACTATGCACCGGCTACCAACACTGCGGAAGTAGTAGAAGGTGGACAGTTGTTAGCCTTCTTTAATCCCGGGTCGCTTAGTACAGGTACGGTAAATGCTGCGGCAGATACCATTAAGGCTTGTACAACTACGGCCGTTGTTCTTGGAACACCTTTCACATCTGATAACTGCAGTGTGGCAAGTTTGACCAATAATGCACCCGCTACTTTCCCTGCGGGCAATACAACAGTTACGTGGACGGCTACAGACGGAAGCGGCAATTCATCTACTGCTAATCAAATTGTCGTAGTTTCTAATTTTGCCATTACAGCAAATAACACGGCTGTTACCTGTAACGGAGGTTCGTCAACTGTTACAGTAGCTGCTACAGGCGGAACCGCACCTTACACTGGCACGGGTACGTTTACCCAGGCTGGCGGAACTACAGTTATCTATACGGTTACTGATGCTGCGGGATGTTCTGTTTCTGTTTCTAAAACTATAAGCCAACCTGCTGTTTTAATCGTCTCTTCCACCAGTGGAACACTGTCTTGTGCAGGTACCACAACCATTACGGTTTCGGCAACAGGTGGAACCGCTCCTTATTCCAACACAGGTTTGAAAACCATACTGAAGGCAGGTACATACACATACATCGTTACAGATGCAAATGGTTGTTCTGCTACTGCTACGGCTACAGTTAGTGCCGCCTCGGGCTGTCCTGCGGTTACAGAAGTTTTCTATCCAAAATTTGTTCAAGGGGTAGGTAACAGCGATCCTGCTGATGACCGCAAAGTACCTTATGCAACACGCATGACGGTAACAGGTCTGGCTGCGAACACGACCTATCGTTACTACTCACGTTTTGTTGATGACCCTTTGGAAGGTTCTAATGGTAATGGTTCTTACATTATTGCCAACCAAACCGGTGACTTTGCAAGAGTAACAGCGCCTAACTTGTCACAGGCAGGCAAGTACGGCCAGTTTACCACCAATGCTTCGGGTATGGCTACCGATTGGTTTATTATTGAGCCTACCAGTTCACCTGACTTCCAGCCTGGTAAGCAACTGTATTGGAGATTGTTTCTGAACAACGGAGCAGGTGGCGGCAACATCGCCTTCCGTGTTACAGCAGCTAACCCTGTTACTGTTTTAGGTTTTGGTACAACGCCTGCAGATGGCACGGGCTTCAGAAGTTCAGTAATACCTGCGTACACAGCTAAGAACTTTATCATGCTCTACGACAATGAAGCAGGCACCGGTCGTCCAGTGTCCGGAACCTTTATTGAGAGTGATGGTACGGTAAATGGCAGTGCGTTAAATGGTGATCCATTCACCGCTGGCTATGCGCCTTTCTATGGAGATAACGTGGATGGTGTGGCAAAAACATGGGGTACCATTATTCCCAATAATCTTTCTTCAGGTATCCGTAACATTAGTCAGTACACGCTTGCAACAGCAAGCTTTGTAAACAAATGCACATCTGCCAATGGTTCATTTGGTGGTACTAACACCGCTAATTCAAACGGCGGGTTGAATGCCCTTGTATTAACCTGCACACCGTTTGCGGCTTCTTTTATAGCCGATCCGGCAGTGGGACAAATGAACATCACCAACCAGGCTGATGTTAGCCAATCGGCTAATTCGCTGCTGTTTACACAGAACTACAAGCTGAAACTGCCGGTTTATAATCTGAACCAGTTGAATATAGTTCCTAATGGAACCATTAAGCTAACCATAGACCTGGGAACAAAGCTGATACTTGACCCAACGTTTAACCTGGCAACGGCTCCGTTAAGCAATTACTTCGCATGGTCATCAGCAGTTGTTGGAGGAAAGCAGATCATTACCGGTACACAGATAGCCGATATACCTGCCGACTTTGACAATATTGCAACCTTTACGGTGAAAGGAAGCCTTTCTTGTACGTCTACTATTTCTTCTACGCTCAGCATTGTAAATAACCTTGCTGTTTTGGTAGATGAAGACTTGCAAAACAATGCGGCTACCCTGCAGTACAATTTCCCTGTAACAATAAGCACTACGCAGGTAAACGTAACCTGTAGAGGTTCGGCCAACGGTATTTTAAATGTTACCAGCAGCGCTGGTACAACTGTGGTAATCCGCAATTCTTCCAATGCAGTTGTTGGTAGTACCAACCTGGCTCCCGGTGTTTACACGGTAACAGCTACTGCAACAGGCGATGCACCACTTTCCGTTGTATGTTCTAATTCGGTTTCAGTAACAATAGTTGAGCCTTTGTTACTTTCTACGGTTGTAAGCACCTCTACAAATAACACTTGTAATGGTGGTAACCAGGCAAGCATTACGCTTTCTACTTCCGGTGGTACGGCTCCTTACACGTATGTTATCAACGGTCCAACCATTAATACAACAGGTGCTAACACAGGTGTGTTTACAGGATTGAGAGCTGGTAACTATACGATCACAGTTACAGATGCTAATGGTTGTACAACCACTGCAACAGCAACTTTGACTGAACCAACTGGTACAGCACCGGATATCTCGCTTGGTGCCGATATCAGCGGTAGCTTGTTTGCCAATGTGGGCAGCACGCAAACCATTGTTTACAACATTTCGGAAATAGCGGGTAATTCTTCTGTGGGTGATACAATCCGTATAACCAAAGTAGCCGGCTTCGACATCAACTTTAACGTAGCTACAGCCAGTGTATCAGTTGGCGGAACTACTTACATTCTTGATAACTCAAGATGGAAAATTGATAACTCCAACCCGGCGTTTGTTTCTATCATTCTTACAGATCCATTAATTCCGTCTGCACCGGGAACATTAAGTTGCCGGCAGACCGTAAATGTGGCGGTTTCTCTTACACGTAACACATCTAACAAAACAACCTTTACGCTTAGTGCCAGGTTGAGACGTTCCAACGGTGAGATAAATCTTGCTAACAATTTAAACTCTATTGTTTTAACAGCAGACTAGCAGGCCAGAAGAAGGGGGCTTAACCACCCCTTTCTTTTCTTCTATTCTAAAAAATTTAAGATTATGAAACATTATGTAAATAAAACCGGCGCAGGGTTAAAGAAACTTTTTCTGCTGCTTTTGCTGGCCGGTTTCTTAAAAGGTTATTCGCAAAAAAAGGCGGAGATAGTAGATCTGCAGTTAAACGGTATTGAATTGCAGGATTTGTCGGGACACGCCGTTAACGTAAACGACCTTTATCTTGACCAGGTAATAAGATTAAAACTGGTAGTAAACAGTATCAGCAATGGTAATGAAATACCTGTTGGTGCGTGCAAACTGAAGATTGGTTTTGGTACCAGACTGGTATTGGACCCTTCGTTCAATATGAACGATGCTAACAACACCAATTACTTTCGCTGGAGCACTTCTACTGCTGATGGTCAAACCCAGGTAACTGGTGAACTAAGAGCAGCACTTCCTGCTTCAGTAAAGGAGCTTCCCTTGCTTATTAAAGTAAAAGGCAATACACCTGGCACATCCGCAATTACTGCAAATTTCCTGGTGACCAACCATAATACCAATACAATAGTGTCGGACCAGGATGGGGCTAACAACGCGGCTTCTGTAAAGTATATTGTATCGGAGAAGCGGGCACCTGTAGATAATAATGCAGAACTCACGCTAAGCATTTACCCAAACCCTGCTTTGGGTGCAGGCACTGTAATTAATGCAGTTACCGGGCAGTATAGAGGACGGTACCGGTTTGTGATGTTTGATGCTACGGGAAAGAAAGTAAAGACTTCCGATCTGCAATTAATTGGTGTGAAAACGGTCAAGTATGAAACAGGGAATATAGCCCCTGGTAATTACCTGATCCAGGTAACAGATATAGAAAAAGGCAAAATCATTGCACTACGCTTTGAAAAGATGTAAATAATTGCATTATAGCCTGTATTAAAAAGGACATGCCTCGCTTAGCAACGCATGTCCTTTCTTTCATTTAATCCTTTACAATTTGATAGTGATTTAATAACACCAGCCTTTGAAGGCTGATCTATTTTTGATCTGTTTTTATAAAACTTCTTTCAGTACAGATGAATAATTTCTACTTTTTTTTAAACCGCATTTTATAAACCAATTACATCGCTTGTGTTTTCACGCTAACGTGCAACAGTGATCATTTAAATCATAAAATCATGAAACATCATTTAATTTTCTTTTTTTTATTGTTCTCAGTAGTAACCATTGCCCAGCCAACGGTAACCGAGGTTTTTTACCCGCAGTATGTGCAGGGTGTAGGAACAGGCAACCCGCCCGACGATCGCAAGGTGCCGTTTGCCTGTCGCATGCAATTGAATGGTTTAGCAGCTAATGCAACCTATCGTTATTATTCACGTTTTACTGATAATCCTGCGAGTTCCAACAATGGTATTGGTGCCTATATCATTGCAAATAAAACGGGTAATTTTAGGAGAGTGACTTCCGCATCCCTGGCGCAGGCTGGAGCGTATGGCGAGTTTACAACTAATGCTTCAGGCAGCGTTACTGAATGGTTTATTTGCGAACCAAGCAGTGATACACGTTTTGCACCCACCCTACAGCTTTACTGGCGGATTATTTTAAACAATGGCGCCGGTGGTACGGCTGTAACTACCCGTATCACCTCTACCAACCCGGTAACAGTGTTGGGCTGGGGAAGTGGTCCAATGCAAGGAACCGGCCTTCGTATTTCTGCGGTATCCACTTACACAGCTAAAAACTTTGTGATGTTGTTTGATAACGCTGGCGGTACCGGCCGCCCGGTAGCAGGTAGTTTTATTGAAAGTGATGGTACAGTAAATGGCAGTGCGTTAAATGGTGATCCTTTCACTGCAGGCTATGCACCTTTCTATGGAGATAATGTAGATGGTGTTGATAAAACATGGGGTACTATTATTCCTAACAACCTTGCCAATGGTGTACGCCTGATTGCGCAATATGATTTAAACACGGGCGATCAGGTTAGCGTAATCACTTCCGAGAATGGAGAATTCCCGGGACTTCCATCTGGTACTGTTTCAACTGTTAATACCACCTCCGGACTGTCGGCACTGGCAATTAATGGAAGCATAAATCCGCTGCCGGTTACACTTAAATCATTTACTGCATTGTTACAGGCCGATAACAAGGTGTCTATACAATGGGAGACGATCTTAGAAACTAATACAGATTATTTCATTGCTGAAAAATCAGTAAACGGAAGAGATTTTAATTCTATTGGCAAATTGAATCCAAAGGGCTCCAACAGCAGCTATCAATTACCTGATGTATTAAGCTCCACCCTGGCTTACTACCGGTTAAAGTTGGTAGACAAAGATGGTAAGTTTAAATACAGCAAGATTGTAGCTGTTAATGCAAAACTCAATAAAGGATTAAGCTTATATCCCAATCCCGCTGTTGGCGAAATAAATATCAGTCATCCTGAAGTGAGAGGTTTGGCGACGGTTACAATCGTAAGCATGTCCGGTGCAGTAGTAGCCCGGCAAATTCTTTTGGAAGGCAGTAAACAAAATACACTCCCTGTTTCATTACTTAGTAAAGGCAAATATGTTTTGGTGTATAAAAATGGGTTGACCAATTACCAGGTGTCGTTTACCAAACTATAAAATACAAATGACTATAGAAGAGGCTGTCTCATAACTAATGAGTCAGCCTCTTTTATTCGATGTAATGTTCTTTACTTCTTTTAAATAAAAACTATGTTTTCGTTAACAAAAAAAATGGCAGTTACGGCGTTAGCTATTTTTATTACTGCTGGCTTTTCGCATTGTTCCAAAAAAGGGGAAGTAATAGTAGAGCCAAGCCTCGCTAATTACACATTTACAACCTACACTGTTGACACTTTCCGCTTCAAAGTTTTTATCAACGGAAACCTGTTAACGGACTCACTTTTGTCGCCGGCCAGCAGCGTTTCAAAAGATGTTTTCCTTACGGATATCAATGGTCAATTAAAAATTATTGATGCCAAAACCAAACAGACCTATATTGATACAACGATACAATTAAAGACCGGGAGATCGAACATTACGGTTTTGCAATTAATAGCAGGACAAAAGCCAGCACTACCCCCTACACCCAATGAGCCACCACCCGGTACTGGTAAGTATAAACTGCGAATTCAATATTTGCAGGCTACGCCAACTACGCCTTTTTTTTACGATTCAATCAAATGCATTATCCGCAAAGGCGGCATAACCATTGACTCGGTGGTGCTGGCCCGGTTTGCGCTTTCCCCTTATTACGAACTCGCAAACTCTCTTTCCAATGATTTTACTTTACGTGTTTATGATCCGGTTACGGGGGCTCCAATTGATGTATCGATGAACAGCATTGGCGGCAATTACTCCGGATTTAATACGGCAAGAATTTACGGAACATCAGCGACCAACTACCTTATAGGACGAATTTATTAGGACGATGTGTTGTCTTTCAATAAAGCCGTGTGAGTTAATTATCACACGGCTTTATTATGAACATCTGTCATTTGTTTCTTTGTATTTTCAATATGACTGTAGTTTTAATGGGCGTTGGTAAAACACAGATAAACGGGTGAAAGCAGGCAATAAAAAAAGCCTTCCAAGAGTGTGGAAGACCTTTATGCTTCGTGGTTTTTTCTTGCTATTTTTTGGGCTTTCACTGTTGTGAATGAACCATCACTATAATTTTTCTATCTCAATTACAAAATGTTCGGTACTTGCCTGCTTGTTCATCAGCAATAGGTATTTGCCTGCAGTTAAATAAGGTGCTTTGTAAGAAAACTGCTTTACCCTTGCCAGGTTAATGTTTTCATTTTGTACGAGTTTCCCATTTATACTAAAAAGTGAAAGCCTGTAAATGCCACTAAAAAAACTATGTTTATTCACAATCGTAAGCTGCTGATTATACAGTAAAGGGTTTGGGTAAGACAAGATACCAGCCACCCCGTCGCAAAGTCCACTTACAGATTTTACAGTACTGTATTGAAATTTCCCATCATTATCAACAGACTTTATACGGATGAAAATCTTTTCGTTTTTCAACGAGTCGCTAAGTGATAAATTGAAGCTGTAACGACCTGCATTGACAGCCCGGTGCGTGTTGGCTTTTGCATAAGCAGTTCCATCTTTGCTTATTTCCAATTCGTAACGGTTAACATTAAACTCCTGTGAAGTGGTAAAATTTATGTTGATAGTACAACCCGATTTTGTTGTGTTTAGTCCGATGAAATTTACCGGCAATACAGACGATAATACATATGCTAGTGAAGCATTGTTATTAGTAGGATTTTCATCAGACAAAGTAGTAGACGTGTTGTGATTTGTAACCAGGAAGTTGGTGGTAATGGTAGATGTGCCTGGCAAATTACCCCGTACTTGAAATACAGCAGTGTCTAAATAATTTGACGGAAGTGGAGCAATAAGGTTGCCAACGATTTGTACCTGTCCACCTGCGTCCGAGGCAGACCATTCAAAATGAGGGTTAATAGAGGCCGTTGCAATAATGAAATTAGGATCCAGATCAATTTTAGAACCCAACCCGATTTTTATCTTGCAACTTCCGGCTGGAATTGCATTAATCATATTCAGGTTATAAACAGGAATCTTTAACCGGAATGATACACCTGTTGAGAGCGAAGCTGTGTTAACTGCATCACCATTTTCTGCCACCATGTTAATTAGACTAGTGGCAGGATCTGCAATAATTTGCGTAGACCCTTTCAGGGACAGCAACAGAAGACAAGCAAGAAATGTATTTTTCATTGTCAATGATTTTTAAAGGTTTTAGGTATCAGGAGGCTTTTAATTGGGACAGGATTGCAATTAGTAAGCAGACAGCAAAATTGAATTTGCTATTGCCGCAATAACGATATAACAGGTTATAAAAATAAAATCAATCGGGCAGGTGTGGTATTATGATATTGTTGCGATATTGTTACCAATGCACATACCTAATTGTAAAAAAAAGTTGCGGTGTACAAGCTGTTTAAATGTATATCTTCTGCTGAACGTAACACTTTAAACGAGGATGTCATTTGCCTCTCAACAATAAAGTTGCATAAGATTTTACCTAAACCCTAAAACATAATTCTTGAAAAAATGCTGCAAGAAAAGTTAAGCCAATCGGGCTTCATAATATTGAAACAAGGCTTGAACTTGCATACTTTGATTCACATTAAAATGGTGTAGATCCATTACTCCAAGTCTTATATAATTCGAGAATTGAAAGATTATTCTTTAGGATTTGTATCGATCAAAAGCGAAGTCGGTTCAATGCATTTACCTGACTGAAGTCTGTAAGCATGAATATGATTTTAACTCAATCAGGTTTGAGGGAAGCGATTTGTTATTCCATGCCTCGTGTATACATAAGGCAGCGCCAACTGCTGTTGCCTGGGCAACCGAAGCAGCAAATACTTTAAGATCAGGAAATGCATCTGCAAGCAAATTCATATATAATTCATTCTTACCAAAGCCACCATCAACATATATAGTCTTTACAGTAGATCCTTCTAACACCAAACCGGTAGAAAAAATTTGTTGCTGTATAAGGTCTAACATCAGTTGGTGGTATGCTTCATCATAGTTTTTAAAGTCATTTAAATTTCTTTGTTGAAAACAAGAGGTTTTAACCACCTTATCTTCTGTATGTTTTATACCTGATAATGGGTCATTGCTTTTTAATGAGTTCACCAGCGAAGCATCGAATTTTATTTTCTTGTAATAAGAACTGTTAACTTTAAAATGATCTGATAATCGTTTAATCTGTTGCTCATGTTCGTTACCTGCAAATATGCGGGAAGCTTTTACAGTTTTACCTTCATATGTTAGGTACGAAAGACAATCGTTTTGTAGCTGGTGAGTGGTAAGTGGAGTATCGTTAAATGGATTGAGTGATATGCACCAGGTGCCTGTGGACAATAAGATAAATGGTTCAGTAAAGCAAATGAGGTATGGAATTAAAGCTGAGGAACTATCGTGCAAACCAATACCAACTTTGTACTGGCCTCCGGGAAACACAGGAGGTAAAGTTTTGGTGCACGAAATAACAGGTGCAAGCTTATCTAGTATCCCTTCCTGTTGTACCCAGGGATGATAATCGTTTTGCTCAAAATCCCATAAGTTGGTATGACAACCAATGCTCGTTATATCGCTATAAACCTGGCCCGAAACAAGATAACTAAGGTACTGTGGCAGGTGCAGTGCATACTTGATATCGTTGAATAATTTTGGGTTCACATACTTAATGCGGTACAACTGCATACCACTATTCAGGTTCCCTAATATGGGTGATGCTGTTCGCTTGGAGAAGGCTTCTTCTCCACCGTACTGTTCATAAAATTTGGTATGTAATTCCGGGGGGAATGGTTTAACGTAGTTGTATAAAGGCGCGTTGGTAATGCCTTCTTCGTTTAAAAATACAAGGCTTGCTCCGTAGCCTGCAAAGTTGATAGCTTTAATGTCAAAGTCCTTATTCCTAAATGCCTGGTGCAGGCTATCGTACACAAACAAACGAATGTTGTTTACTTCTTCGCAGGCATCACCATCTTCGTCTATGGTTTCAGCATAATTAGCTGAACGTTCAAAAACAATCTGGTATTCCTCATTAAAAAGAAATAATTTTTTATTGGTTTTCCCAATATCAAATATGGCAATTACGGGCAATGCAGGCATTATACAATCTATTAAATCCGGTAATATTATTGCAAGCCAATTTGCTTGTAAAGTAGCTTTTACACAAGTATTTTTCTCTTGAAAAAATGCATTACCTCATAAATGCAGCAGCCACTCCCCCATCAACATTTAGCACGTTGCCCGTTGATTTATTTAACAGGCCACTTACAAAAGCAAAACAGGCATTAGCAATATCTTCGGGCAAAATGGTTTCGTTCATAAGAGTTCTTTTTGCATAATAAGCAGGCAATTCTTCAATGGTAATACCATAAGCTTTTGCCCTGCCTTCAGCCCATCCACCAGCCCAAATATTTGAATCAGCTATCACTGCATCAGGGTTAACCACGTTCACCCGTACTTTATCGTTACCCAGTTCGGCAGCTAGCAGCCGGCTTAAATGCGCCTGGGCAGCTTTGGCAGAACCATAACCGGCATTGTTTGGACCGGCCACTACCGAGTTCTTACTTACTATGTTTATGATGTCGCCGCCAATTGCTTGTTTACGTAATACCTTAACGCCTGCCTTGGATACCAGGAACTGCCCCTTAACAAGTATGTCGTACAACTTATCCCAATCTTCAATGGAATGATCGAGCAAGGCTTTGGAGGTACTGATGCCGGCGTTATTAATGATAATATCCACACCACCAAAAGCCAGGGCTGCCTCGTTAAATGCATCTTGTATTGTTACATCGCTTGTTACATCCAGTAAAGTGGAGGCTGCTGTGTCGCGTCCAAACTGTTGTTCAAATTCCTTCATAGCACTTTCCATACGTTCTGCATTAATATCGTTTATAATAACACATGCACCTTCAGCAGCAAACTTTTTCGCTATCGCTTTGCCTATACCACCGGCGCTACCAGTTATTAAAGCAATCCTTCCGCTTAATGGTTTTGGTTTGGGCATGCGTTGCAACTTTGCCTCTTCCAACAACCAGTATTCAATATTAAATGCCTCCTGCCTTGGCAACGAAGTATATTCTGAAATGGCCTCTGCACCCCTCATTACATTTATAGCATTGGTATAAAACTCTGCAGCAACCCTTGCAGTTTGTTTATCCCTGGCAAACGCAAACATGCCTACACCAGGGTATAAAATAATTACCGGGTTTGCATCCCGGATAGCAGGGCTGTTATTGTGTTTGCACTTGTTGTAGTAATCAGCATACATCTGGCGGTATTCAGCAAAACGGGGTGCTAATTTTTCTTTCAGATGATCCACGTTTGTAAGATCTTCATCCGCTTCAAGCTCTAAAACAAGCGGGCTGATTTTGGTTCGCAAAAAATGATCGGGGCAACTGGTACCAAGAGGAGCCAAACGATCAAGGTCGTTTGAGTTGATAAACTGCAATACCCGGTCATCATCGCTAAAATGCCCGATCATGCCCTTTACTGTTGAAGTAGCTACATTGCCATTACCTGTAGAGCATAAGCCCCTTAAAACAGGTGCCAGTGCGGCTGCCTGCGATAAACGATGTGCCTTGGGTAATGACTGCATTTTTTGTCCGCCAAATATTTCGCGATTGTTTTGTGCCTGTTTAGTTTCAATATATTCAGCACAACGCTCAATTACTTCAAGCGTGTTTATATAACTTTCGTAAGCGGTATCGCCCCAGGTAAATAAGCCATGCGATCCCAGCATAATACCACGGATACCGGGATTTTCATCAAGGCATTCTTTTAGCTGCAAGCCAAGGTCAAAGCCTGGCTTTTGCCAGTTAACCCAGCCAATAGCTCCATCAAATAAGTCATGGGTTATTTGTTTACCATCCTTTGCGGCAGCTATGGCAATAGCAGCATCCGGGTGTAAATGATCTATATGTTTAAAAGGAAGAAAACTGTGTAATGGGGTGTCAATGGAAGGCGCTTTAGAGTTGAGATCGTATATGCAATGATTGAATAATTCAACCATTTCATCTTCATTCTCCAAACCACGATAAACGTTTTGAAGGCTGCGAAGCTTATCAACATATAAGGCCGCAAGACCGCTTCGCTTTAAAGTGCCAAGGTCGCCACCGGAGCCCTTTACCCACATTACTTCAACATCCTTACCTGTTAAAGGATCTTTTGCCATTGCCTTGCACGATGTGTTTCCACCACCATAATTGGTTAGCCGAAGGTCGGCACCCAATAAATTGGAGCGGTAGATTAATAGCCCTACTTCATCCCCTTCAAGAGCTGCAGCTTCTGCATCGTTCCACAAATAACTTACATGCTTAAAGTCCTTAATAACCGCTGTGGCGGTATCATTATTCTTTAATAAGGCATTGTTTTCCATAACGCTATTTTCAAATATTTAAAATAATTTCAAACTTTCTTTCTTCTTCTACTATTATGGCTTTTGATGCAAACGCCATTTGTAAGTAAAAACCCTTTAAATTACTGCTGTCAATCTAAAACCTATGGGCTCTTATAATATTTATCAACTCATTCATATTGATGAGTATTCTTCCACTCCAAAATACCTCCAGGTTATCAACTCAATACTTAAGGGTATTGAAGAAGGTAAAATTGTAACCGGTGATCCCTTGCCTTCTATTAACGACCTAAGCTACGAACTTGATATATCCCGTGATACCGGTGTCAGGATCTTCAAAAAATTAAAGTTGAAGGGTATTGTTGAATCCATTCCCGGTAAAGGGCATTTTATTGGCAATACCGATCTTAATCAACGAATTAAAATCTTTCTCCTCTTCAATAAACTAAGCACCCACAAAAAAATTATTTACGACTCGTTCGTTTCATCGTTGGGCGAACATGCCGCTATTGATTTTTATATTTACAACAACGACTTTTCATTATTCAAAGACCTCATCAATAATAAAAAGAACGACTATGCTTATTATGTGATCATCACGCATTTTTTAGAAGGGGGTGAAAATGCACATGAGATCATTAATACAATACCCTCGCACAAACTTATTATTATGGATAAGTTATTAAACGAGGTAAAAGGTAATTACGGCGCCGTTTACGAAAATTTTGAAGCCGACATTTATGATGCGCTTGAACAATCCATAGCCCACCTTAATAAATATCCAACGCTAAAACTCATCTTTCCCGATTATACTTATCACCCAAAAGAAATACGCCGTGGCTTTTATCAATTCTGCAATCAATATGCATTTAACTACCAGGTAGTAAATGATATAAGTGCTGAAGAAATTAATGAAGGCACCGCCTACATCAGCCTTATGGAAGACGACCTGGTAATACTTATTGAAAAGATACTTGACAGTAAACTTCAACTAGGAAAACAGGTTGGTGTTATTTCTTACAACGAAACGCCAATTAAAAAGATTATTTTAAATGGCATAACCACCATTTCGAGCGACTTTAAACTGATGGGCGAAAAAGCTGCCGAACTCATCCTAAACAAATCAACCGAACACATCGCTATTCCGTTCAAAGTCACACTCCGGTCGTCGTTGTAACCCCTTTATTGCATCAACATAATTTTGCGGTATTCCACTTTCATAGGCGGACCCACATGCACCTGAACACCCAATAATCCATTTGCCTTTCCATTTACTTTATCGTTGTCGGTAACATCACTCATCAATATTCCATTGATGTAATGCTGAAGGTGGTTGCCTTTGGCTACAATCCTACAGGTATTCCAGTCTTCCTGTTTTATTTTAGTTTGTAATTCATCCGATGTTCCCAGCGAGCCGGTAACTGTTCTTTCGAGCCATGCGTTATTCTTAACATGCTCTCTAACATTTGCACCATCACCTTCGTAGGGTTTTATGGTAACCTTCTCTCCCCTATATGCAAGGGTAGTTCTCAGGCGTTCTTCGTAATTCTGACCAGTATAGCGGTTGGCTCCATCTATATCGGCCTGGTAGCCTTTTAAAGCATGCGGCACATCACTTAACTGAACGCTGCGGTAGTTGACGCCACTGTTACCGGACTTAGTAATTTTAAATTCGAGCATCAGTTCAAAATCGCCGGGAGTACCCCCACGCCAGATGATAAAGTTGTTTGTTTTTAACAATGTAGAAGGGGTAATCTCGCCAACAAGATTGCCGTTTTCGACCTTCCAATAAGTTGGATCGCCATCCCAGCCACTTAAGGTTTTGCCGTCGAATATCTGCACAAACCCTTTGGTCTTTTGTCCTTTGCTAACGTTACAACCTGCAGTGAGCAAGGCAACAGGAAAAATGATAGCCAACAAAAATTTTAGTCCAATCGTTTTAAAACCTCGTTTTTGAATCATGATTACTTAAATTGTTTTTCGAAAATTTTTTTAGCCTCAGCACTGTTATTGGCTACCCTGGTTGTAAAAAACATACAACCCATCTTTACCCGCCACAACAATGTCTTTGTGTCCTGAACCGGTTAGGTCGGCTATGGAAAAAATCAATCCAACGCCCTTTCCTTCGCCCAATAGCCCATAACTGATTACCTGTTTTGCAAACGATTCTCCATTCCATTTAAAATAATAAATACCTAAAGGATCATCTTCTCCCGGATCGTTACCATTATGTGCCC
>JBBQVY010000009.1:0-48723 GCA_038211085.1 Chitinophagales bacterium | reverse complement strand
AAGCGACATTATGGGTCGTAAAATTGTTGTTAACGAATCTCAACCACGTCCTAAAGACGGTTCTGGTGGAGGTGGATTTAAGAAGCGCAGCTTTGGCGAAGGCGGAGGCGGTGGCGGATTTAACCGTGGCGGAAGCGGCGGTGGTGGTGGTGGTGGTTTCAATCGCAATCGCGGCGGCGGAAGCAGCAGCGGTAGTGGTGGTGGCTACAATCGTTACTGATCCTGTAACAAACAAAACTGTAAAGTCTGGCACGTTGCCGGACTTTTTTATTTGGTATATTATTGCAACTGGTGCAATCCCCTTTAATTACTCTTGTACCTAATAAGAATTGATCTGCTTTTAAAATGTGGTTTGATTTTTCTCTTTATTAAAACGTATCCACCTCACCTTTTAAATGCAACCATATGATCAGGATTAACTTAAACGACTTTCCGAAAAAAATGGAACAACTCCACAACGACCTAAATGCTATTGGTCAGCTTTGCCATGATTTAGAAAAGTTATTGCAAGCTTACCATACAAAACAAAAAGAACTGGTTAAAAGTATTGCCGGGGCTGAAAAATCATTGGATGATGTGCTTACCAGCAAGTATATAAATACGCTTCCGCTCAATGAAGCCACCCGGAAAATGGAAGAAACGCAAATGTCCTTCAACCTTCAATACCTGCAACTGCAAAGCGTTATTCAAAACGAGAACCGGATCTATACCGCAGTCAGCAACATTATGAAAACAAAACATGACACGGTGAAGAATAGTATTGGGAATGTAAAGTGAGGGGCAAATTCGATTATTCGAAAATTGAAAGTCAACCCTGTTCATCACACAAACAATTATACATCTGCTTATAATTTTATTTCTATCGAACTTGCGACTTTTTTCGTTTGTATGGGTCTGTGTTGCCATCAAATATGATCCGTCCTCATCAAAACGCATAGTTTAACAAAAGCAATATCCTTATTCCTGTAGCTTCAGCGCTCCTAAATATTAATTGATGTTTTTTAAAATACTTACTGTTGCCTCCCTGGCAAGTTTCGAGATTTATGCTGCTATTCCTGCTGGTTTTGCATTGGGTTTATCTCCCTGGCTAATTTTTTCTGCAAGTGCAATTGGCGGATTAGCAGGCGTATTTATAGCTGCATTTTTGGGAGATAAAATCAGGCGCTTCTTCTCTAAAAATAAGCCACCAAAGGAAAAACCTTCAACCAGCCTGGTTTATAAGCTATGGAATAAATACGGTATTATAGGATTAGGCTTTTTAGGAACCATGACGGTAGGTGCACCGGTTAGCCTTGCTGTGGGCATAGGTTTTAAAGCACCTTTGAAAAAATTGATCACCTGGTGCTGCATCGGTGTCATCACCCGATGTATTGTTTTTACCATCATAGGCCACTATGGTATGCAGTTGCTTTAAAGCGAAAGATTTTATATCTTCTACTTTTTTTCTACCACCATATAAACAGCGCCCCGGCCTGGTACAGTTACCCTAACATTTGTTGCAAGAGTACTTGAGTAAGTTTTAATATCAGTATAATTTTCAGGACCACCTGCGGCCTGCGTAGGACCATTTCCATTTATGATTACTTTTCTTGAAAATTCTCCATTATCAGTACCACCGGTTAAAGTATACCAATAAGCCCTGTTGCCTGCTGTAAAATTTTTAAATGAAATGGTTGGGTCAATTGATGTTGCACTCCGGTTAACTATTACTAAACCAATCTGTCCCGATGAAAAGCTGGAGGCATATACTGACAGGTCTGAACTTCCGGTAACTGTAGTACTAATAAGCCTGTCGCCCATCATTTTTTGAAAATAATACATGTGATAAAACACCGGTCTGGGTGTCCACTTAACTATGCCTGGCTCATCGCCATTGCTAAACATTCCATGGTCGTTGCCGTTACTCCAACCATTTGCTAAATCCCACCGGCTGGCCATTCCATACTTATTTTTTAATAATTCACCCAATACAAGGCTTGCATGCAAACCACTTATGTTAGAAACCTGTTGCATAGAACCCTCAGAAAAAATATTCCACTCGGTTAAGGCAACCGGTTTTAATGATACACCATTGGAGGTGCTATTCAACTTCATATAATCCATCATTGCCTTAGTACGGTCAATGGCAGAATTAAGAATTACGGTAGGTTGCGAGTTTTCTGCATAATTTGTATAGTAGCTATGTATTATAAAGTAATCGGCAACACTACCTGTCTTAGCTAGTACACCAACATTCCAGGTTTTGTCGGTGGGTGTAGCCCACGATGCAGGTTCCTGTTCCAAAAGCTGGGCACCTACATAAATAGTTTTACCAATTTGCTGAGCAGCCTTCATCATTGAATCCCTAAAAATTTTGTAGTGTTGACCGTATAAATCGCCTGTAATTTTTTCTGGTTGACCGTCTTTATTTTTTGATATATTTATGCGGTAACCAGCCTGCCAGGTGCCATTACTTTCATTGCCAATTTCCCAATATTTGGTTCGTCCATTGTCGTACCTAACCCAATCAGCGGCAAGGTGGGCAGCAGCAGCAACCGGGTCGGTACTGGTACCATAACGGGCATATGCATAGTTTACAGTAATTATTCCCTGCGTAAGGGTTTGTTGCAACATTGCGTAATAGTTATTTACTGACAAAGTCCAGCTATCTGTATTCTTTCCATACCAATAATTATTTTTAAAATCTTTTCCGTCACTATCAACAAGCGTGTCTGGCGCATCAGCAGGTTTTACATTATTTTCTGCATTCCAAAAAAATACACTACTTAAATTTCCACCAGGAAAACGAATGATATGTGGATTAAGATTTTTTATATGATTGAGCAATGAGGGTTCGGTAACCATTTGCGTCATGTAAGGATTGGCATTATTGCCAAATATAGCAGGCGATATTTTAGTTATTATTGATGAGGGATCAACTTCAATACCCACACCTGAGAACGAAGGCAGGGGCACCTCTGTATAAGTTGGAGTTGCAAAAGTTCTTGGGAGCCAGTCATTCATAAAAAAACCAATGCTTGCTGCAGTTTCGGGATCAACGGGTGTTACAGGTGTGGTTACAACAGTAGTGTCGCGGGGTGGTACTACCACAGGATCAACCATACCTTTTTTGCAGGAAACCATAAAAACCAGGAGCAATAAGGCAAAAAATATTTTCATACGCAACGTTGATTGTATACTATTCAATGCTGCAATACTAACGCATTGCTACTATGCTTCATTACTAACCTTTACCCAATATTGATGATTTATTAACCAGTTTGCCTGCATAACACGCAGATATTTGAACAACTGGTTATTTAAATTTTTAGGAATGTAACTTATAAAATTGCAATTAAAGGTTTGCCTATTTTTACTAACTAATCAAAAGCCATGACATCCACTTCACCATTTGAACAAGCAGCTATTGACAGCAAACAATTAGCTGAAAAGCCTTCGAACGAGATTCTGCTTCAACTCTATTCATTTTATAAGCAGGCTACAGAAGGAGATGCAAGTGGCGAAGCGCCTTCTAATCCTTTTGACTTTGTTTCGAAAGCCAAATATGAAGCGTGGACTTTGTTGAAGGGCAAGAGCACAGATGAAGCGCAGGAAGCCTATATAAACCTGGTGAACAGCCTGAAGCATTAGTGTTACTACTGCTGATAAATGAGGGATAAAATCATTCATTGCCCACTGAATTACTTTTATTCTGTTGATTTATATACAAGTCTTTATCTTTTATGCAACCCGCCCTTAGCGTTGCATACATTTTTTGATGCGGACGGGACACGGGCTACAATCCCTTAACATCCCCAATGCTTCGGCTCCATTTTGAATACTTTCTGTATTGCAGATATCATTTAATCGCAATACTTTAGTCTTCCTCTTATCATTCATCAATTAAGAAATCGTTTATGTCTCAGAAGAAAATAATCGTAATATTTGGCGCCACCGGTGCCCAGGGCGGTGGTCTTGCTCATGCCATTCTTAACGACAAGAACAGCGAGTTTTCGGTACGTGCCGTTACACGTGATGTTAACTCAGACAAAGCCAAAGAACTGGCCGGTTTAGGTGCCGAAGTTGTTGCTGGCGATGTGGATGATATAGAAAGTTTAAAAGCGACTTTAGAAGGTGCATACGGCGCTTATTTCGTAACATTTTTCTGGACACATTTTTCACCCGAAAAAGAAATGGCTGAAGCCAAGAATATGGCATTGGCAGCAAAAGATGCCGGACTGAAACATGTGATTTGGTCAACCCTTGAAGATGTAAGAAAATACGTTCCGCTGGAAGATGAAAGCATACCAACTCTTCACGGTAAATACAAAGTTCCCCACTTTGATGGCAAAGGAGAAGCGGATCAGTATTTTATTCATGCAGGCGTACCGGTTACCTTTTTGTTGGCATCGTACTACTGGGAGAACCTGATATATTTTGGCATGGGTCCAAAGCGTGGCGAAGATGGAAAGCTATCTATCACCTTTCCCCTGGGAGATAAAAAAATGGCAGGCATAGCTGCAGGAGACATTGGCAAATGTGCTTATGGAATATTTAAAGAAGGAGAACCCTTAATTGGAAAAAGAATTGGTATTGCAGGAGATCAAATAACCTGTGCGGAGATGGCGGAGGCATTATCAAAAGCAATTGGTGAAGAAGTAACGTACAATGAAGTTACTCCCAATCAATACCGGTCATTTGGTTTTCCAGGTGCTGACGACCTTGGAAATATGTTTCAGTTTTACCGCGATTTTGATGAAGTATGTAACAGCATTCGCAATGTAGAAGGTTCAAGAGATCTTAACCCTGAATTAAAATCGTTTGATGCATGGCTTAAAGAAAATGTAAGCCGAATCCCGATTTAGTTGTTTTGAAAAAGAATTATAACTATTAACCAGCCCCCGTCTGCTGTGATGGACAAACTTTTTATTTCGACTTAAAATGTTGGTTTATTTTATTGCCCGAAACAGACCTGGCTTAATCACAAATAACAAAATAAAATTGTGTGCAGAGGGCTTTGCAGCGTTCACATTTTTTTGGAGTATTATAGCTTTACAAAGAACTTTTCCTTTCTAATAGTTTATGTTCAAGGGCATCTTTCACCCCATCATCCCATTCTGTTTTTAATATAGATAAAACTATAGAATCTCTTCTGCCTCCGCTAGCTTTTGGCATGTTGCTTCTCAATACTCCTTCAACTTTACAACCTATGGATTTCATGGCAGCAATGCTTTTTTCGTTCAAGACATCTGCCCTAAACTCTACTCTTTCAAATTTCAGAACATCAAAAGCCAAACCCAATAAAAGCAGTTTGCAATTCTTATTTAACCCCGTACCCTGGTACTCCTTACCATACCAGGTAAACCCCAATTGAAGCGTTTGGTTATCATTTTGGATATCGTAAAAACGGGTACTGCCTGCATAGGTGTCACTGCGTTTATCACACACTATAAAGGCATATTCCCGTTGATTAACTTTTGCCTGAACAGCCTGGTCAATATAATTCTGCATTCCATCAGAGCCGGCAGGGCTTATTGAAGAATATTGCCACAACTCAGGTTCCAGCAAGGCATAAGGCAATAAAAAATCTACGTCATCCGTAACCAATGGTCTTAAAAGAACAACATCATTTTCAAGCCGGTACATAGCATTAAAGTCTAAACTCATAAACAGTTACATTATAGCAGGTTGGCTAAGGAACATATATTGCCTAAAATTAGTGATATTGCGCCTTAATTTTAAAGTCATTACTATGTGTGGAATCGTTGGCTATACAGGACCGAGAGAAGCCTACCCCGTTATATTAAAAGGTTTAAAAAGACTGGAGTACAGGGGTTATGATAGCTCAGGCGTAGCAATTCTTAATGATACATTATCTGTTTATAAAAAGAAAGGTCGTGTTTCGGAATTAGAGGAATCTGTAATTGGGGTAAACATGCATGGTCATACCGGTATAGGGCATACACGCTGGGCTACACATGGCGAGCCAAGCGATCGTAATGCACATCCCCACTACAGTGCCAGTGGAAATATTGCCATGATACATAATGGCATTATTGAAAATTATGCGCTCATAAAAAAAGAACTCATAAATAAAGGGTACGAGTTTAAAAGTGACACTGATACCGAAGTGTTGCTCAACTTTATTGAAGAGATAAAAAAAGAAAACAATAACACACTTGAAGAAGCGCTGCGTATAGCTTTGAAAAGAATAGTAGGTGCCTACTGTATTTTATTAATTGAGAAAGATAATCCCGGTGTTATACTGGCTGCACGTAAAGGAAGCCCCCTTGTAATTGGCATTGGTAAAGGTGAACATTTTCTAGCTTCTGATGCATCCCCCATCATCGAATACACGAAAGAAGTAGTTTATGTAAATGACTATGAAATTGCAATTGTAAAACCCGATGAGCTAATACTTAAAAACCTGGGTAACGAAAAGCAAACTCCATTTATACAAAAGCTTGATATGGAGTTGGCGGCTATAGAAAAGGGCGGCTACGAGCACTTTATGTTGAAGGAGATTCATGAACAACCCCAAACTATTTTTGACTGTTTGCGTGGCCGTTTAATTGGCAGCAGCGCCACCATTACCATGAGCGGCGTTGACAACAACATGGATGCTTTTATTAATGCATCACGTATTGTTATAGTTGCCTGTGGTACCAGTTGGCATGCCGGCTTATTGGCTGAGTATATGTTTGAAGAACTTTGCCGTATACCTGTTGAAGTTGAATATGCATCTGAATTCAGGTATCGCAACCCGGTTATTAATAAAGGCGATGTGATCATAGCAATCTCGCAAAGCGGAGAAACTGCAGACACACTGGTTGCATTAGAAAACGCTAAAGAAAAAGGTGCTTTTATATTTGGGGTGGTGAATGCGGTGGGCAGCAGTATAGCCCGTTTAAGCCATGCCGGTGCATACTCACACGCCGGTCCTGAAATTGGTGTAGCCAGCACCAAAGCTTTTACAGGACAACTGGCTGTGCTTGCAATGATGGCATTAAAGATTGGATATAAGAAAGGAACCATTGATGAGGTTCGTTATAAAAATCTGGTAAGAGAACTGGAAGCTATCCCGGAGAAAGTAAAAGAAATACTTGCCGACACCTCAAACATCCAGCGGATAGCTGAAAAATATAAGGATGCATCAGACTTTTTATACCTGGGCCGCGGTTACAATTTTCCTGTTGCACTGGAAGGAGCACTTAAGTTAAAAGAGATCTCATACATACATGCCGAAGGTTATCCTGCTGCGGAAATGAAACACGGACCTATTGCACTTGTGGATGAAAATTTGCCAGTGGTATTTGTGGCTACTAAAGACCGCTATTATGATAAGATCGTATCGAATGTGCAGGAGATAAAGGCCCGGAAAGGAAAAGTTATTGCTGTAGCAACAGAAGGTGATACCATTATTCCAGGTATGGCGGATGATGTAATGTATGTACCCGATGCAGATGAAGTGGTAGCACCAATATTAAGTGTGATACCTATGCAATTACTAAGTTATTATGTGGGTATAAGCAAGGGGATTGATGTTGACAAACCCAGGAACCTGGCCAAATCTGTAACAGTAGAATAAAAGTTTTAACCACCAACAACTTAGGTCTTGCGTTAACAACACTATATCAAAGCCGCTTATGTTGTTTTTAATTAATGCGGAAGCTTAATAAAAATAAAACCTGCATTTACCTGCAGGTTTATTTCTAATACAAACATTGCCAAATATTCAAATGTCAATCAACGCAATAAAAAAACATTCCATCAACACCATAGGTTACAACTTTATAAAACCGGAATTTTTACCGGCTGGTGAAGATGAATACTACCTGAGAAATCTTCAAAATCGTAATGGCATTAACTACCGCCAGTTATCAGCATACGAGATAGAGGTATTGGTAAGAAACAGGAACACCTCAGACAATTGGAATAACATTCTGGTATCTGATGCTTTTAATGCAGAGCTGGTTAAGAACTGCAAATTTTTTGGATTGGTTCGCATAGGTAAACTGGAGCCATTCAGCCTGGAATTTAGTGACCTGATTGTACCGGTTGGTTTGTACAATTCAACTATTATTAGTTGCGACTTTGGCGATAATGTGGTGATAGATAATGTAAATTATTTGTCGCACTACATTATAGGCAGCGAGGTAGTTATAGTAAATGTGAACGAACTGGTTACCACCGATTATGCAAAATTTGGCAATGGCATTGTAAAGGAAGGTGAAGATGAAAGTGTACGTATTTGGCTGGAGTTGTGTAATGAGAATGGGGGACGGAAAATAATACCCTTTAATGGAATGTTACCGGGCGATGCTTACATGTGGACAAAATTTAGATCGGATAAGGAACTTCTGCAAAAATTTAAAGAATTTACTGAGAATGAATTTTATAACAAGAGAGGTTATTATGGAAAGATTGGTGACAGGACAGTTATAAAAAATTGTAACATCATTAAGGATGTTTGGGTGGGAGATGATGCCTACATAAAAGGTGCAAACAAACTCAAAAATCTAACAGTTAACTCGGGCGAAGAAGGCAAATCGCAAATTGGTGAAGGTTGCGAAATGGTAAATGGAATAGTGGGTTTTGGATGCCGGGCGTTCTACGGTGTAAAGGCTGTAAGGTTTATTATGGCATCTCATTCTCAATTAAAATACGGTGCACGGCTGATTAATTCATACCTCGGTAACAATGCAACCATCTCTTGTTGCGAGGTATTGAACTCTTTAATTTTTCCTGCACACGAGCAACACCACAACAACTCATTTTTGTGTGCTTCAATGGTAATGGGACAAAGCAATATTGCTGCAGGTGCAACCATAGGTTCTAATCATAACAGTCGCAGCGCCGATGGAGAGTTGATTGCCGGCAGGGGCTTTTGGCCGGGCCTGTGTGTTAGCCTGAAGCACAATTCAAAATTTGCGAGCTATACAATGATAGCAAAAGGCGATTATCCTGCTGAACTAAATATCCCCTTACCCTTTTCGCTCATCAGTAACGATGTAAGCAAGGACCGCCTGGTGGTAATGCCGGGTTATTGGTTTATGTATAACATGTATGCTTTACAACGCAATAGCAATAAGTATACTGATAGGGATAAGCGAACAGACAAGGCCCAGCATATTGAATATGATTACCTGGCGCCTGACAGCGTAAACGAACTTTTTACTGCACTTCAATTACTTGAAAGATTTACAGGTAAAGCATTTCTATTAACAGAGGATAGTAACAAAACAGAAAGTGAGGATACGTGTATAAAAGTTGGAAAGGAGTTGCTGGAAAAAAGAGATGCAAGTGTGATGGGGCTTACAATACTGGCAGATAATTTTGAAAACACAAAGCGACCCGTAGTGATTATAAAAGCACTGGAGGCCTACCATCTTTTTAAGGAGTTAATTGTTTATTATGTTACCACCCAGCTTACAAAAACAATTGATCAAACTGGTTTAGGAATAATGGAAACTATAAAAGAGTTAGCACCTTCAAAATTAATTCGCAGCAATTGGGTAAATATGGGTGGCCAGTTAATGCCAATTGCAGAGGTGAACGAACTTAAGAAAAGAATAAAGAATGGCAAGATCAGCTCCTGGAAAATGACTCATGATTTCTATCGCAGCCAGGAGGTAAAATATGACACCCTGGTATTAGGACATGCTATGGCAAGCTTGAAAGAACTAACCGGGCTACATATTAAAAAAGCTACCACAGAAGAAATAATTGCTTTGCTCGACCAGGCTGTTACAACCCGCACGTGGATGACCACGGGTATCAGCACTTCAAGAGCCAAAGACTATACAAACCCCTTTAGAAAAATGGTGTACGACGATGTTGAAGAAATGAATGAAGTAGTTGGAAAGCTGGAAGACAACTCATTTATTATTGAGCAAAACGAAGAGTTGAAGAAATTCAAAAAAATGATAGCCCTGGTTAAGAAGAAATTATAAGAGAACAATACAGCTTTGCGCAGGCGGGATAATAGAATTCCGTCTACAGTAACTGTAGCCTAATTTATAAATAAAAGTTTGTGTTATTACTATTGCTCAACTGAGTTACGTTATAGAACTATAGCTGAAATATGTACCAATGCTGATAGTTAGCAAGTCAGCCCCGCTTTTGCAGAACTGAATGTTAGCGGCTGGCACTTCCTTTCGCTTATCATATTGTTCAACAGTATTGGTCTAAAAGTTTTTTTAGACTCTTTGCCTTGTCAAGTAGTTCAGTACTTTCAATTCTATTCAATGAAATTATGTTTGGTAATTCTTTGTATAATTCCGGTAAATTTAAAACTTCTACAACTTGATCTTTTATCCATTTATTGTAGGCAATAGGGTAAGTTTTATGTTTGATGAAAAGGGTTTGTAGAAATTTTTGAAACGCTACATATAATCTGTCAAAGGCTTGGAAATATAATCTCCTTTTCACGAAAATGGGAATATGGTCTAAGTCATAAAGGCAAGCCGCCTTTGCTAATTTTAGTCTTTGAGTTTGAAGGTTGGTGTCATAGTATGGCAGCCACTTTGATTTTAATTTTTTGAAATGTTCACCTTCGCCTGTCAAGGGTGCAGAATACAATAACCTATTTCCAATTTCAACCTCAAAAAAGTCTATACTACCGCCATCTTCCCAAATTGTAGGTGCAAAAACACCATCAATAATGTCCAAATGTATTTGAGCAAATCTGTCTGAGTTTTTATATTGGTTTAGAGTTCGGTCGGAACTGAAAAAGTCCTTCCAAATATTGTCAAGCCTTGTAATTTCAGAATTATTTGTTGTCTGCGTAAGCAATACAGCAATATCTATGTCACTTTCTGATGCTGCTTTTCCTCTTGCAAGTGAGTTTACTAACAAAATAGTGTCAATGTTCTTTTGTTCAAGAAAAAAGTCTTTTATAACTCCAGTTGCTTGTCGATGTAATTCGGTTGGGAAGATTATTTCTATCATTATAAATTTCGTCTCTACACTGTAGTCATTTACTTGCCATCAACTATTTGATTGCGGCTACCGGAGTAAACTGGTATAACCCATTTTCGTTGATGCCAATGCATAACATAGGATTGATAACTACCACAAATTTTTCCACGTTTCGGTTCAACTTTTTGTTTACTTCTAAAACTACAACCGGATTATTTGGCGTCTGAAGTGGCAATGTTTTGCCGTTAAGTTTTATAGTGTTTTGATTGCCGAAAACAATTTTTATCTTTTTAAGTATACTGGTTGCCGGCAGTGGGCCCTGTGCAATGGATGTGTCGAGGTTGTTTTGATAATCCAGCAGATTGTACGATTGAGGGGATGTTACAAGATCGACCCAAGTGCTATCATTATAATTAGCCTTTACGGAAGCAACGGAAATGTTTACTTGCTCTGCATCAAAAGCCGATGAAGTGAGTTTTATATTAACGTTGGATACAACTTCGTAATTCAGGTTTTTGCAGCTTGCAAAAACTACAATCGCTAACAGACAGCAACAGCATTTTACAAATTCTTGCTTCATAATTTTGGATTAATATTTATTGATGACCAACCCATTTTGGAGTAGCACCAATAAAAGTATATTCCCAGAAAGGGATATACACAAAAATGCAGCAAATGTTAAGAACTAAACATTGCTACATTTTTTATTAACAATAATTATGTTTTTGATTTTTGCGGACTAATGTGCTTTAAGCAAGCACCATTTCTTCCTTTTCCTGCATCCACTTACCACGACCATACCCGGGGATAACATGACGTTCGCTATGGTATGATGATCTCACCAACGGACCACTCTCTACATAATCAAAACCCAGCTCGTAACCAATTTGTCTTAGCTCAGCAAACTCAGTTGGGTGTACAAAACGATGTACCGGCAAATGCTTTTTGGTAGGTTGAAGATATTGACCCAATGTAAGTACATCAACGCCTACTGCAACAAGGTCTTCCATGCTTTGAATTACTTCTTCTTTTGTTTCACCAAGACCTAACATCATACCTGTCTTGGTACGCATGCCGCCTTCTTTAAGCATTTTTAGAACTGTAAGACTGCGGCGATACTTGGCCTGTATACGAACCTGCCGTGTTAGCCTTTCAACTGTTTCAATATTATGGCTTACTACCTCCGGGGCAGCGTCAGCAACACGTTGCACCTGGTCGGCAAACCCACGAAAATCGGGTATCAATGTTTCAAGAGTAGTACCAGGATTTAATGCCTTAACCGCTTTAATGGTATTACTCCAAATAATAGAACCTCCATCCTTTAACTCATCGCGGTCAACACTGGTAAGCACTGCATGCTTCACCTTCATAAGATGTATGGCCTCTGCAACGCGTTGTGGCTCGTCCCAGTCTACAGGATCAGGGCGACCTGTAGCAACAGCACAGAAACCACAACTGCGGGTACAGGTATTACCCAAAATCATGAAAGTAGCAGTGCCCTCCCCCCAGCACTCACCCATGTTAGGGCAATTGCCGCTCTCGCAAATGGTATGAAGTTTATGCGTGTCTACCAAACCCCGTACATGCTTGTAGCTTTCGCCAATAGGCAATTTTACCCGCAGCCAGTCAGGCTTTTTTATTTTTGAAGTAGCCTGGTTAATGTTTGATATTATAGGAAGTTCTTGCATGAAGTAAACTTAAAATAAATTGAAAGTATAAACCCAAAATGAATGAACGGATAGAGCACGTAATTTGTTGCAATAAGTTTTGCCGTACAAGTGTGCGACGCAAGAATGTTACATTATTGAATTGCAGTCCGGCTAAAAAAACGATAACAAAAATACATCACTTTCGTTTACCGAAAACGATAGCAACATAAGCGTTAAAGAATAACTGGCGCTCTTTATTGCGAAGAAGGATGGGCATTTTAGAAATGTAGTACTCCACATTTAATCCAACATCTACAGCGCTAACCAACTCGTTGTAGCGGCCATAGTCGAAACGGAGTGCGGTTTTTACAAAGACCCCGGGAGTAAATTTCATCTCGTTAAAACCCTTGCCAAAACCGCCGGCACCAGTAATAAGATCGGCCTGTAGAAATAAACTATCGTTGTTGTTGTACTTAATTTCTTTAAGCTGGTTGCTTCGGGGATCGTTAACCCTAATGTAGTAAGGTTTTAAAAGACCTGCACTAAATCCGCCGCCATATAAGGCTGAAACCGCTACCCCATTTTTGTTACCCTTGCCACCAATTAACCGCTGCTGTCCAAAGCCAAGTTTTGCATAATAGAAGTTATTGATTTTACCAAAGACGTATGGGTTTCCAATGCCAAAACTTGTTAGTCCATCAAATCGTTTTTCTTCTTTTGGATGTTTTCTTTCGCCTAATTCAAGGTTGTAGAGGTTGATTTTGCGGGGAGTTTTCATGCGGCCGAGTTCAAGAAAAGCACTATACCCGTCGCTGTTAAGTTTAATACCAAAAATGGATTGCTTTTGAAAAATTATGGCTCCCTCTTCCTCCTGTTTTATGAGTTTATTAATGCGCTCTTTATTTGCAGCTTTCTTTAATTCTTTTGGAGAAAGTTCCCTTTTTTGGGCCTTTGCTACCACGCTAATAATCAATACCAATGCTACAAAAATTATCTTCTTCACCTTCATATTGTTTGTTACTTGTAAATTTAGGCAAATTTATTACAATGACTTCACAGATAATTTACGAAGGAAACCTGAGAACAGTTGCCACGCATTTACAGAGCGGAACTGTTATAGAAACCGATGCTCCAACTGATAACCAGGGCAAAGGCGAACGCTTTTCGCCAACCGATTTGGTAGCTACTGCACTGGGCAATTGTATGCTTACTATCATGGGTATAAAGGCAAGAGATATGGGTTTGCAACTTGAAGGCACCAGGCTGGATATTACAAAAATTATGGCGTCGGAGCCGCGCAGAATTAGTGGTGTTAAAGTTATGTTTCATTTTCCTGAAACACTAAACGTGGATGAAAAACAACGCACCATTTTAGAACGTGCTGCCATGACATGTCCTGTTATTGAAAGCCTGAGCAAAGACATTGAAAAGGATATAACTTTTAACTGGCAAAGAGAAGATGTGGTAGTGGCGGGATGAGGGTTGAGGGTTAGTGGTTAGTGGTTAAAGGCTTATAATATTAATAAATTTCATACTGTTAGATGCTTTGCACAACAGATTAATTTTGCTACTCACAATTCACCTTTGACATTTGATTTTTCCTTTTGCCTTTTTACTTTTTCATTCTTCATCTTTCTTTCTTCATTCTTTTTTTCATTCTTCATTTTTCTTTCTCTTACGATGAACAAAAATCTTTTTATAGCCCTGGAAGGAATTGATGGCAGTGGCAAGAGCACTCAAATGAAATTGCTTACCAAAAAGCTGGAAGAAACCGGCCATAAAGTATATACCACTTTTGAACCTACCAACGGTGCCATTGGTAACATGATAAGAACCATTTTAAAAGGAGATACACATACAGACGAACGTATAATTGCCGGGCTGTTTGTAGCCGACCGGCTCGATCATTTATTAAATAAAGAGAATGGTATTCTTAAAAAAATTTACGAAGGTTATACGGTTATTTGCGACCGGTATTGTTTTTCCTCGTATGCTTACCAGGGCACACATATGAGCATGGATTGGGTAATTGCGGCAAACTCTATGAGTGCCTCCATTCTTAAACCCGATGTAAATGTTTTTATAGACATTGACCCCGAAATAAGCATGGAACGAATTGCGATAAACCGCGACACCGTAGAAATTTATGAAAACCTGGAAAACCAGAAAAAAGTAAAAGAAAAATTCTTTGAAGCCTTTGACCGAATGAAGGACCAGGAGAACATTTTTATAGTTGAGGGCAACAGGAAACCTGAAGTGATTGCCGACGATATTTTTAAGGAATTACATACAATAGCCAATCAATAATTTTTGTTTAAATAATACTTATCATTCCATGAAAAAAATCTTCCTAATTGCATTGCTCCAACTGGCGCTTGCAGTTGCAGCTTCTGCTTCGGTGGATACCATACAAGTGTATAGTAACAGCATGTTTAAAAATGTAAAGTGCGTGGTGATAACACCGTGGAATTATACCAGTACTGCCACACGTTACCCTGTTGTTTATTTACTACATGGCTACAGTGGTAATTATGCTGACTGGGTAAGTAAAGTTGCAGGAATGCAGAAGCTGGCTGATGACAATAACTTTCTGATTGTTTGTCCGGATGGTGCTTTTAGCAGTTGGTATTTTGACAGCCCTGTTGATTTTACTATGCGCTTTGAAACAAATGTTGCCACAGAAATTCCCACGTTTATTGATGCTAATTACAGAACTATTGCCAGCCGAAATGCAAGAGCCATAACCGGCTTAAGCATGGGCGGTCATGGTGGATTGTTTTTGGGTATGAGGCATGCCAGTTTTTTTGGTGCCTGTGGCAGCATGAGTGGTGCCCTGGATGTAAGTCGCCTGCGCGGTTACGACTTAGACAAAGTTTTAGGGGATACCATTGCCAACGCAAAATATTACAACGATTGGGCGGTAATAAATTTGATTGATAATTATCCCACCGACACCCTCGCCATGATTATTGATTGTGGTACCGAAGACTTTTTGATAGAGGATAACAGGAAAGCACATCAAAAACTATTAGCAAGACATATACCACACGACTATACCGAAAGACCGGGTGGGCATACCTGGGAGTACTGGGGTAATGCAGTAAACTATCAAATGCTTTACTTCAGAAAATTCTTTAATAAAACGGTTAAATAAGGTGAGTTGTGAGCGGTGAGTTGTGAGCGGTGAGTTGTGAGAGCGTGAGAGCGTGAAAAGTCAATGGTGAGAGGTGAGTTGTGTAATGGGATTAATTACCTTTAAAACGTTCGCCCATCTATTACCTTAACTTTCTTTTTGCCACTATTCTTTTTTTCAAATTCTAATACTGCGGCCGGTTTAGTTTTAGCAACAGGTTTTTTAGCACCAGGAGTGCTATCAGAAGGGTTATCCAACCCACTAATATCTACCAGCATACTGGCGGGGTCTTCTTTTTTATCAAGAAAATAATTTTCAGATTTTACCAATTTTCCACTGCCGCTTTCGTAATATTTCCATTTGCCATGCTTTACGGTACTGCCTTCTATCTTAACAATTTTCATGGTCACCTTATAGGGATCAATGGGATCCGGCACTTCAATGGTGTCGTAGGGATCTGCAGGGTTAACAGCTTTCCAGCTTTCTTCGCGTACTAAACCTGTAATGTTGAAGTACTGGCTAATACCATCTTTATTACCCCAACGATAGCGCTCCACACCATATAAGTCGCCCATAGGGGTATAAATTCTCCAATACCCCTCCTTTTTTCCATCTTTAAAAATACCTTCTTCATCATAACCGGGCTCACCCCTTACACCATCTACTTTAATAACCCATTTGCCCTGTTGTAAATCTTTATAATCAACGCAGTTAAGTGTATCGCCATTGCGACTAAGTCGATAGGTTTTGCACTGGCTGTAAGCCTGGGTGGTAATTAATAATAATGAAAGAAAAAGAAGTCTCATATTCACAAATTTCAATAAACGAAAATACACGATAAGCTATTGCTGTAAAGATGTTGACCTGTTAAAAAAATGATGGAAACCCTGTTGAAAATTCCGAAGCTTTAAAGCAAATATTAACCTTAACTAGAGGATAATTATATTGTGTATCGTTTTGTACATGGCATTAATTAAAAGCATACCTCAAACTCATCCCGATGAAGAGCTGGTAACATTGTACCAGCAAACCAGCCAACAAGAATTTCTTGCTCAATTGTTTTTACGTTACAGCGACCTTGTATACGGCACCTGCCTTAAATATTTGTCCGATCCTGAAAAGGCAAAGGATGCCACTATGAGCATTTACTACGAACTGGTTGAAAAATTAAAAAACCATGAAGTGGCAAACTTTAAAAGCTGGTTGTATGTACTTAGCAAAAATTATTGCCTGATGGAATTGCGCAAACAGAAAAGAAACCCGGTAACGTTTTCTGATACTGACTTTATGCAATCCGGGCAATTTGAGCATCCGGATATGGTGTTTGATAAAGAAGCGCAATTACAAACCCTTTCAATTTGTTTGGATCAATTAAATGAAAACCAAAAAGAAAGTGTACGTCTCTTTTACATAGAAAATAAATGCTACCAGGATATTGCTGAGTTAACCGGCAACGACTGGAACAGGGTTCGCAGCCTGATACAAAATGGCAGAAGGAATTTAAAAATCTGTATGGAAAAACATGGATGAACCCATAAAATATACCACGGTTGATATTGAACGTTATCTGAACCATCAAATGACGAAGGGGGAAATGCATGCCTTTGAAAAAACGATGATGGATGATCCCTTTTTAAATGATGCTGCGGATGGTTATCGAAATGCGGATTCAAAGGTTACTTCACTTCATCTTAAAGAAATAGCAACTGAAATAGAAGAGCAAAAAGAAGGAAATACTGTTGTGCC
The DNA here is from genome assembly GCA_038211085.1 of Chitinophagales bacterium. Lineage (GTDB taxonomy): Bacteria > Bacteroidota > Bacteroidia > Chitinophagales > Chitinophagaceae > Segetibacter. The sequence goes on along the minus strand of JBBQVY010000009.1, from coordinate 31,296 downwards.
CCTGACTCAAAAAACCAATGACTGGTGGCGTGTTGCAGCAATTGTTCTGCTGATTGCAGGTGCCGGAAGTATCTATTATTTCAACTCGCTTAAAAATGATGCGACTATAAGTATAGCTGCAAACAAAACCTCGATGCCAATAGCCGACAGCATAGGCCCGGAAGTAAAACCTGTAGAAACACCGCAACTTTTTTCTAATAAAAAAGAACCGGCATTAGCCAAAAACAACAAGACTCCAGTTATAAAGCAATTTCAAAAAAACGAGCCGCTTACTATGGCAGCCACTTCAACAGTTATGGATAGTGCTCCTGTTACTGCTAACGAAAGCATAGCAGCACTTAAAAACGAAGAAGTAACTGTAGCGTCAAAGGCTTCGCAGCAGGCTATAATGATGAGAAAAAGCAAACAGGAAGTAAGTAACCAGTTGATACAGGAATTTAAAGGCAAGGTAGTGGACCAGGAGGGAAATCCTCTTGCCTTTGCTACGGTAAAAAGCAAAAAAGGAGTAGGTGCCGTAACCGATTCAAAAGGAAATTTTAGTATTAAAACATCTGATTCAATTTTGGAGGTCTCCGTTGCTTCCTTAGGTTATATGCCTGTAACCACTAGGTTAAATGTTAACATCCAACAACAAATTCTGCTGGCAGAAAATATACAGGATTTGAGTGAGGTAGTGGTTACTGCGCAGGGCAGGAAAAAGAAATTTGATGTTACGATTGGTAAGAACGAATACCTGAATAAAGAAACGGGTTACAAACCATTGAAAGGCTGGCGACATTTGAACAATTACTTGTTGAGTAATATCAATGAGTATAGAGATGAAGCAGAAGAGTACAATAGTGGCGAAGTAGAAGTTGAATTTGAAGTAAACAAGAATGGGCAACCGATAGAGATTACTATTGTTGAATCCAACGATGATCACAATGCTGATGAAACTATAAAGCTTATTAAAAATGGACCGTTATGGAAAAAAGGCAAGCCTGGTACAAAAGCCCGGTTGCTCATTTCTTTCTAAACACTTTTTTAATATGGGGTAGTTAAAACCTTTGTGCTTAAACAATGTTACTGTAGGTTTGTAAAAATTGTATAATATGAAAACAATGATGATGCTTGCCATAGGTGCAGCTTTTCTTACATCTGCTGTAATTGGACAAGTTAATATGCCGGCACCAAGTCCTACACAAACTATACAGCAAGACTTTGGTATGGGCAAAGTAGAATTAACCTATAGTCGTCCCTCATTAAAAGGGCGTCCTGTATTCCAGGTTAATAGCCTAATAGGCCCGTTAAACAAACCATGGAGAACCGGTGCCAATGCAGCTACAAAAATTACATTTTCTGATGAGGTTATGGTGGGCGATAAAACGCTTAAATCAGGTAGCTATGTAATTTATACCGTACCAGGTAAAACAAGCTGGAAGGTAGTTGTAAGCAAAGGCAAAACTTATCCTGGCCAGGACGGTTTTACTACCGATGATGACGTGGCAACTCTAATGGCTTCGCCTACAAAAATGGCTGCGAAAGTTGAAACGTTTACCATGCAGTTTGCCAACATAATGCCCGAAAGCTGCGATCTGCAAATGATGTGGGGTAACACGGCTGTTTCTTTTCCTATCAAAACTGACATTAAAACCAAACTACGCAAGCAAGTTGAAACTGCTTTAGCGTCAGATAAAAAACCCTACTACCAGGCAGCAACCTATTACTACGAGTGGGAAAAAAATCTACCCAAGGCACTGGAAAATATCAATAAGGCCGTAGAAGAAAATAAGAATGCTTTTTGGATGTTTATGATGAAAGCAAAAATTCAGAAAGATATGGGTGATGTTGCCGGCGCAAAAGCTACTGCAGCCCAGGTAACAACACTTGCTAAAGCTGCCAACAACGATGATTATGTAAAGCAGGCAAGCGATCTGTTTAAGAAATCTTAATAACAATTTTACCTGGAAATATAAGCCCCGCAATGCGGGGTTTTTTTATGCAAGGACCAATTAACTTTTTATCAAACCTGATATCATCTTTATAAATTCTTCAGTATCCCGGATAAGCGATTCAATTTTGTCTTCATCAACAAAAACAAAATCATCGTAATCTGCTTCAAACCTTTTTGCCATTATAAAAGAATAATGATCGGCAAAACGCCCTTCAACTTTTTTTGTTAATACAAACTCCTTATTAAAAATTGATTTTGTACCGGTATGCGTTTTAGGATTAAAGCCATGAGAAATAAGCAATGCGTTAACGGAATAGAAAGCGCCATAGTATAGTCGGCTAAGAGCAGTATCAAAAATTCTATTTTCTGTTAGGAGCTTAGCCTCTTTAATTGACTGAGCAGCCTTTTGCAATTTATAATTTATAAAGTCTTCTTTGTTCTTCATAATACGATCCCCTCCTCCTGGATACTATTGTATATATTGGTTACAGCGTAATCATCTTCCCAAACCATTTTATTTTTCACCACCAGGGAAACGGCGACATCAAAGACCATCTCAACCTGTATTCTTATTTCTCTTCTTAAAATGGAAGCTAAACTTTCCACATCATGAGCATTGCTCAATACCAAAAAATCCCAATCACTTTCTTCCGAGGCATCTCCCCTTGCCCGGCTGCCAAATAGTATAGTTATTCCCGATAGGTCAACAGACCTCACCACCGCTTTCACTTTTTCAGCCACAACTTTATGCTCCGCCGGAATAAGATTTATTGATGATAGTTCCATGCTATTTTATAGTCCTTCAAAACTATATGTTTTTTTGCTTTTCCAAATAGACTATCGAGGCTTGACCCATTCAATATCGCAGCGGTATTGCTGGCAATTCATGTGACGTGCCGGGGTTTCTTCCTGACATTGTGTGCCGCAAGAACCCAGGCATGAGTGCAGGCAATAATGCAGCGGCTGACATTTTTGGGTACCTTTAGCCTATCAACAACTATTGACAGGCGAGTAGAATGGATGCCTTTAATACCAAACTAATAGTAGGTGCAAGGCTTAACAAACTTCACAAATCATGAGACTACAAGTTATTCAAGATGAAAAAGGAGAAAATGCAGGTGTGTTCATCCCTTACAGCGAATGGCGCCAACTCAAAAAACAATATAAAGAACTGGAAGCCCTGGAGCAGGAGGAGCAACCCGGTAAAGAGCAGATTTTAAGCAATATAAAAAGGGGCTTGAAAGAAGTGAAACAATTTAAACAGGGAGAATTAAAAACTACGTCCGCTAAAGATTTCCTGAATGAGTTATAAAGTTGAACTTTCGGATAACTTAAAAAAGGAAGCAAAAAAACTTGCCAAAAAATACGCTTCGCTTAAGGCTGAATTAGCAGTACTGTTTAACCTGCTGGAGCAAACTCCAACAGCAGGCACTCCCCTTGGTAATGATATTTATAAAATACGCCTCGCCATAGCTTCTAAAAATAAAGGCAAAAGTGTTGGAGCCAGGGTAATGTCTTTTGTGAAAGTAACTGCCACCACCGTACTGCTTTTCTCCATTTATAACAAAGGAGATAAGGACAGTATTTCTGATAAAGAAATTAAAGAACTTCTGAAAGAGTATTTATAAAATTTGTTTCCATTTGTCCTGCCGGGGTCTCCTATTGGCCTGATTTCAGATTTCTTAAGTGTATTAGGACTATACGCAAGTTTAAAGTAGCGGAAAATGTGAATACTTCTTTCTATACCTTCAAACCTAAACTTCCATTTTTACTACTTAACCCTTCAAGTATAGCAGCTATTATAACAACCAGCCCCGCTCCTACCGCATTTAACCATAAAAAGCTTAAGCCAATAATTCCGTTTTGGTTTAAAAAGAACAAAGTGACCACTGCAATCTCTGAAACAATGGCACTCCAAAATACGGGCTTACCACCAATGCTTTTCAGGTAAAAAGCAACTAAAAATATTCCCAATATAACGCCATAAAATAAGGAGCCCAGCACATTAACTGCCTCAATAAGACTACCCATACGATTGGCAAATTGTGCTATAATAATGCTAAAGATGCCCCACACAAAGGTGTACCACCGGCTGGTTACATATTCTCGTTTGTTACAATCATCCATGTGTTCGTCGTCAGCGTTTTTTCTAAAACGTTGATGAAAATCTATCATGGTACAGGAGGCAAGCGAGTTAAGAGCAGCAGCTATAGAGCCCCATGCAGCAAGAAAAATAATAGCTATCAAAAGTCCTATTAATCCAACGGGCAGGTAGTCTATTACAAACCGGAGAAATATATAATTGGTATCGTTATTATCAGCCAGGGGCAACGCCTTTTTTAAATACCCTTTATAATCGTTTCGTAACACCTGCATTTGCTGGTCGCCTTGTAGCAGGCTGTCTTTTAGCAAACTATTATTGCCTGCAGGTTGAGCATGGGCTTCGTTCACAAATTGCATGCTCAACCGGTTTTGTTTTGTGTTGAGTTGTTCGTAATGCGTTTTTATAGATTGCAGCGAATCTCTGAAAGGAGTTTTATAAGCCTGCTCTTCTACGGTGCGGTTATGAAAAACCGGCGAAGGTTTAAACTGGTAGAAAGTAAATAGTAAAGCACCTATCAAAAGAATAAAAAACTGCATGGGCACTTTCACAAGGCCATTCATTAACAAACCTGTCTTGCTCTCCGTATTATTTTTGGCGGTAAGGTATCGGCCTACCTGGCTTTGATCGGTACCAAAATAACTGAGGGCTAGAAAGAAGCCCCCAATAACCCCACTCCATATATTGTATTTGTCATTCCAGTCAAAACTGCCATTGCTTACACCGGTAGTAATCACATTTAGTTTTCCCGTGGCACCACTCACCTTTAACGCATCAACAAAACCTACCCCTTCCGGCAACTGGTGAACGATCATATACCCGGCCAGGAACATTCCTATAAAAATGATTACGAACTGAAGTTGCTGTGTGTAGGCAACGGCTTTGGCACCACCACTAACGGTGTAGATGATCAACAGCCCACCCATGATGATGTTGGTTAGAAAAATGTTCCAGCCCAGTAAAGAAGAAAGGATGATTGAAGGCGCATAAATACTAATGCCGGTGGATAAACCACGCTGTAGTAAAAACAAGAATGAAGTAAGTACCCTCGTCTTTAAATCGAACCGTTTTTCTAAAAATTCGTATGCCGTAAATACTTTCAGCTTTGAAAAGCGTGGTACAAAAGTGATGCATAAAACCACCATTGCCAGTGGAAGTCCAAAGTAGTATTGAACGAAACGCATACCATCAGTAAAGGCCTGGCCGGGGGCCGATAAAAATGTGATGGCACTTGCCTGTGTACCCATGATGCTTAGCAATATGAGTGGCCACGGCATGGAGCGATTGCTTAAAAAATACCCATCAAGATCTTTGGTAGTACGGCTTTTATAAAGACCATACGTGATAATGGCAAGCAGTGTTACAGCTAAAACAATCCAATCAATCTGGCTCATGAAAAGTATTTAGTGAACCACGCAAAAAATATGATCAGCATACACAAAAACAGTATTACGGCTGCATACCAGTATCTCCATTTTTTAAATAACGGAATGTTTTCAGGAACTTCTTTCATATGTGCATCATTATCATTAAACCTTGTTGCATTTAAAACGACTTACATCACTCCTTTTTGTCGTTGTGACCAGAGGAAATCATTCCGCTGGCTAACAGACCCAGCACTATGCCTATTATAAGGCCGAGGGCTACTCTTTTTATTAAAAACCCAATGATAAGCCCGATGATGATGAGCATGGTAAAACTTATCTTTCTTCTATTTTGCATGTGCTGTTGTTTATTTCCGTCTCAAATAAAAACTATTTAACAGCGGGAACTTTATTTTTTGGAAGTGCAACCAGGTTGGCCAAAATTTTATATGCCCCGGCAACTCCTGCAGGCAGCTGCCTGAACAATACCAGGCTAACATACACAATGTTTCCTTTACCATATTTGGCAACAACCAAACTACCATCTCCGGCTGTTTTATCATTCGTGTCTTTCATTGAGATCAACTTTTCATAATGCTCATCGGCTTTGTCAACCTGGTAAGTACTTCTTTCCTGCACCCAACCCTCAAAATCTTCAGCAGTAATTTTATTTGGATAATTAAATGCGGGATGAGCCGGAAGCAGAACATTCACCTTTGCGTCTTCTTCGGTAACCCTCGTGTTGCCAATAGAGAACGGGTATGGACCTACTTTTACTTTCTTTAAACCAACCTGGTTGCTTTTCATGTATTGAACAATGAGGTTACCGCCGTTCTCAACATACTGGTTTAAAACATCTGTTTTGTTACTCAGAAATTCAAAAATGTTATAAGCACGAATACCTACAATAACTGCATTAAACTGTTTTAAATTTTCAACGTTCAAATCGCCTTCATTTAAAAAGGTTACATCGTAACCCATAGCAAATAAGGCATCGGGTACCTTATCCCCTGCACCAATTATATAGCCCACCTTTTTACCTACAACTTTAATTTCCTTATCAATAATTTTCAGGTTATCCCTGTAGAAATAGTTGAGAAAAGGAATATGATCGTATTTGATAGTTGCCAGGTTTTGACTGAATGAAGTTGTTTTTCCATTGAGTTGCAAAGACATAACCGGGTGAACCTCGTTGCGGTGGCCCTTACTATAAATGGATTTAATATCTACAGGTATAGAACCACTCACACCCTTACTAAAATCCATGGGTACATTTTTAAGCACATCAATATTGCTTCCGTTTTGGAGAGTTAAGGTAACAGGCACTTTGTCCGCATTAATATTACTGGTGTAGTTAACCCTTACCACAGGGTGTACTGCAGGCAGCACGTTATTTAAAACAATGGTAGGAGAAACATACACGGTAACCTTTGGAATAATAGTTAGCGGCTCGTATAATTCTCCTTTTACAGGATCAACATACTTGTATTGAACCGGCCGTTCAATAACAAGATCCTGTCCATGAACCTCTATTGCAAACCGCGCAATAAAATTGGCATCGTTTTCAGCCTTACCAATTAACAATGGATTTTGCACATCAAAGTACCCTTTACTCATGCCATTCTCCAACCAATAAGGTTGCGACAAAGGTTCCTCATCATCAACTTTAAAACTATGATCAATTGATATGTTTTTATTATTAGAGACCTGGAGCGATACCGCACTGTCAACTATTGCATTTTTAATATTTGCCGCAAAATGAAAGATGGAATGATTCTCATCCATTTTTAGTGTAGCTACCTGCTTTGCCAATAATGTTTGAGATGAAAACAGGCTGATTTTCTTAACGGTCACATTTACATCACTCCTGTTATTAAAGTTGAAGGTCACTTTCAGGGTATCACCTTGTACAGCAGTTTCATCCTGTGTTACTGCCTCGGCAAATAATGCCAGGCAGTCAACAATGAGGTTATGAGTTTCGGCTAACTTTTTATTGCGCCAGTTGCCGGGGGGCAATAATTTTATTACAGCATACAGGTTAGTCAAAGCAGGCACAGAAAGCGAAGGGTTATTAAAATTAAACTGGTTGATGATGTCATTAATTTTTTGCCCAATCAATTGACCCCCTTCTACCCTTTTCCAGGTGGTGCTTATACCATCCATTAAATCCGTAACAGGTTTTTCGCCTGCACTGTTAGAGAAATATTCATACGACTGTCCTCTTCTCCTAGGTCGTCCTTCACCCTGGCTTTTATGCATGCTTCTTGCCTCACCTCCCAACTCTCCATAGCTTTTGCCTAATAAAGGATTATAGCCCCCAACCTCCAGCTTAAACTGGTCGTCGCTGGTAGTGTTGTTACCCCCGAAATTAAAGGTATTCCACAGTATCCTTTTTGCCTGCCAGGGCTTTACACCAAGTGCAAGTTGCTCAGGAAATTTTGTGGGATCGGCTGCTGCAACAAATGCTTCGTCTGCCAGTATTGCAGAGGCAGCATGATGACCATGACCTGCCCTTGCATCGGGCGGAAAACGCTTGATGATGACATCGGGTTGGTACTGGCGAATAACCCACACCACATCACTTAAAATTTTATCATGATCCCAAAACTTAATTGCTTCATCAGCGCTTTTACTAAAGCCAAATTCGTAGGCTCGACTAAAAAATTGTTCGGCGCCATCTAACCCGCGGGCCGCCAATAATTCCTGCGTTCTTATCAGACCCAATTCTATACCCTGCTCACTACCAATAAGGTTTTGACCACCATCCCCACGGGTTAAACTCAGGTAACCGGTGCGATACATTTTTTCTTTAGCAAAAAATGGCAATAAGCCATTGTTTTCATCATCGGGGTGGGCAGCAATATATAAAACGCAACCCAGCACATTCAGCTTTTTTAATTGGGCGTAAATTTCTGCACTGCCTGCTGTGGGAGGCGTTTGGGCAATTGTTGCATTTACAACACAAAAAAGAACAAAAAGTAAAAGACAAAACGGTTTTCTGCTACTCATGTCGCGAAGATAAAGTTTGTGAGCAGACCATCATAAAATGGGTGATAATCGGATCATTTGGCATTTAATTTCTGCGAATGAAACAACATGTAATAAAAATTGCCACGAATGCACGAATTAAAGTTTTGGGGTGAGCTGTATTATTTGGTGGTAAAAAATGATCGTTCACAAGAGGAATTATTTCATATTCTTTATTCGTGCATTTGTGGCAAACCTTCCTCTTTGCAAAAAAAAATGCCACGAATGCACGAATTAAAATCTTGTATTAAGCTTAATTATTCGTGGCTAACAAGTGATCATTCACAATAGAAACTTTGTCATCTTACCCTATTCAAGCATTTGTGGCAAACCTGCCTCTTTGCAAAAAAAATTGCCACGAATGCACGAATTGAAATCTTGTATTAAGCTTAATTATTCGTTGCTAACAAGTGATCATTCACAATAGAAACTTTGTCATCTTACCTTATTCGTGCATTCGTGGCAAACCTGGCCTGTTCTATAACAGATTATTTATTCGTGCATTCGGGGCATTTCTTAAAGCAAAAAACCCCGCTCTTACGAGCAGGGTTATAACTAAACCTTGCACATGATTAATTTTTATGAACCTGATTTAACAGTGCTTGTCACATCGGAAATAACGGGTTCAACAGATTGACTGGCAATTGCAGAAGGCTGCATTGCAGGCTCTATATCAAAACTTGCATTTAAAATGGTTGAAGTGGAATTATACCAATTATCAGGGTGATTTACATAAAAGCAACTACCTCCTTTAATGGCATCAATTACTAATTTGCGCTTGTCGTTTGGGATAGCGGGGCATCCAAGGCTGTTACCCATCATTCCCCTTTCTTCAACCATTTGAGCATTTACAAAATAAGAACCATGCAACACAATATCTCTTGAACGTACTTTATCATTTATACCGGCTTCCATACCGTCAAAACGCAGGCTGTAGCCAGCTTTTCCATTATAGGTTTCGGCAGTTAACATAAATCCAAGGCTGCTCTTGTTTGATTCTACCAGGTTTGAAAAGGTTGTAGCAAACTCGCCACCACTATTTTTTCCGTGCGAAACAAAAGTGTTGAACAACAACCTCGTTTCCTTTAAATCGATAACATACAATCTTTTATTGTTGCTGCTCTGGCTGTAATCGCATACGGTTAAAATATTTTTTTTACGTACCAATCCTTTTTTCAAAAGAAAATTATAGCCTTTGTATGCCTTAAAAAATACGTCACGCTGCAATCCATAATTTGAAAGACCCATTAAATTATACAGCGAATCACTTTGAACCTTTAAGAAAGGAGCGTTAGAAATATTGTTAAGTAAGGAGGGGAAATTTTTATCTCCGGTAGCTTTTTTGCCATCAGTCCGCGCAAACGCCTTTACAGATACCCCGGCAGAAAGGAGTGCTACAGTTAATAAACAATAAGAAAATTTTTTCAGCATACTTCACAAATTAAAGTCGATAAAATTAAACCTTGCTGCTGTAAAACAGGTAAAAAATAATTTTTATTGTGGCAAGACAAGTTAAAATTTTAACCCTGGAATTTTACTCCATAAGTTCATCCTGTGCAGGAACCCGTCGCTCCGAAAACTCATTCAGGTATATTTTTATAAGGAGAATAAACATTGATATGAGTATGGGTCCAAATATCAACCCAATAAAGCCGAATAAATTAATGCCAATAATCACCCCAAAAACAGTAATAAGCGGGTGAACATCTCCCATTTTTTTCTGCAACACAAACCTGAATACATTATCCACCACACCAATAACCCCAAAACCATAAACCAGCATAAATATGCCCTGCCATTGCTGGTGATTTGCCAGCAAAACAATAGAGAGGGGTACATAAGCAAGGGCAGCACCAACAAATGGCAACATACTGGCAATACAGGTAAATATGAACCAGAACCACACATCGTTTACTCCTAAAAACAGGTAAGCGAACAGCCCCACCACACCCTGTAAAATTGCAACAAGAGGTATACCCAAAGCATTTGAAATAACCAGTTGTTTCAACTCGTGCCCAACCTCGGCCAGGTTATGATGTTTCAGTGGTACATAATCGTACAGCCACTTTTCCATAATACGGGTATTAATAAGCATGAAGTACAAAATGAAATACATAAGCACTACAGAAGTAAGTGAATTAAATGTTGCACCCAGCACCGATTTTAAAGTGGCACCCACGTTAGAACTAATGCTGCCTGCATTACCAGACATTAGCTTAACATGAAACTTACTTTCAACAAGAGCAATGTTCTTGTTTATCGCAGCAACCAGAACATCGGAGTTGCGGATGGCATAGCCAATGCGTGAAGAAAGTATATTTACCATCACATAAATTGGCAACAACACAATTAAAAAAGACAGGGTAAGCAGTAAGCCTGCAGCTAACGATTTCTTCCACTTTCTGTTAAAAACCAGCGTTTGCATATTTTTCCTAAGCAGCACGTAAAATGTGATAGCTCCTAAAAAGGCAGGCAGAAATGTACTCATCTGTAAAAACAGGAATACAAACATGAAAACCAGGAAAACATAGAAAGTAAGTTGCCTGATCCGATTTGGATTTACGTATGTGCTCATATTGTATTTTTTCTGCTACGTACAAAGTAAATATTTATAAGGTATATGCAACGGTTAACTTGCGTAAACATTTGCATGAAATAGTTGTTTGTTGAAACAGTATTATTAAAAAACAAAAGAAACAATATGTTATCAGTTAAAGGATTTGCTGCGCAGAATGAGACCTATCCACTTTCACCTTATTCTTTTGAAAGAAAGGAGCCGGGGGAGAATGATGTTTTGATCGACATTTTATACTGCGGCGTTTGTCACTCCGATATTCACCAGGTTCGTAACGAATGGGGAGGTTCTATTTACCCAATGGTACCCGGCCATGAGATTGTTGGAAAAGTTTCTAAAGTAGGATCGAATGTTACAGGGTTTAAAGTAGGCGATCTTGCCGGTGTAGGCTGCTTTGTAGATTCGTGCCGCACCTGCGAAAATTGTAAAAACGACCTGGAGCAATATTGTGAAACGGGAATGGTGGGAACATACAATGGCAGTTATGCTGATGGAACCCCTACCTACGGTGGTTACTCAAGCCAGATTGCAGTTGATGAAAAGTACACCTTGCATATCCCGGAGAAATTAGCATTAGAAAAAGTTGCTCCGCTGTTGTGTGCAGGTATTACCACTTATTCTCCTTTAAGACAGTGGAATGTTGGCAAGGGACATAAAGTGGGCATTTTAGGTTTGGGTGGCCTTGGGCACATGGCGGTTAAGCTAGCTGCTTCTATGGGTGCCGAAGTTACCATGCTCAGTACTTCGCCTTCTAAAAAAGAAGATGCTACCAGGTTAGGTGCCCATAAGTTTGCCCTTACAACTGATGTTGAAGGAATGAAGGAATACACGAATTATTTCGATTTTATAATTGATACAGTTTCTGCGCCACACGACATTAATTTCTACCTGCAATTGTTGCATACTGATGGAACAATGATATTGTTGGGTGTGCCTCCGGAGTCGCCAAAACTTGAGATATTTAACCTGATTATGAAACGCCGCCGTGTAGCGGGTTCTTTAATTGGAGGTATAAAAGAAACACAGGAAATGCTGGACTATTGTGCAGAGCACAACATTACTTCCGATGTGGAAGTAATACCCATCCAGGAAATCAATACTGCCTATGAGCGTATGCTAAAAGGTGACGTTCGCTATCGCTTTGTAATAGATATGGCGTCGTTGTAATAACTTAGAAATACTAAAAGCGAAGCCCTTATTTTACAAGGCTTCGCTTTTTTATTAGGTCTGGTTATGCTTCTGGGAAGGTGGCGATTTGCCTCAATTTTACTCAATCCATTGTTGAAGTGATAGAACAAAATTGTTACAGCCAGCAGCATTTTTAATTATACCGAATTCGGTATAATTAAAATTCTTTCCTGTCGGCTTTTGCTGCCCTAATCATTTGCCCATAATCCATTTTGCGCTCAAGAGCGTTAATGGTTTGAGCAATTCTCCGGGCTTTGGTTTCGGGGGTTTTAGCACCCGAAATGTAATTGATAAAGTAATTGCGATGCGACTTTGTTAGCGAGTTGAATTGCTGTAAAGCCAGCGGTTCATCTGCCAGGCATTCCATCAATTCTGCCGGGGGCTGTGGTTCATTTACATCTACTTCAAAAGATGCATTCACAGCTTCTCCCTGCGGTTTTTTGATCCCCTTACGCATAGCAGCATTCAGGGGTAATATAAAATCCCCTTCGCCCATTGGCAGCAAGCTGGCGCCGGAAATTTCATGTTGATCAAGCAGTCCCTTAACCCGGAAGGCTTTTTTACTATTGGGCTGAAGTTGGTGTGCTATGGCTGCAGGAACTACAATGTAAGTCCATCCGGTTTTATCGCCTTGCTTGTTAAATTTTTGAATGATGGCAGAAAAACGAACCATGAAAATTAAAATTTGAAACAGGAGAAGATACAAAATTTTACGCCATAATAGTTGTTGATTTTACCGCAGATAATTTTAAAATTTGTGATCATCCTCTAAAATATGTGATATGAAATCTACTCCTCTTCAACAGCAAATGCCCGGCAATTTTTCATCTACTAATCATGTTCCTACAAAAGGACCCGATGAAAAAGTTTTAGAGGCACACAGGCAGGCAGATCATGACATTGAGATGGATCCTGATTTTATGATGCACAGCCGTACCCACGATTTGGATGAAGGTGAAATAGCCCGGCTTGGTGAAGATTAATCACCAATCACATAATACCAAGTATTAGTAATTCGATTATTGGGTAAGTATATTATCCAACACATTTTTCCATTGCAGGTAATGCTCATTGTATTCAGATACTTTGGTAGGCTCAATTAAGTTCAAGGGTTTCATTTGTTCAAATGCCTCGCTTTCATTCTTAAAAGTTTTAGCACCAATACCGGCACCAATTGCTGCACCTACACTGCCGTCGCTTTCGTACAATTCAACCGGTACTCCAGTAGCATTTACAAAAGCTTCTGTAAATACGGAACTCAAAAACATATTTGATTTACCTGCACGAATAATTGCGGGGTTCAATCCATTTTCACGCATAATATCAAGGCCATATCTAAAGGCAAATGCAATACCCTCCTGCGAGGCACGCATCATATGTGCCCGCTGGTGTACATTAAAATTAATACCGTTAAAGCTGGCACCTGGCATCCTGTTATTTAAAATTCGCTCTGCACCATTACCAAATGGCAACACCTTTAAACCTTTGCTGCCAACTGCAATAGCCGAGGCTTCTTTATCCAGTTCTTTATAACCCAAACCGGCACCTGCAATATCCCGTACCCATCTATTTAAAATACCTGTTCCATTAATGCATAAAAGAATGCCCAACCGCTTATTACCCGATGAGTGGTTTACGTGGGCAAACGTGTTGATGCGTGACTGCTGATCGTAGCTTAATTGGTCACTAACACCATAAATTACACCTGAAGTTCCTGCGGTCGCAGCAACCTCTCCCGGCTGTAGCACATTTAACGACAAGGCATTGTTTGGCTGATCTCCCGCCTTGTAAGTAACCGGTGTACCCGCCTGCAATCCTAACAGGGTTGCTATGTCGTTGCTCAGGGTACCATGTTCGGCAAACACAGGTTGTATGTCCGGTATCAGGGATGGATCAAAGTGAAAATGTTCCATTATCTCACCAGAGAGTTCATCTTTTTTAAAATTCCAAAAAACACCTTCAGAGAGTGCTGAAGCACTGGTGGTTATTTCGCCTGTCAGCCTCATGGCAATAAAGTCGCCCGGCAGCATGATCTTATCTATTTTCTCAAAAATTTCAGGCTCATTTTTTTTAACCCAGGCAAGTTTGCTGGCGGTAAAATTTCCGGGTGAGTTTAAGAGATTGGAAAGGCAGCTTTCGTGACCAATACTATCAAAGGCTTCTTCACCAAAAGGCACCGCACGACTATCGCACCAAATAATAGCGTCCCTTAACACCTGCTTGTTTTTATCAACTACTACCAGGCCATGCATTTGGTACGCAATACCAATAGCAGCAACAGATTTTAAATTGACACCATCAATATTGGCAACTTTTTTAATAGCCTGCTGTACATGATCCCACCACATTTCGGGGCTTTGCTCGGCCCAGCCGGGTTGTAAAGTTTTTATCCCACTTTCTACTTCCGGGTACTGGGCAGATGCAATACTTTTTTGCGTTGCCGCATCAACAATTGACACCTTAATGGATGAAGTGCCAACATCTATTCCTAATAATAACATGATTTATATTTTTTACCAGATGCAAAAAAGAATAACTTGAATGTGTACTCTAAGAATTATAATGAATCCTAACCATGATGAAAAACTAGCCTTATTATTTTACAAGCCGATACTTTTCCGGTTTGGTTTTGGTTCGCTCAATAAGTTTTCTTGCCTCTAAATCAAGTTTAACTGTCTCCCCATACCATTGAACACCGCCTTCAAAAATATCTTTTACATTTTCAAACAACTTTTCCATTAACTCGGTATGCGTTAACTCTGTACCCGAAAGAATGGACAAAATATTTTCTTTTATCATATGATATTTTGCTAATGAAATCACTTTGTTTTTTTTACCGGCCTGGGCATGTAATGTTTGAATTGTTTCATCTTTCATTTTACAAACATTTTAAAATTTCACTTATTACCAATGGTATTTTACAACCTTAGCTTTCAATTACTCAACAAAACATAATTGACATACAAAAGGTCTTAAACCTTTCAGTTTTTCTACTATACCAACTGCTTATAATTACCTATACTTTTCCGGTTTTCCAACCCCATTTTAAAAAATCGGGTAACACCCTGGCCCACGTATCCACATTATGTCGTCCATCTTCCAGCTCAAGATATTCAATATGTTCGTCAGTATAACCCTTGGCTTTCAGAGATACGATCATATCCAGGGCATCATCAATTGAGTCGATAATACCATTGTTATTTCTATCAGCCTTTTCATCAAGCTGGCCTGTTTGTACAAAAAATTTTAACCATGGAAAAAATCCTCCTTTACGAACCTGCATGTGCATGATGCGATCTTTCTCATCATCATATCCATCTTCGTAACCCTTTCTGCGCCACCATAACGATGGACTAAACATGCCCACTTTTGAAAACTCGGCCGGGTTGTTCCAAACAATATCAAATGCACTCAACCCACCAAGGCTAAAACCGGCAAACGATTTTTCTCTGAACGAAGGCATATGATATTTTCTGCGGAGGTAAGGCAATAATTCATCAAATATAAATTTTGCGTAACGCCCTGCTTTACATCCAAAACCTTTGTAATCGGCCTGGCAAATAGTACCATACTCATTTACACGATCACTGCCACAATGAATGCCTACGCACATCAGAGGTTCCATTTGATGCTCCAGTATAAGCTTACTTATAATATTTTCAAATTCCATAGCAACCAAATCCTGCCCATCATTTACCAATAACAAACTTAACTGTTCTGATAAAATAACGTTAGAAGGCAGGTACACATCTACTAAAATTCGTCGTTCCAAATAATCGGAATCAATATGCAGCCTTTCTATGTTTACAAGCGGATGTTTTGATTTTTTCGGGAGCCCTTTCGTTTCAGCCATACGTTCAAAAATAATGATTTAAGCAAAATAGGTTTAGCAATATCTTTAAGTTGAGAGTAACCCGATCTTTTAAGTTTAGAGTAACCCGGCTTTTAAAATGTTTGCCTATATTGAGTTGATAATTTTTAGTGCCATTGTAAATACTTTGTTTCGATCATTTATTAGTTCTCTATGCCAATAAAAACGAACGGCAGCAATAGCATTTAATGCAACTGATCCACCTATATTCATCATACATAAAAACACGGCTCTATGAAAAAAATAGGAATACTACATGGTAAGGAACGAAGTTTTCCAAATGCCTTAATAGAAAGAATTAACAGCAAAGGAATAGAAGGAATTATAGCTGAACCCGTAAAAATAGACAAGGTAATCCAGGGCGAGCCCACAGGTTACGCAGTTATACTTGACCGTATAAGCCAGGATATTCCTTTTTACCGGGCCTATCTAAAAAATGCTGCGCTAACAGGCACGGCAGTTATCAATAACCCATTTTGGTGGAGTGCTGATGAAAAGTTTTTCAACAATTGCCTTGCCACTAAAATTGAAGTACCTGTACCCAAAACCGTTATACTTCCATCGCGGGATCTGCCTGATGATACTTCATCAGAATCATTTGGTAACCTGGCTTACCCGCTCGACTGGAAATCAATTTTTGAATACATTGGCTTTCCTGCATACATGAAACCATTTGCAGGCGGAGGATGGAAAAACGTGTACAAACTGGAAACTCCCGAGCAATTTTTTGAAGCACATTCCGAGACCGGTCAACTGGTGATGATGCTGCAGGAAGAAATCAAGTTTGATGAATACTACCGCTGCTATTGTATTGGTGGCAAGTATGTTCGCATCATGCCTTATGAGCCCCGCAATCCTTTTCATTTAAGGTATGTAGCCGACTTTAAACCGGATGAAAACCGTTTAAAAGAAATGGAGGAAATTGTTTTGCGCATTAATGAATACCTGGGATACGACTTTAATACCGTTGAACTGGCGGTACGTGATGGCATACCCTATGCTATCGACTTTTGTAACCCGGCACCCGATGCTGACATTAACAGCGTAGGCCAGGAAAATTTTGATTGGGTTGTGGAAACTGCAGCAACTTATGCAATTGAAAAAGCCCAGGCTAATGACGGCATAACTGATAGCCTGACATGGGGTGAATATGTAAAACGCAGCGCTGCAAAAGAGCCTCTTTATTAATTAATACAAGGGCAACAAACTTAATACAAGCATATGGGTCATATAAGTTTTAAGCATTTTACTATTGGGGTTGAAGAAGAATACATGGTTGTAGACCCTGAAAGCAGGGAGCTTAAAAGCCATGAACAGAAAATTGTAATCGAGGGCCAAAAGATTATTAAAGACAAAGTAAAGGCAGAGATGCACCAGGCTGTAGTAGAAGTAGGTACCGACATTTGTGAGAACATAGAGGAGGCTTTTAGGGATGTAAGCACACTTAGAGGAACTATATCCCAAATTGCCGGAGACCTCGGTTTATGGGTAGGTGCTTCGGGTACACATCCCTTTAGCCATTGGGAGCGACAACTGATTACTGACCATAAGCGTTATTCAGAAATTGTGAACGAGTTACAGGAAGCTGCCCGCAGTAACCTCATCTTTGGCTTGCATGTACACGTTGGGATGGAAACCAGGGAGATGGCAATGCATATTGCAAATTCGGCCCGGTATTTTTTGCCGCATGTGTATGCACTAAGCACCAATTCACCTTTTTGGGAAGGCCGCTCTACGGGTTACAAATCTTTCAGAACAAAGGTTTTTGACAAATTTCCCCGCACGGGTATACCCGACTACTTTGCCAGCATTGAAGATTACGATAATTACATAAAGCTGCTGGTAAAAACCAATTGCATTGACAATGCCAAAAAAATATGGTGGGACCTCCGTGTACATCCTTTTTTTAATACGGTAGAGTTTAGAATTTGCGATGTGCCAATGACAGTTAATGAGACCATAGCAATTGCAGCATTGTTCCAGGCAATATGTGTTAAGCTGTACAAATTGCGCAGCCAAAACCTAAATTTTATTACCTACTCACGTTTGTTTATTAACGAGAATAAATGGCGGGCAAGCCGCTACGGTATTGACGGTACCATGATAGACTTTGGAAAAGAATCAGAAGTAAATACGAGGGTGCTTATATATGAATTGCTCGATTTTGTTGATGATGTAGTGGATCATTTGGGTAGCAGGCATGCCATATCGCATGTACATAAAATGATTGAAAGAGGAACCGGAGCCGACAGGCAGCTTGCCATTTATAATGAAACCAATAGCCTGGTAAGCGTAATGGATTACATACACGACCAGTTTTTGACAGCCGAATAAGAACGGGGGCTGCTGCTTTGAGCTATAGTACCCATGGGTAAAAAAGTGGATTGATTTTTTTGGGTACCAGACCATAGATCTCTTATGAGTCATTGTTGCGTCGCACTCTTGTACAGTTTTTTCTCTAATGAGCTGTAACTAAATTTCAGTAATTAATACTTTCTTAAGTATACATTCTAAGGGCTTTTTAGTTTTAAAATTTCAATCTACACTTTGTTGAAAAGCATTACGCTTATTATAAAAACCTGGCTAAAAAAAATGTCCGGGTTTTCTCCCTATCCGCTCTCTAAAAATGAGTATTACGACCGCCTGACTGAAAAAATTATTATAAAGACGTGTCACAAAAATTCGGTTTGTGTTGATGTAGGTGCACATGATGGAAAAATCCTGGCCCTCTTTATCAGGCATTGCCCGCTTGCCTTGCATTATGCTTTTGAACCGCTACCCTATTTGTTTAAACTACTGGTTAGAAAATATGGAAGTGCCTGCCAGGTTTATAAACTGGCATTGGGTAACAAGGCTGGTACTGCATCTTTCAATTATGTGGAATCGAATGCTGCATTTAGTGGCCTCCAAACCCGTGCTGATATACATCATGAAAAGGAAACTACTCTTGAAGTTAGAACGGATGTAATGGATCATGTTATTCCCCTCACCATACCCGTTTCTCTCATTAAAATTGATGTTGAGGGAGGTGAGTTGGATGTCTTAATGGGAGCGCATCAACTCATCAAAATAAACAAACCCTACATACTATTTGAGTTTGGCAAGGGTGGTTCGGATGCTTTTAAAGTAACTCCCCAAATGATGTACGCATTTTTTAAGGAGGTGGGTTATGAAATCAGTTTGCTATCGTCTTTTCTTCATTTAAAACCTTCACTTGCTTTTGAGGATTTTGAGAAACACTATCAAAAGGGGGATGAATACTTTTTTATTGCTCAGCCAGTTAGAAATACAAGTGTTTAACAAAAAATTGCAGACAATTATTTGTAATGCTTGCTTACGTCAAAGGCGTAAACTTTATGAAACTGTATTCGTAAGCTATAGGCGCAACCTCTCTGAAGAAACGAAATCAAAACCAATTCCTGCCCCGGAGGGGCAGCCCAAAAATTAAATATTACAAACAATATCTGGGTTGCCCCTCCGGGGCAAATACATTTGGAATAAACTCTTTTTTCTACAGAGAGGTTACGCCGCTGGCGTAAAGGGTCTATCCATGTCAATTTAAAATCGGTTCATAATCAGCAGATGAAATATTTATATCCAATCATATAGAACATTATGTCTTGTAATTTTTGCATTCAAATACTTAGGCCAGAGGCCTAACCGCTCTGTAGAAATCAATTCATACCCCAATTCCTGCCCCGGAGGGGTAGCCCTAATGCTAAATATTACAAACAATATCTGGGTTGCCCCTCTGGGGCAAATACATTTGAAATAAACTCTTTTTTATACAGAGAGGTTGGGCCGCTGGATTAAAGTGTCTATCTCTCTCAATTTAAAAATCAGGTTCATAATCAACAGAGGAAATATTATATCCAATCATATAGAACATTATGTCTTTGTAATTTTTGTATTTAATACTTAGGCCAGAGGCCTAACCGCTCTGTAGAAATCAATTCATACCCCCATTCCTGCCCCGGAGGGGCAGCCCTAATGCTCATTTTACAGAAAATGATGGTTGCCCTTTCAGGATAATTGCTTTTCTAATAAACTAGATTTTCTACACAGGGTTCCCACGTTAATGCAATTAAATAATATAAAAATTTTATTTGCTTTGTTCAACCGCTTCATCCATATGAAACGCAGATGCAATAGGTACACCACTGGTTTAGAAACGTAACATAATTTTAAAGAGGAGACAGGCTTTTGACCTACAATCCTTATTCAAAATTGCAACATCCAATCAGTGCCAGTCTTCAAACCGAAAAACTGTTTTTAATTTTAATAGTATGTTTGCAGCAATGGAATTAAGTGAAAAGAAAATTGTTCGTATAGCTATCCTCGATCTGTACGAAGGGTTCGAAAACCAGGGCATGCGGTGCATCAGGCAGATTATAGATGATTGGGGAATTCAGCATGAGCACGAGGTGATAAGAGACGAATTTGAAGTGAGGCTTCAAAAACAAATACCCGATACCAGCTACGATATTTACATTTCTTCGGGTGGGCCTGGCTCCCCTTTGGACAGCATCGACTCCGATTGGGAACAGCTGTACTTTGACTGGCTTAGAAAAATGGAGGAGTGGAATAATGCCCCTGCACAAAGCTATAAAAAGCATGTGTTTTTCATTTGCCATAGCTTTCAATTGGTGGCACGCCATTACAATGTTGGCAAAGTAAAAAAACGCAACTCTACGGCCTTCGGAATCTTTCCAATTCACATGTTGTCCGATGGCAAAAACGAAACTATGTTCGAAGGCTTGCCCGATCCTTTCTATGCTATGGACAGCAGGGATTACCAGGTAGTTGAACCGGACTATGACCGGCTTTCCGAAATGAAAGCTTCTATACTTGCTATTGAGAAAGAACGACCACATGTGCCTTACGAAAGGGCAGTAATGGCCGTGCGTTTCAATAAATATTTCTTTGGAACACAGTTCCATCCCGAAGCCGATGCAAAGGGTATGAGCATGTATTTACAACGCGAGGATAAGAAGAAAACCATCGTTGATAATTATGGGGTAGAAAAATGGCAGCGCATGATCAATCACCTCAACGATCCCGACAAGATCATGTATACCTACAGCCACATTCTCCCTAATTTTTTGAAAACTGCGACGGCTCTACAGTTTGATATTGTATAAAATTGCGCTCAATATTTCAGGCAAGTTTCATCACCCAATATGTTTTAAAATATCCCGGTGAATACGTGTCGCTGTTTATATAGCATCCTTCATATTTTAAAAGCACTCATCGTAACTTACTGTTTAATTAATGCTTTGTGCATTGTAGCAGAAGCCTTTACTATCAAACCCTAATTATGATTCCTGAAATACGCAACAAGTACAATGCTGAATTTACAGAGGAAAAATACCAACAATACCTCGACGAAATGAATGTAGCGCATCCAAATGCCATAGAATTTAGGATTGCAGAAACGCCGGTTTTTTGTAGCAGGGAGTTTACGGAGCAAATGATTTCGGCTTGTGAAAGTATAGTTGATGTAATTGTTGCTCCTGGTTTTAAAGAACAATCTGCAAGAGCAATACCTGAAAATGTAAAGGTGCCAAACGAAACTGACCGCTGCGAGTTTATAGCATTTGACTTTGGAGTTTGCGAAAATAAAAAAGGTAAACTTGAGCCCCAATTAATAGAAATGCAGGGTTTTCCAACCCTCTTTGCTTTCCAGGTTTTGCAAATTGATACTTTCTCAAAAGTCTTTAATATTCCAGCAAACTTTAATGCTTACCTGGGTGGCTTAAACCGTGAAACTTATATTGAGGAACTACAAGAAATTATCCTTGGCAAACATGCAAAGGAGCATGTAATCTTACTTGAAATTCTTCCACATCAACAAAAAACTAAAATAGATTTTTATTGTACGGAAGACTATGTTGGCATTAAAACGGTTTGCCTTACAGAGTTGATAGAAAAAGGAAATAAGCTGTATTATTTGCTGGAGGGCAAAGAGACTGAAATCAAAAGAATTTATAACCGGATCATATTTGATGATCTGCAACAACAGTCGCCTGAACTGCAGCAAAAAGGAAAGCTTTTATTACGTCCCTTAGAGGTGGAATGGCTGCCACATCCTAACTGGTTCTATCGCATCAGCAAGTATACGATGCCATTTATTTCACACCCAAACGTACCAGAAACCAGGTTCTTAAATACCATAGATCCTATGCCTAATGACCTGGAAAATTATGTGTTGAAACCATTGTTTTCGTTTGCCGGGCAAGGAGTGGTAATTGATGTTACCCCACATGATATTGAAGCCATAAAAGACCCTGAGAATTGGATACTGCAGCGTAAGGTTACATATGCTGAAGTAATAAAAACTCCAGGCGAACCGGCAAAAGCTGAAATACGCGTTTTCTACTTTTGGAAAGATGGAGAACCCCGTCCCATACCTACTAATAACCTGGCAAGATTAAGTAAGGGCAAAATGATTGGTGTACGCTACAACCAAAACAAAACGTGGGTAGGTGGTACAGTTACGTTTTTCGAAAATGCTCATCAGCCGCAATAGAATTTTACTTCCAGGCATTAAAGAAAGTATGCTCCAGGCTTATTAATACTTGCTGGTTTGCTATGCGTGTCATGTTACCGGCCACCTGGAAACGATAGCCTACATTCAGTTTGGAATTACTGTTAAAAATCAATTGCAGTGCCGGGGCTACATCCAAACCATAATCATTTTTGTCAAGTGCTTTCATTCCCAACATTTCAACATACAGGTTCAGGTTGGTTTGTTTATAATCAACATACTCCCGGGGAAATAGCAGGTACCCGGCAGATAAAGAATAGTTAAGCATGTTATAAGCTAACATGGGATTAAGACCTGTTTTATTTGATGGTTCAAAAATTTTAAGATAGGATGCTGTACCCGAAACAGCCAGTTTATTTACAAGCTGGGTGGCAATAACTCCCGCCTGCACACCATCATTATCTCCATCAAGATTAGCATCCATATAGGTATAGGGATGCTTGCTAACTCCCACATCTCCGAAAGCTGCCATTCTAAAATGTTTGTGCACTTCATCGTTACTATAAAACCGGTACTTCACATATAATTTGCCCCCATCAACCTCCATATTTTTATTGTAATAATTACTTACAGCACCCACAACATGTACCATCCAGTTCTTATTTACGCCAAACATAACCTCAGGCAGGTAACGTTGTGTAAACTTGCCATTATTGGAGGTAGGATATTTGGCTGAAAACTTTGCACCTATCGATTTAGAAGGCATATTCGAAGCAGGTTCGCTGAAAACATAAAGCTCCTGTCCATACATAGCAGTTGCCATCAGCATGAGCAAAACCCATGATAACAAATGTTTCATTTCAAAAATTTTGAAGGTTTACAACAATTTTTTCAAAAGACTTTCGAGCTCGTCCTTTTCCAGGCCGGCAGCAACTATTTTACCTTCTTTGTCAATCAAAAATGTGGAAGGAATGTATTGAATGTTCCAGGTTTGAGTTAGCTCATTACCGGTTGCCGCTTTGGTATCAATCACATGTATCCATTCAGATTTGTCCTGCTTAACTGCCTTAAGCCATGGAGCCTTGTTATCGTCAATAGAAACACCATATATCTCAAAACCTTTATCGTGATACTTAGCATACACCGGCATCACCTTTTTGTTATTGATCCTGCATGGGCCACACCACGAGGCCCAAAAATCTATCAATACCACCTTACCCTTTAGAGAGGAAAGACTGGTACTGCCACCATTAATATTTGGCAGGTTAATCTCCGGGGCTTTACTGCCAGGTTTAGGCTGGGCAAAAGACGCGGTAGCGGAAAAAATTGAAATTACAAGTATGGCCAATATGTGTTTCATGAATGAAATTTTAAAAGTGATTGCAGGTGTTGTACACCTGCAATCACCTGTTTTATTTTAATTAAATGGTTACGTGGTAAATCCTGGTTGCAGAAGTTTGGCCCTGTGAATTCGTCTTGTTTTCCATTACACCCGAAGTATAGCAAGGCATTTTTGTAGCCGCAGCATACTTACTGTGTACTTTATCCGATACAAACTTTTTATCAATCACCTGGAACACATTGTCGCCTTTAAGCACTTGCGGTTTTACATTTAAAAAATGAAGGCTCTCTCCACCTACTATAACATGGGTGTCATTTGCAATTGCCACATCATTAAAATTTGCAGTTACTTTTAAATTTGCCATGGCAAACCCAGCATCTTCAACTGCCTTTTTAATAGCATCAAAGTCTACGGCTTCATTAGGTTTAAATGTAATTGTAAACGAAGATTCCTTTATGTTCGATTGAATCTTTTCAGCGAAGGTCAACTTCTCCAACGATTTATAAATTGCTTTAGAACACATGGCACAGGTTAAACCACTTGCCTGCAATGATGCCTGTTTAATTTGCGCACCGGCATTAAATGCCATGAATGACGCAACCATTATTAATATCTTTCTCATACAAAATGCTTTAGCTTTTTTTAGATGATGTGCAACAGGTTGAATTTTTTGTGCAGGCCATAGACCCATCGGCTGCAGGCTTACAACATGCTTCGGCGGTTCCTGAAGCATGGCAACTGTCTTTGCATTCACCACCTGTTTTACAACAATCACCCAAGTTGCAACTATTAGCACAACAGGTAGCCACGCTTACATCAGTAGCAGAAGTCTTGCGGTCGTATTTGCAACAGCCAGCCAGTTTGTTATAAGCTGAATTAGGTGCCGTAAAGTTTTTAGTATCGTGACCCACTGCAGCAATTTTTTGCTCTATAGTTGTTGAAGATGTTTTCTCAGCAGGAAAAGTCATCTCCAACATTTTTGTTTCAACATTCCAATCAGCAGCAGTAGCACCGGCTGCTTTTGCAGCTTTTTCAATTCGTGCTTTGCACATTTCGCAATTACCCCAAACCTCTACGGTTTCTTTTGAAAGCTTTGCAGTTGACTGGGCATGTGATACTGATATAAAAGATACAGCCATCATTATGGCTAAGAAAGAAGTGATAGTTTTCATTGTTATGATTTAAGAATTGTAATAATATTTTTTGCTCCCTGTATAATAGGAAACCACATTCAATTAAAACAACATCATATAAGGAAAACGCAATGTAGTATATGTGAGGGAGGGCCTGAAAGTTCAGGTGGTGGGGCATGTGTCAAAGGACGACTTACCTGTTGACCCTGTAATTTTGAAACATCAATTAGCGAGGTATAAGTTGTCAGATTGAACACCGGAATTTTCACTTCAAAATCAGCTACAGCTGCCTGGTGAACATTACTAACTTTTAAAACTTTTATTTCATCGCCGCAGCAACCGCTTTTGGGTTCTTGAGGGCCACACATACAACTCTTAACAGAAAGATTATCCACCTCAACGGAAGACAGCTTGCCCATACAATAATGAAGGTTCAATACCATTCCGCTGCTTGCGGTAAAGTAAAGGACTGCTAATATGGAGGCGAAGAATTTTTTCATGAAGACTGTACAAATATACAAACGGCTAAGTCCATTACATATTTTAAAGGAGCAACGAATGAGTTTTACATAAAAATTATGAAAAGGGATAATTGAAGAAAGAGGCATTTAAATCATGAATTAAGGTTGGTCACCTGATACTTCAATACCTATAGCCTAATTAACAAATGTCCAAAAAATACCAAAGCGGATCCATAAACCACGGCTGTAATAATGAGGAGCCACCTCGTTCTCTTTTGTAAAATTTACACCGCCATTGCCTACTCGCAGGGCATTAAGGTTTTCAGCCCTTATATAAGCTTTAAAGCTTTTTATATTAAAGTCGAAAAATGCATTAATGACGGGGCGATTGGCAATGGAGTAAGTATCCTGGTAAAAAAACTGCCCAATAAAAGGAGAATAATTATCAGCCTTGTATGGCGAGTTGTATTGAACTTCCATACCTGTTGCCAAATACAGGTTTTTATAAAGGTTCGCCTCTAAGGTTATGCGGTTGTTGGTATAAAAAAGAGGGATGTTTACAGGAGGATTACCCGTTTCTTTTTGCACATGCACTTCAGAAAACAAACTCCACTTTTTGGATAATTTAAAAGTTTTTTGCCCCCAAATGTGCAGTACATTAAATAAGGTACTTTCCTGGTTTGCCTGGAAAAAATTATCGAAGTACGTAAAGTTGCTTACCAAAAAATATTCGCCATTTAATATGAACCTTCCTGCTGCATTATTAATGGATCCGTACAATCGAGTAATATTTTCTTTTTTCAGATCGGTTGGTGCAATTACAGGAAAATTGCTTTCGCCTCTAAAAACAAAGGACGGGTTTCTGTTTACGTTTTGAAATCCAATTTCTATAGCACCCAATTTTCGGCTTAATGCCCTTTGCAGACTAATGCGTGCAGAATAGTCTGCAGCATTTAAACCGGCAAGAAAGAACTCCCCATTCATTGCAATGTTCCATTTCTGGTTTCTTGTTCTGTTGCGGTACTCCCCGTTCAATGAGGCATTAAAATATTTTTTGGAAAAGGTGGTAAAATTTCCCTGCAGATTTTGTAAGGCCGCCCCCACTCTTATAAACTGGTTGGGGTTATTTTTTTCGGGAAACGAAATAATGCTGAAATCGTTTTGAACCTCTGTCCATCTATCTACAAAGCGAACGGTATCCTGCAATAAAGTGTAATTAAAAAACTGCTTATAATCATCGCTCTTACTTTCGTAAACAGCCCGGTCTCTAAACTGGAACTCCTGTTTAGAATACTTTAGGGTATGTTGAAAACGAAGGCGTGGATAAAACAATTTTATGGTAGTACTGTCATTTACAATAATTGAATCTTTCTGACCCAAATCGTATTGATGACGATATAGAAAAACACTTTCTCTATAAAGGTTACCTGTATTTACATTGGTATTGAAAAAATTCCTTCCAGCCAGGGGATCGCCACCGAGGCGGGTGGTTATTAAAAACCGGTCGTTAAAACGATTATCATTTAAAACACTATCGAAACGAACGCCTCCGTTTTCAGATGCTAAAATTTTATTGGTGATGTAGACCAGGTAAACATTGTAACGTTTGTTGTTGCTGGTATAGTTGCTATTAATTCTAAAGCTGTTGTGATTGGTGTTCTGGTTTTTAAACTTACCCGGCGAGTTGATAAACCGATATTGAAAAGCAAGGTTAAAATTGGGTCGTACGTTTTGCGTATGTACAATATTTACCATTTGCTCAGAGGTGCTGCCCAACAGGTAACCAAGCTCCGTGTAAGGCCGGGTGGTTTGAAAAAAACGAGTGTCTTCAACCCGCAACCTGTAAATATCATAAGCATGAAAGCCGGCATCCCACCCCGGCTTTAACATAGGCTTAAATAAAAGAGATTTTGCGGGTGCTCCAAAATTGCTCAGGGAAACATAATCTGGTGGTACCGGGTATCGGTTGTAAAAATTATTGATAGAAGAATCAAGATAAAGCACACGGGTTGAGTCGAATAAGCGGTAACTGATGGTTATTGAATCGGCAAGATTATCACGTTTTTTAAAGCCCGTATCCTGCCGGCTGGCATTTGGTAATACCCGGCCATTTCTGTCGTATTGAGGTGTGCCCGAAGTACTTCCCGGCCTTTGAGTACGGGGCAATGTTTGCGAAAAAGCATTATTTTCAACAGCAACTATTAGCGTGAAAACAAATAAAAGGAAAAAGAAAATGTTTTTGCTGTTCATGAAGAAGTTGTATACGCAAAATGCCAGCGCAAAGTAAAGGTAAACCTGCTAAAAAATTATTAAAGCTCGCACGTTCAACCTACCAAACATGCCCTCGAACAACCTTGGTGGCAATATGGGACATCCAGGCAGACCGATAAATATATTTTACTTATAAAAAAGTAGATTTGCCTAAAAAAAATAATTATGGAAATATCGAATGTTCGTCAACGATGCATCAATTTATGGACATAATAGAAGTTAAAAAAGCAGAAGCAATTTATACCCTCTTTATTGATGAAATGGACGCAGATACTACAAGGAAAAGCCTGGTACAGATGGAGAGGGACAAATATTTACAAGAAGAAGGTAAATCTTTTAGCTGGGATGAGGTTAAAGAAATGGCAATGAATAAAGATAAAAGCCATGCAATATAAGATTGCAATACGCCCTTTGGCTACTGTAGAATAATTGACGCCTACGACTGGTACGAGTTGCAAAAAGACGACTTGGGTTTAAATTTTTTTTAAATGAGTTGGAGAACTTCTACAACTGCTTGCTTCGTAATCCTCATACATATTTCTACTATTATAATGAGGTAAGAGAGGGGAAAATAAGTCGGTTCCCATATACTGTGGCTTATGAAATATTTGATTTCACAATAGTCATCTACAGTGTATTTATGTCCAGGCAAAACCCAGACAAGAAAAGAACATTTTGAAAATTTCATTGCAATTCTTTTCGTTGCTCTTTGCAAAGGCATGAGGTCAGAGACCTCTGTTTATCCTATGTTCGAGGTTATTCTCGAGAAGAAAAATTGAACCACCTTGGCGACAGAAAAGAACATCCAGGCAGAACAATTAGATTTAAAAATTGGTTAGCTTTATCAAAACTAAGATCATGAAACTACCCTTAAAAAATATAGTTTGGAAAGAGGGCAATTTCTATGTAGCACAATGTTTAAATGTGGAGGTTTCCAGCTTTGGTGATACCAAGGATGATGCGTTGAAAAATTTACAAGAGGCGCTGGATTTATATTTTGAAGATATGCCTGTTGAAGATGCTCTTACAATAGAGAACGTAGAAATTGTTTCAACAGAAATGGAACATGCCTAAGTTTTATTCCTCATCAGAGATATTGAAAGTTCTTCAAAGGCATGGCTTTTCTTTTGTCTCACAAAATGGAAGTCATATCAAATTTCGAAAACCTGGTAATCCTACATTGACTGTTATTATTCCTGCTGATAGAAAACAAACTCCTTCGGGTACATTTCATTCAATCCTTAAGCAGTCTGGATTATCAAAAGAAGATTTCGAAAAACAGCGTTTATCATGCAGTTCGCTGCCTTCGTGAAATGCAGGCCAGGTAAAAGCATGAGTTCGAACACCTCAATTTATCCTGCGATCGAGGTCTTTCCCGCTTACGGGACAGGCTCTTCGGAAGACAATCGAACAACCTTGGCGGCAGAACGGAACATCCATGCAGATCGGCAGACTACGGAGAGCTTTATAGCAGACTTAATTTTTTATTTCATATCCATTTTGTAAAGCTGGATAATTGGTAATAGTTTTTGAGGTAGCGGACTTAACGTATTTCCCCGCAGCCATCAAAAACACAACGTGAACCGTGCCGCAAATGACTCTATAAGTACACATGCTGGCAACAATAAAATTCATTAAAATCTTGAACTAATAATGGGATTGCTTCGTCGTTCCTCCTCGCAATGAACGCTTTATTTTTCATTCATAATTCAATACGCAACAATTCAACACCATCCCATACAGTTAGAGAAGATAACTGAGATTTTATGGGGGCCGTTTACCATTATAAGCTCTCAATAAGTTTTGTAAATATCGCGGTCAGTTTTGGTTCAGCATCTTTTGCAGCCTGCAATACTTCATCGTGGGTAATCGTATTCTCTTCTTCGCGAATGCCAATATCTGTAATAACACTCATGGCAAATACTTTCATGCCGCAATGGATTGCTGCAATAACTTCCTGCACGGTACTCATCCCTACTGCATCGCCGCCAACCAACTTTATTAAGGCATACTCTGCACGGGTTTCAAAAGTGGGACCTGTTACACCTGTATACACTCCTGTATGCAGGGGAATTTGCAGTTTTTCTGCAATACTTTTTGCTTTGGCAATAAGTTCTTTGCTGTAAGGTTCACTCATATCAGGAAAGCGTGGTCCCAGTTCCTCTTCATTTTTACCTAACAAAGGGTTGATGGTAAAAAAGCTGATATGATCTTTGATGATCATCAGATCTCCTACTTTAAAATGCGGGTTGGTACCACCGGCTGCATTGGAAATTAACACCGTTTCAACACCCAACATTTTCATTACACGAATGGGGTAGGCTACCTGCTGTGGCGTGTAACCTTCATAAAAATGAAAGCGACCAGCCATTGCAACGATCTTTTTTCCACCCAATTCGCCAAAAATTAATTTGCCACTGTGTCCCTCAACGGTGCTCACCGGAAAATAAGGAATGTCATTGTAAGAAATTTCTTTCTCAACTGAAAGCTCGGCAATAAAATTTCCAAGTCCACTTCCTAAAACTATCCCTATTTGTGCCTGTGTATCGCATTGCTGCCTTATGTATGTTACCGTTTCGTGTAATTGCTGTATAACCAATTGTGCTAGTATTTGAGTATGATTAAAAACGTAAAGTTACTTGATAGGGTTCAGGTGTAGCGCCTGATTTAATGACACTGAATACTTTGAAACATGCAATGAAAGCTCTTCTCAGAGTTGTTGTGGAGCTAAAAAGTAAAATGGAAATACAGGCAGGTTTCTTAAAACCCAAAAAACAAGGATAACAATTAAAACTACTCTTACAAATACTGAGCTGTAAAATATTTTTTGAATAAAAGTATTGCCAGTAGTTTTATTAATGACCTGAACCATTGCTGAGTAAAACAATAATGGAATGCTTGCCACCATTAAAACATTAAAGCGGGTAGCCTGCAAAATTTCTCCATGTAGCAACGATGAAAGCGCTCTTTGCGAACCACAACCAGGGCAATATAATCCTGTAAAAAAGTGAAAAGGACATTGTGGCAACCAGGTTATTTTTCGTGCATCAAACAAAAAATAAAATAACACTATGCCTGATATAATTGCAGCGGGTGCTAACAATGCTACTGCCCTTTTCACTTAAAGTGGTTTAATTACGGAAAGAATTCAAAACGGCCATGCCTCCGAATAACGTTACAAACAAAATGCATAAAACGATTCCTCCAATACTCACCCAAAAACTAATTTTTGTCCACTTTCCGGCGTTGGCGGAGGCTTCAATAGCACCCTGGTAATCGCCTGCCTCGTACAACTTATTAACCTGTACGGCAAATACAATTCCCGCTATGCCAAAGGGCAGGCAGCAAAAAATGGTTGCTAAGATCGATTCAACAAGCCAGTTTTTAGGTTGTGGCTGGGGGGTGTTGGGTTGATTGATAAAATCCATCAGGCAGTTAGTTTTAGATAAGTGATTAAGTTAAACAATCAATTTAAAACATACTAAGACTTTTAATAAGCACGTGCAAATAATACACGCTGCACAGAAGGCTCCCCGGTTAAAA
>JBBQVY010000008.1:0-50434 GCA_038211085.1 Chitinophagales bacterium | reverse complement strand
GTCAATGGTCAATGGTCAATGGTCAATGGTCAATGGTCAATGGTCAATGGTCAATGGTCAATGGTCAATGGTCAATGGTCAATGGTCAATGGTCAATGGTCAATGGTCAATGGTCAATGGTCAATGGGGGTTGGTGGTTGGTGGTTGATAGTTGGCGTTATGTATTAAACAATCACCGTAAACTTTAAACACCCGGTTTTAAATTTTAAATTTTTACTTTTTTACTTTTTACTTTATCCCCTTATGTTAATTGGTCTTCAAAATGTAACCTTTGAGTTTGGTGCCCGCACCATTGTTAGCGAAGCTACCTGGCACATTCAGCCGGGTGACAGAATAGGCTTAATAGGTTATAACGGAACAGGAAAATCAACTTTATTAAAGGTGTTGGTAGGCGAATACCAACCTTCTCTTGGCACTGTTGAAAAAAGCAGGGATACAACTATTGGTTACCTGCACCAGGACTTGTTAAGCTTTGATACCAACGAAAGCATTACCGAAGTTGCACTGGGGGCTTTTGAAAAAGTACGTGCCGTTGAAAAGCAAATAGAGCACCTGGGTAAAGAGTTGGAAGCAAATGCTGAAAACGAAGATCTACTTATAAAATATACCGATGCATTACATGAGATGGATGTACTGGATGGATACAATATTCATTACAAGACTGAAGAAGTTTTGCATGGCCTTGGCTTTAGTAATGCAGACCTTGTACGCCCATACAAAGAATTTAGTGGTGGATGGAGAATGCGTGTATTGCTTGCAAAAATGATACTTCAACAGCCCGATGTACTGCTGCTGGATGAACCTACCAACCACCTGGACCTACCTTCAATTGAGTGGCTGGAGCGATACCTGTTAACTTACAAAGGCAGTGTAGTTATTGTTAGTCACGATAAGTATTTCCTAAACAGGATGGTGAACAAGATTGTAGAAATCTATCAACGCCAATTAAACATTTATACAGGCAACTACGATTTTTATGAAAAGGAAAAAGCTATAAGAATTGAGATGCAGCAAAAGTCTTTTGAAAATCAACAGGACTACATACGCCAGCAGGAAAGATTTATTGAAAGATTTAAAGCCAAGGCAAGCAAAGCTGCCCAGGCACAGAGTGTTCAAAAAAGACTTGACAAACTGGATGTGATTGAAGATGTACAATTGGAACGACCCGACCTCCGCATTAATTTCCAGGTTGATAAAACACCGGGCCGGGTACTGGTTTCTTTAAAGCATGTTGATAAGCAATTTGGCAACAATGTTATATTGGAAAATGCTATAGCGGAAATAGACCGCGGCGATAAAATTGCTTTGATTGGGGCTAATGGTAAAGGAAAATCTACGCTGCTAAGAATTGTTGCAGGGGTAGAAAAATATGAAGGTGAAAGAGTTTGGGGGCATAATGTTGAAGAAAGTTTTTATGCCCAGCATCAACTGGAGGCATTGAATATCAACAATACCATCCTCGACGAAATGAAAGAATCTGGGAGTAAAAAAACGGATCCTGAATTGAGAGCTTTATTAGGATGTTTTTTGTTTAGTGGCGATGATACAGATAAGAAGATAAGGGTGTTAAGTGGTGGAGAAAAAGCACGTGTTGCCCTTGCAAAAACTATTGTAAGTAAAGCCAATTTTTTAATGCTGGATGAGCCTACCAACCACCTGGATATGCACTCGGTTGAGTTGCTTGCCGATGCGCTTAATAAATACGAAGGTTCCATTATCCTTGTAAGCCACGATCGCTTTTTCATCTCCAAAACTGCAAACAAGATTTGGGAAATTGTTGATCATAAAATAAAAGAATTTAAAGGTACCTATACTGAGTGGGTTGAGTGGACTGAACGAATGGAAGCCCGGAAAAAGCTGGAAGAAAAATCGATGAAGCAGGAAGGAAAAAGTGAAGAGAAAAAAGAAAATGAACCTGCTAAAAAGGAAGTACCCGTTGCTAAGCACCAGGAGAAGCCCACAGCTAATGGTCAAAAAGGTGGAGCACCAATTAATAGAGAATTGCAGAAAGAATTACAAAAATTTCAAAGAAAGTTACAGCAACTGGAAGGGGATCTTTCAAAGGCTGCCGACAACAAACTAAAACTGGAAGCCGAGCTTGCCAACCCTTCCGTATACTCAGACAAAAGCAAATACAAAGTAGTTGAAACTGACTATGAGAATTCTAAGAAAAACCTCGTTTCCCTTAACAAAGAATATGAAACTGTATTTGAAAGAGTAATGGTTTTAGAGGAGCAACTCAATTAATCCCGGTCCATATTTATATATTCTAGGTCTTCGTTTGGCTTCTATGCTTCTTTGGCTTTAATAAAATCACTTACCAGGTAACTAATTAATTTGCCAGTCATGTGGTTGATTCTTCCATCAGTTAAATTACTTGCTCCTTCGCATATATGCAGGTAGGCAGTTTTGGTATCTATGCCTGTAAAAGATACATATTGCCTTGCGTGTAAAGGTGCAACGCCGCTGGGGGTTGATGCACTTGTAAGTGTATCCTCAATACAATCCAGGTCCAGTTCAATACCGGTGTAGGTGTCTTCGGTAAAACCTGTGGCATGCGCTACGGCCTGCAAAAAGTTTCTCTTTTCATGAATGAAAATATCCTCGTAAGTAATGATATCAATAAAAGGATTATTTACTACATCCATCCAAATGTTTTGAGTTATGTAGTTTTCATGTACGCCTATTACACAGTATTTCTGCAGGTAGCCATCTTCTTCAGCATAGCTAAAACCATTACCACTATGCCTTCCTTCCAATGGCCTAAAATCAGCATGTGCATCAAGGTTAATACAATTAATAGAAGCAAGGGGTACCAGGCCCGCTTTGTACAATCCTTTTGCTGCTCCCCGTATTATCGGATACGAATTGTTATGCCCTCCCCCAATAACAATCGGTATTTTGTTATACTGTGTAATTAATTTTATTAAAGGCTCTACAGCTTCATCAACCGTGTAAACCGAATGACGGTAAGCATCAATTTTTTCATCAAAACCATGCGCATTGCTTTCAATCAAATTCGACACTTCTTTAAAATCATATTGTCCCAATAACAAGATGTTACTACCATCTAAAAAATCATTGCTCTGTATATTTAAAAAAGATTGCAGAAATGGTGCCCAGGCAGTATTAGCGCCACCAACTCCATAATTTGCTTTAACACCCAGGTCTTCGGGCACACCAACTATAACAAAACGGGCAGTGGAATTTGCCAGTGACTTTTCAATATCATCAGCAAAATCAGCCACTTGTATTTTTTCTCCCAGTTTGGTTTCAAACCGCCTAATATTTGTTATGTCGATGACCTCCTTTCTTGTATAAGGAATAAAATAGGTTTTCAGTATTTGTTCTTTTTTACTAAGGGTAGTTTGCATAGCAATGGTTTTAGAGGCTTGATAATAGCTGGCTTATACAAATGAAATTACTTTAAATCCTGCATTCAATTTTATGAATATTCAGTTTTATATAATGGGTGTAAACTTCAAAATTTATCAAAAAATCTTAACTATAAATTCATATACACAATCACTTTTTACGGGGTACCACAACTGCTTTGGTTAATTCAAAATGAAAAAAATATTTGAGACAGCAACGATTTGCTACAAACTATAGTCTTTATTAGAAGAAAAAAGTATGTTAAACAACGTAGTATTCCATGAAACAACTAAACCTGGATTCTCTTTTAAGGTCTTATAAGCTTTACCGTTACCGATAAAATTTACTACGATGAACAACTTTATTAATTCGGTTTACCCGATCCTATACAAAGGCTCGCCGTTTTTAGTAACACCTATAGGCGACGCACCGGTTTCTACTTACCTGGTAGATCTTGAAGAAAATTTTATTTTGATTGAGAAGCATTCAGATCCCGATGGAAAACCTTTTTGGACAGAGTATGGTAAGGGTATAACCAGCCTAAGCAATGAATTGGGAAAAGTAATTGAAGAAAAAAATCACGATGCCTCAACTTTTTAGTTGCATGTTGTAAGGAGCATAACGCAAGATTACATCTCGTAGCAGGCTTCAAATAAAATTCATTTTAAAATACCGGGCAAAAAAATAAGGACCGGAAGTCCGGTCCTTATGACATTGGAAAAGATAAGCTTATTGAATTCTTTTAACGTTCACAGCATTCATACCTTTTTGACCACTTTGCAGACTGAATTCTACGCGGTCGCCTTCTTTAATATCATCGATTAGCCCGCTAGCATGTACGAAAGTTTCGTTTTTGCCATCATCGTGCTTAATAAAACCAAATCCTTTGTCACTGTTGAAAAATTTTACAGTTCCTTGTGTTTTGTTGTCCATCATTATAAATTTGAAATAAATATTATTGCAAACATACACATTTAATCACTATTGAATGTTAAGGAAAACAAACTAAGTTAAAGAGAGTATATTAGCTTTCATGTTTCACTCTGCGATAATCTACCCACGTGGTACTCCAAATTGCTTATTAAAATTCGTCTGTTACGGCAAAATTGTTTTTTCTATTCATCCATTTTCCCGACGTAAAATCCGGAAACTCTACTGTTGCATTTCCAAGTTCTATAGAGCGTTCACTTAAGGGAGTAATGGCACTCCATGCAGCAGCATCATACACATCCATAGGAGTATCTACTTTTCGTTTCACACTTTCAATAAAACCATGAATAACAAAAAAGTCCATTCCTCCATGACCTGCGCCTTCAGCATCAGCTGTCCATCTCTTCCATAACGGGTGATCGTATTTTTCTAACCATGAAGTGGCATTATCCCACTGGTGTTCCTTACTGCTAACACCTTCTACATAAATGCTATTATTTACGTCCATCCATAAACCATTAGTGCCCTGCACTCTAAAGCCTAATGAATAGGGCCTGGGCAAATTTGTGTCGTGTTGAAGCAAAATGGTTTCGCCGTTTGCGCACTTTATATGAGTTGTAACTATATCTCCCAGTTTAAAATTGAGTTTTGCGTTGGGATGACTTTCGCCACCCTTCTTTACAATGTAATTATGAAGGCCTCTTGCTTTAGTATCGAACGATGAGAGTGAAATGAAGCGGTTGCCGCGGTTGATATCGGCCATCATAGCTATGGGCCCAATACCGTGTGTTGGATATAGATCGCCGTTGCGATGCAAGGAGTGGTTGGTGCGCCAGGCTGCTTCTGAAAAACCCTTTTCACCAAATTCAACACCACTGTTAGTTGGCTTAATACCATCGTTAAATTTCACACCTCTAAGGTCATGTTGGT
The DNA here is from genome assembly GCA_038211085.1 of Chitinophagales bacterium. Classification (GTDB taxonomy): domain Bacteria; phylum Bacteroidota; class Bacteroidia; order Chitinophagales; family Chitinophagaceae; genus Segetibacter. The sequence goes on along the minus strand of JBBQVY010000008.1, from coordinate 45,199 downwards.
ATCCCCCCTGCAAGTGCATAATCTCACCAAAAATACCCTGCTTTACCATGTTCATTACGGCCATTACATCGCGACGGTAACATACATTTTCGAGCATCATTACATGGGCACCAGCATTGTCAGCCGCCTTAACAACATCCCAATGATCTTCGAGAGTTATACCCAAAATTACTTCAGTGCCTATGTATTTTATCCCGGCTTTTATAGCATCCAAAATCATCGGGGCATGCCATTCCCACGGAGTGGCAATTATTATTGCATCAATATTTTTATCAAGCAGCAAGCTCTTGTAAGCGGTATTTGAACCCGTATAAATTTTTGGTAAAGCCTTACCAGCCTTACTAAACTGTTGTTTTGCCGAGGTTAGCATCCTGTCGTTAATATCGCAAATGGCAGTAACCTCAACATCTTTTCGCCTTATCAGCAGGTCAAGATGGCTTTGCCCTCGCAGCCCTGTACCAATAACACCAATCCTAACTTTTTCATCAGCCCTAATAAAGTTTTTTGCAAACGAAGAACTGGAGATGGCCACGGCTGCTGAGGCTGCAGAAACATTACGAATAAATTGTCGACGATTAGACATGATTGTATTTTTTACTGATGAATAAAAAAATTATGGGATACTTAAACGATAATTTTTGGCAAATAGATAAGTAAAGCAATTTAAGATTGATGAACTAAATGGCATGATTCTTTTAAGAATTTACTTAAACAATTTATTATGGATAAGCTGGAATTAAAAGGAAAGTGGAACGAAATAAAGGGCAAAATAAAGCAATCACATGCTGACCTAACAGACGATGATTTGGAATATGAAGATGGAAAAGACGATGAGCTATTTGGAAGGTTACAGCAAAAGTTAGGCAAAGGCAAAGATGAAATTGTAGCGTGGATCAGATCTTTAGGTTAGTCCCCTTAGCTGCCCGGCTACCCAAAGAGCCGGGCAGTATTTTTTATTATTGAACCAGAAGCTGCGAAGTGGCATCAGGCACATTTAGCACAAAGCGTGTTCCGCTACCATGGGTTGAATGAACAGAAATATCACCACCAATTCTTGTAAGGGCTTCTTTAACTATATAAAGGCCTATACCCAACCCTGTTACTGTAAAATTGCTTCTAAAGAACATCTTGAAGATATTATTTAAGTGTTCGTCAATTATACCTACCCCATTATCTTCTATAATAATATTCGCTTCTCTATTATTAGCTTGAATTGATATAATAACCCTGGGATTTTTCTCTTCGGGTTTTTGGTACTTAACCGCATTTGAAATAAGGTTGTTAAGTATTACTGACATCCGAAAAGCATCCGCATGAAAGGGAGCTTTCTGTTCAATATTTATTTCAAAATCGATGTTTGGATTTTGATACCTGCATAAGCTCACGCTATCCTCAATCAGCACATTAAAATCAATCTCATCAAAGCTACCCTCAACTCTAATGCTTTTATAGTATTCGATGGTTTTTAGTATGAAGAAATCCATGCGTTTCACACAGCTCTCAATCATACCCATATAGCCGTTGGGATCTATAACAGAGTTTTCCATTTTGGCGAGGTTGAGTACACCCATAACTGACGCCAGCGGGCTTCGCAAATCGTGCGAAGTGCTGTACACGAACCGGTTCAATTCATCGTTTGATTTCTCCAGCTCAACCACCTTTGTTTTAAGTTGCTTGCGTGTGTTGTATAACTCATAACCATTTTGTATTGAAGTATCCAGTTCCAACTCATCCCATGGCTTTTTGATAAAGCGGTAAATCATTCCTTTGTTAATAGCATCTATGATTGCATCAACATCGGTATAACCTGTCATTAAAATTCTTATAGGGTCAGGAAATGCTAACCGCACTACATCAAAAAATTCAACTCCTGTAGACTGCGGCATTCTTTGATCTGCAATAATTACATGCACCGCCTGCTCGTTTAATACCTTCATTCCTTCGGCTGCAGACAAAGCTGTAAAAACCTCGTATTGTCTTCTAAAACCGGCAGTAAATGCCTGAAGATTGTTTTTCTCATCATCAATATATAAAACCCGTATTTTTTTTTCAGGCAAGTCCATAAACTAAATTTAAATGATGGCTTTATCAGGTATTATTTTGAGTAAGGTTATAATAAATTCAGCGCCTTGTCCCTCGGCGGTTACTACTTCTATCTTTCCATGATGTTCCTGAATTATTTTGAACACAATTGCAAGCCCCAGGCCAGTTCCCTCTCCTACTTCTTTAGTAGTAAAAAACGGGTCAAAAATTTTTTGCTTTACTTCAGGCGACATGCCCGGACCGGTATCCTTTATACTTATTTCAATACTGTCGTTTTCTAAATCCCTTGTTGTTATAATTATTTGCTCCTGTTTGGTGCTATCCTTTTTCTCCTTAACGGCCTGGATGGAATTATTGAGGATATTCATAAAAACCTGGTTCAGCTTACCAGGGAAACATTCTATCTCACCATCTGCGTTAAAATTTTTAATGATTCTAATATTCTCCGGTAACAGGTTACGTAAAATAATCAGCGTTGAATCCAGTCCTTCGTGAATATTTACAGTTTTGATCAGGCTTTCATCCAACCGACTGAAATTTCTTAATCCTCTTACTATCTCAGCTGTTCTGTCGGCGCCATCTTCAATACCTTTCATTAAACTGTAAATCTCCGTTCTTAAAAAATCCATATCGAACGACGTTTGCAATTGCTTAATGGTGGTAAGGCTGGCTGGCAGTGCCTCTAATTGTTGATGATGCAGTTTGCCATACTCATCTATTACTTCAAACAGGTCGTTCAAATCGAGGAGTAGGGGTTTAATATTTGACTTTACAAAGTTGATAGGATTATTTATTTCGTGAGCTATACCTGCAGTTAATTGACCCAGTGAAGCCATCTTTTCAGCTTCAACCAATTGTATCTGCGCGTCCTTTAAAACGCTGAATGCGTCGTTCAATTGTGTATTGGCCGATTGAAGTTCTTCTGTACGTTCTGAAACTTTACGTTCAAGTACTATATTTTGTTCTAGAACCAGCATTTCGTTTTCCCTTGCTGCCTGTAGCGCCTCCAGCTGACTAACTTCTTTTTCCTTTCTTAAAACATTTATTTTGTCTGCCAGTGCAATGGAAAGTAAGATGACTTCAATGGCAGACCCGGCATAAAGTATATAGGTAGTAAAACTGTTATATGGAAGAATGTTTATATTTCGTAAACTAAGTATAACGATGCCAATTAAAAAGATAAGCCAGGCTGCCACATAAAAATAAGCGGGTTTGTAGCCTTTGTATCCTATATAAATGGATGCTATCAGCAGTAATACACCGCCGGCAATACCACAAAAATTTAAAAGGTAGTAGCTTATATAATTATTCCCGACTAATGAGAAGACTATACATATAACGTAAAGGCCTATTAATCCTATAAAATATTTTCTTGCATTAGGCAGGTATTGTTTCATCAATAAGAAAAACATTCCAAAATAAATACCGGCAATACCGGCAAGAGCAGATGTTAGCGTAAGGGCATATGTATTAAAATTGGGATAGCCGGGCCATAAATATTTAAACGTATGCCCTGAAAGAGTGAGTTGCGCAAGGCCTAAAAAAAACAGGAACAAAATATAAGCCAGGTAACTTCTGTCTTTAGTTGAAACGAATAGGAAAAAATTGTAAAAAAACAACGCTAATAAAATACCCAGGTAAATGCCTATCACTATTGTCTGAAAACTATCGCTATCCCTCAAATGCTTCTCTTTTACCAACAAAAGAGGCAATAACAAAGGATGATCGCTTGTAATTTTTAAAAAGAATGTATCGCTGGTATTTGTTGGGGTATTTACATTGAACACAAAATCAGGCGTAGAACTTTTCCTGGAAAAAAAAGGGTAGGAATTGCCCTCTTCTTCTAATAGTTGCAGTGTATCGCTTTGCATTCTATAAAACGAAAGCTTTGTAACATTCGAATAAGGCAAATCCAAAAAAAGGAAGCGATCATTACCTTCATTAATTAATGTAAATTTCATCCATATGTTTCCGGGAATTACCTGGTAAACAGGAGTCTTTTTGGTAGTAAACCATTTTACGCCCGGTTTAATAATATCATGTTGGGTCAACTTGCCGGCAGGATCAGCAAAAAGATAAGAGTGTCCTTTAACTTCCACAGACTGATCATCTTTATTAATAATTAAAGGAGTTACCTGGCAAATTACTGTATTGGAAAACAACAACACACCCGCTAAAAAGCAACATAATTGGATGTAGTAATATGGAAGCTTAATATGCTGCATAAGGTGCATGAAATGTATTTACCAGATAAAGGGAATAATGCGTTTTGTATGAGACTTATATTGAACATACCGCTCTCCAAAAAAGGAAGAAAGCATTTTTTCTTCTACACTAATTCTGATATAATAGGCTATAGACATGGCGATGATTACAAAGAGGATAGCCCATTTATCGTTTAAAAACAAGGGCATGCCAATAATAGCCATAAAAGCACCCAGGTAACTTGGATGTCTTACAAATTGGTAAGGACCGCTTGTAATTAACTCGTGATCACTATTGATTTTTGCCGTAGCCGTAAAGTGTTTACCTAATGTTTGAATAGAATAAATTCTAATGGCAATACCCCCAATTAGCAAGGCACCTCCAGCATACACACTAAGGTTAAGTGCTGAATGATTTTTAGAATAATATGCCCATTCCATTACTGAAAAAAGCACACTGCAAGAAGACATGATTAAAATAACAAGGATTGAAAACCGGTCGCTGGTTTTATCCTCTTTTGTATCGCGGCTACTAAAAGCAGGTTGGCTAAGCCAAAGACTGGCTGCTGCTACCACCAAAATAATTGTTTTGAAATGTAGCATAAGTGCAGGCGCACCCACTAAAGGCAATAGGTTTAGCAATACTATAGCTACCGCCGTAAACATGATCTTTCCCATAATATTGGCATTCTCTAATAAGAAATCTTAAACTCATTTGCATCCGCACCCTCTACCAGCAAATCATACTGCACAGATACAACAACATTTTTAAAAGGTGATTTTTCTTCGGTAATGTAATGAAGATTGTTTCTCAAAAAAAGCATTTTTTCCCGTTCCCTGGGGTGTGCACTTTTTAGTGTAACTGCGTCATCTAAAAAAACTGCTGTTGCAAGTAAATCAAGTTTTGGATAATAAAAGGTTCCGTTATTACCAACCGTTGTTAAAACATCGCTACCTATCCATTTATTAAACCTAACAGTTGCCGGTGAACATAGCGAAAACATAGTATCTATGCCTATTTGATTTGCAATAACCACTGCCGCTCTTGATGGAAACAAGGAACCTACGCCTAAACCCGCTACCTCCTTTGAGTTCCATAAGCCGCAGAGCTCGCCAGTACCATTCAATGCATGATGCTTAACAATTTGGTAAATATTTGGGTCCATATATCCTGTTGCTTCTTCAATCGGTAATTGTGTTTTGCCGTCTGCAGCATGCACCCGTGCCCCGCCATAAAGCCGTTCTCCATCCTGAGATTCAACAACTATGACAAATACAGAAGGGCTTTCTGCCCAGGTATTATTTGAAGATGTAACCTTGCCAATGCCATGATTTTCTAAAACTTTACTATGTCCTTCAATGAATTTGGCGCAGGTTTTAGGATCATCATTTGCCCTGAAGGCTCTAATACGTAAATTGATTTGCATAGGTGTGCAAATGTATAAAGGTTTGGCTACCACTCACGACTTAGATTTAAATAGCAAACAATTTTACGTATTGATATAATAAAACAATCATGTATAGCGTTGTGATAATATTATTTGTACCCCCATTAAACATAATTAGTTGTGCAATCAAATCTCCAGATCAACGTACTTTATATTGATGATGAAGTCCACAATCTTACTTCATTCAGGGCTTGTTTTAGAAGGATATTTAACATTTTTACTGCCGAATCGGCTGAAGAGGGCAGAAAAATTATTTCGCAACAGGATATCCATGTAATTCTAAGCGATCAGCGTATGCCCAAAATGACAGGCATTGAGTTTTTTGAATCGATAAAAGATGAGTTTCCGTTCCCAATCAGAATATTGATTACCGGTTATACCGACATTAATGCTGTAATAGATGCCATTAATCGCGGGCAGGTTTATAAATACCTAACTAAGCCATGGAACGAAGAAGATGTTCGCATTTACATTGAAAAAGCCTACGAAGTTTACAGGCTGAGAAAAGATAATGTAAAGCTTACCAAAACTCTTATCGATGTAAACCTAAAGCTTGAATTTTTAGCAAGGCAGAGCTTGTTGTCGTGAGTTGGTGAAGATTTGCCAGATGTGAGGGGGAACCAGGCAGAAGGGTAATTATTTATTCCAGGTGAAGAAGAAAGTACTCCCTTCGCCTTTATTAGTCTCCACCCAAATATTACCACCCTGCTCTTCAACCAGCATTTTTAATATATTAAGCCCAACCCCGGTTGGGCTTTCTGTTTTTGAAATATTTTCAGTAATCTCAAATAATCCAAATATTCGTTCCTTATCTTTTTTAGATATTCCCGGACCATTATCTTTTACTGAAAACTCTATGCAATTGCCTTTATCGACTGCTCCAACTTCAATTTTACCCTGTGGCTTATCCATATATTTTATGGAATTGCTTACCAGGTTTTGAAATACCTGCTTCAGTTTTTGCCTTCTTGTAAAAACAACAGGCAAATCATCGCTGATAATTATTTTGATGTTCTCAGGTGTTAAAAGGAGAAATGCAATTTCACTTACCAATACTCTTGTATCTACTTGTTCCCTATGTTGCTGGGTTAAGCTTTGTTTTGAGTAATCTAAAATAGAATCTATCATCCCCGACAATGTGTTACTGGCTATATAAACTATGTCCAGGTCTTCAACCAAAGCATGTTGATGCCTGACTTCAGACTTGCTTTTAATGATAGATAACATAGTTATAATAGAACTAAGTGGCGATTTGAGATCGTGTGAAACGATGTATACAAATTTTTCAAGCTGTTTGTTAATACTTTCCAATTCAACTTTGGATTGTTTCAACAGTTGTTGCTGCAAGTACAATCTTTCAAACACACTTACTTTTGCCCTGGTAACATTTACATCGAGTGGCTTTTGCAAATAATCTACGGCCCCTTCGTTAAAACCCTGTAGCACATATTGCTGGGCTTTATTTATTGCGGTTACAAAAATGATTGCTATATCCCGTGTCCTTTCATTTAGCTGTAAAATTCTCGCTACTTCAAAGCCATCCATACCCGGCATTTGCACATCCAACATTATCAGGCCAATAGAATCGTTTTTTAAAATAATTTTTAATGCCTCGTTTCCCGACGAGGCCTTTATAAATTCTCTACCATCCTTTGCCAGCATTTCCTGTAAAGCCACAAGGTTTTCCCCGCGGTCATCCACTAATAGTATAGTAAATTTTGGAGTTGAAAAAGGCATTGAAAACTAAAGGTTTTTGAGTTGTTGTTCTGAAACTAAACTAACAATATTTTTCGGTGTCATGGATTGAGCCATTGGATTAAGTTCAATAGCTCGTTGCGGCATTGTAGGGTACTCAGCCGTTAATGGTTCCTGAACCCATGCCTCTCCACCGTATTCCAAAATTTTCTTCATTCCTGCTGAACCGTCACTATTTGCACCACTTAACAATATACCAGTTACCCCATTCCCAAATACATGTGCGGCACTTTCAAAAGTAACATCAATTGAAGGTCTTGAATAATTTACCAGTTCAGAATAGTCAAGGCTAAAAGTAAAATCCTGCTCTATCAACAAATGATAATTTTGGGGAGCCAGGTAAATATTTGCAGGTAAAAGTGGCTGTTTATCATCCGGCTCAATAATGCAAATATTTTTTGCATGTCTTTCCAGAATTTCAACAAATTCGCTCACTACATTCTTATGCCTGTGAAGCACTATAATCATTGGTATTTTAAGCCTGCCGGGAAGTGCAGACAGAATATCAAAAATCAATGGGATAGAACCTGCCGAGCCACCAATTAATATAATATTCTTAATTGTTTTCACAATGCTTATTTTATCCTGCGATAAATTTTGTGTTTGTCTACTGCCTCAAAATCTTTATTTATCAAGGTGTAATGCATAGTTTCTTTAGATCCCAGAGCCAGGTAACCGAGGGGGGACAGGCTATCGTAAAATAAACGGGCTACCTTATTTTGTAATTCATTATTAAAATAGATAAGCACATTGCGACAAAATATTAGCTGAAACTCGTTGAACACCTGGTCGGCAACAAGATTGTGCTGGACAAAAATTATATTCGATCTAAGGTCTTTGTCTATGATTACCTGTTTATACCGTGCAGTATAATATGATGAAAAATCGTGGGCACCTCCAGACTGGATATAATTATTTGTATAATCTTTCATTACCTCCAATGGCAGAATACCCTTTTTAGCCTTTTCTAAGTTTAATAAATTAACATCGGTTGCGTATATACGGCTTCTTTGCAAAAGTCCTGCCTCGTGTAACATGATGGCCATCGAAAAAACTTCTTCACCTGTTGAGCATCCTGCATGCCATATTTTGATTATTGGATATGAAGAAAGCATCGGTATAACCGTTTGCCTGATACTTCTGTAAAATTCAGGATCCCGAAACATCTCTGTAACGTTAACTGTTATATGCTCCAGTAAAAAATTTAGGGCGTCGTCAGTGATTGTTAAAAAATGTTCAAGCTGCCTTAGGTTGGTTAAACTCATGTTATCCATGAACCTTAACAACCTTCGTTGTAATGAGGTTCGTGCATACCCTTTGAAATCATATCCATATTTACTATTGACCAAAGCAATAATCTCTTCCACCTCTTGTAACGAAAGTTCAGATTGGTGATTCATACCTATTTTATGATAGCCAGACCCGCATGAGAGATAATAATTTTTGAATGTCTACCGGCTTGGTAATATAATCTGAAGCACCGGCTTGTATGCATTTTTCACGGTCGCCAGTCATGGCTTTTGCGGTTAATGCAATAATTGGTAAACGGGTAAGTTTTAATTCGTTTCTTATATGTCTTATAGCCTCATATCCATCCATTTCAGGCATCATAATATCCATTAATACCAAATCAACCTCCTTATTATCCCTTAAAGCCTGCAATGCATCTTTACCATCCGAAGCTGTGATAACTTCTATTTCCTCACGCTCCAGGGCGGCAGATAGTGCAAAAACATTTCTCATATCATCATCAACCAGCAGTATTTTTTTTGCCGCCAGGTCATTGTCGATAAGCCCTGACCCGGTCACCCTTAATTTTGTGTTTGTTTTTAGTTCCTGAAGTTTGTAAAGAAATAATTCCATTTCGTCCATTAACCTTCTGTGGCTACCTGGTGATTGCCTAACAGCCACTTCTGAAATTTTTCTTAATACCAGTTCGTCGTTAACTGCAATGCCCTGATCCAGGTATAAGATTAATGGTGTGTTCTTTTTGGCTAGTGTTTGATGAAGGGTATTTAATGCAGCACGGTTTAACTCTGCTTCGGTACTTATATCGGCTATACCACAGTCGTAAAAGTCCGTTTCGGCAAGTTCTATCCCCTCCTCCAGGCTATTTGCAAGTTTACATTCAATCTCAAAATTTCGTTCCTTAAATAATTGTCTCATCAACCGGTCTTGTATATGTGTACCTGCAATCAATAATACTTTTTTAGTACCAGATTTTAAGTAAACCTTAATAGACAATAATGCATCGCTGATATCAGCACAGGAAACCGGTTTTTGGAGATATGAAAATGCTGTTGCAGTTTCTATTCTGTTTGCTTCTGCTGCCGAAAAAATATGAACAGGAATTTGTTTTAAAGCGGTTGAGTTTTTAAGTTGCTTCAGCAGCTGGCCCCCTGTTAATACCGGCAATTGCATATCTAAGAAAATAGCTGAGGGTAAATATTTGTTAGCATAGTATAAACCTTCATCCCCCTGTATTGCTACAATAGTTTTAAATCCATTCTCTTTGGATAGGTCCCGGAGGATAGTTGCAAATGCAACATCATCTTCTATTATCAGGACCACTTTATCTTTTGGTGATATGGTGTTACGGTCATCTTTAATTACATTTTGCTCAGCTACATCATCAAGTACAAACGGTTCTATTATAGCTGCATCTTCAGTGTTGGTGTTTGTATTAGCGTCGAATAAAGATGGTAGAATCACAGAGAACTCACTTCCTTCACCCTCCTTACTTTTTACACTAACTGTACCCTGTAATAGTTTTACCAATTGCCGGGTTATGGATAAGCCAAGGCCGGTTCCCCCATATTTCCTGTTGGCTGCTCCATCGGCCTGTAGAAAGGCTTCAAAAATTAGTTGCAGTGTATTATCTGAAATTCCTATACCAGTATCCGTAACAATTATCTTTAAATTTTTGCCTTTGTTTTCTCCTGAAAATTGTAGATGCACTTTGCCTTTATCAGGAGTAAATTTTAGTGCATTCGATAACAGGTTTTTTAAAATCTGTTCCAATTTTTGTTCATCAGACCTTATTATTTTTGGTGCCGATTCCAAAATCTCAAAAGTAAAATCGATAGACTTTTCATGGGCAACAACCTCAAAAATTTCTTTCATTTCCAGTGCTACATTCGCCAGGCTTAACTCTTCAATTATTACATCAGCTTTGCCTGCTTCAATCTTTGAGAGATCCAGTATATCGTTTATGAGTTGTAAAAGGTCTGAACCCGATTTGTAAATGATTTTTGCATGGGAGACCTGTTTTTCTGTAAGGTTTTTTGTATTGTTATCGGCAAGTAACCTGGCTAAAATAAGAACACTGTTTAGTGGGGTTCTCAATTCGTGCGACATATTTGCGAGGAACTCCGATTTGTATTCACTGCTTTTTTCCAGCTCCTTCGTCTTTAGCATCAATGCCTGTCGGGCATTTTCTATTGTTTCATTTTTTTGGTTCAGTTCGCTGTTTATTTGTCGCAGTTCTTCTTCCTGCACTCTTAGTTCTTCTTCCGATGTTTGCAATACCTCGGTTTGTACATTTAATTCTTCATTGGCCTGTCTTAGTTCTTCCTGTTGAGCTTTTAATTCTTCCTTTTGCTTCTGTACTTTCTCCAACAACTCCATTACTTTTTCCCTTGACTGCGATGAATTAATTGCTACTGCAATAATGTCATCGACCATATTTAAGAAAGCAATATGTTGCTCTGAAAAAATTTTAAAAGTCAATAACTCTAATACACCTCGTAATTCCTTGTTTTGAAACAGGGGTGCATAAATAACTTCACTTATACCTACATTTAAGACCCCACCTTCTACCAACAAATAATCGTTAGGCACTTCGGTTAAATGTAACAATTTAGTACCCGATGATGCCCGGCCAATATACCCTTCATCGTACTGGTATATTTTTTTTGCTTCAGCATTCATACCAAGAGCAGAAGTAAGTTCCAGAGTTTTAGAATCTTCGTTGTAGATGTATAATGCTGCGGCATCAAGTTGTAAGTAGTCTACTATTTTGCGAAGGGCTTTGTTACAAATTTCGTTGGTGGAATGTACTCCCTGTAAACATTCGTTTAATTGGGCAAGGCCGGCAAGCAACCAATTTTTTTCTTCGCCTGCCAGGTTAAGTACCTCAAGTTTGCTGTTGTTAATCTTTAAATCAAGTTCAGCTTTTGTTCTGCTTTTAAATTCACGCAGTATAAAGTAAATAAGGGCACCTACTATAATAACGATTAAAAAGATACCCAAAACCAACCAGGTAATAGCCTTGTTAACTGAACGAACATTTGCTGCTTCTCTTTCATTAAGTATTGAAAGCTCCACATTCATCATTTCAGTTATGCCGCTGCGAACTACATCCATCCTTACCTTTTCAGCATAGTTGATTCGTGTAATTATTTCCCGGGTATAAGTTGAAGCATCTTCTCCAAGTCCCTTCCAATAATTAAGAATTACATCTATGTTATCTGAAATCTTATGTATCCTGGTTACCTGGTTGATATTATCTGACACCATCAATGAAGCTTCAGTAAGTGAAAGATGGATTTTATTCAGTGCATTATTGTAAGGCTCCAAAAAAATTTTATCGTTTGTGCTTCTAAATCCCCTTCTGCCGGTTTCCATATCCACCAAAAGGTTCTGTATAAACTTTAACTGGTTTAAAACTTTATACGAATGTTTAAGACTGGCGGCTTGTTGATATTGACTGGTAAAAGTGCTGTACGAAATTAAACCTACTCCAACCACTAATAACATTGCTATAATAAATCCTACGTATAATCTCGTCTTAATATTAATGGCCATCGCTCAACTTTGTAAAAAAATAATATTACAATATTATTTTGGAGAAGAATTTATTATGTGTGGAAGCCGATCACTTTATAAGCGTTCTTAACTGCATTTTAATTGATATTAAAATGAAGGTATTATTGAGTTATAAGCATGTAGCCACTATGCAAACAAGCAATAAATTTTAAAAGTGGAAAATCAACAAAAGGAAAAAGAACCCTTTCGAGGTTCTTTTTTATACAATACTGCGGTTACAAAATTTAAGCAAAATTCAGTTCTTTCTTTTTTCCCTTATTTGTTATTACGTTTCTCAAAATTGCTTTGGCTCTTGAGAATTGAGATTTGCTGGTGCTTTCGGTAATACCAAGGTGATTAGCTATTTCCCTGTGAGAAAAACCTTCAACTGCATACAGGTTAAAAACAGTTCTATATCCTTCGCTCAAGTTCATTGAAGTTCTTATAATGTCCTTCTCATATAAATTGTCCAAAGCAGACTTACGCTTATCGGCAATGCTATTTTCCAAACCCTCACCATTTGTAACGTTCAGATTCTTTTTACGAATGTGCTCAATGGCGGTGTTTACAAATATGCGGCGTACCCAACCATCAAACGAACCTTCACCTCTAAACCTATGAAGGTTGTTGTACAACTTTACAAATCCTTCCTGTAATGTATCTTCGGCATCCATTTGGTTTTTTGTATAACGCAAACAAATGGCAAACATTTTGGGAGCATACATTTCGTATAATTCCTTCTGAGATTTTCTATTGCCGCTGATGCAATTTTCGATCAATCTGCTTTCGGATAATGTAAAGGTTCCTGTCATAGAGATAATTTTTAATTGGTTGCTCCAGACATATAACCACATTGGTGCCAAAAGATAACCAATTGAAAATCAACCTATTTTTTGCTAAAATTATCATAAAAAGTCCTTTGAAAGGAAACGCTGTCCCAATTTGGGATTTTGCCAGAAAAAGGAAATATTATCGCAGAAATATTTCACGAAGACCTAAACCCGGGGTTGGATTTGGTAGTATTTTTCCATCTTTATAATTTAACCCGGTTGCCAAATCTTGCTGTAGAAGAAGGGGGCCATCAGCATCCACGTAATCTAATTGGGGTAAGAACTGGCAAATAGCGGAAGATCCTATGGAACTTTCATTCATACAGCCCATCATTACTTTCAACCCGAGCTCCCTGGCTTCTTTTATCATTCGCCTTGCAGGAGTTAGACCGCTGCATTTTGTTAGTTTGATATTTATGCCATGAAAATGGTGAAGACATTTTTTTACATCATGCTCCGCTACGCAACTCTCATCTGCAATTAAAGGCAGGGTTGACTTTTGAAACAATACTTTCATACCCTCCCAATTCGATTTATCCAAAGGCTGTTCTACAAACTCTACACCCAATGCTCCTAACTGAGGTATTTTTTGAAGTGCTTCGTCCGTAGACCACGCAGCATTTGCATCTACTCTAAAAATGGCATCAGTATGTTTTCTCAAGGTTTCCATTATCGAGATATCATCTGGTGTGCCCAACTTAATCTTATAAATGGGCCATTTTTTCTCCTTAATTTTTGAAACCATTTTATCAATAGTGTCAATGCCAATAGTAAAATCGGTCATTGGTAAATCACCTTCCATATCAGTATTCCACAGCTTATAAATAGGCAGTTTTTTCATTTTCCCCCATAGATCCCAGGCTGCCATATCAAGGGCACAAACCAGGAAAGGATTTTGCGGAAGCAGGTGATGCAGGTAATGCCAATATCTTTCAGGATCTGTCAATGCAAATTTTTCAATGAACGTTCTTTTCAACTCCAGGTCTGCCTTCATCTGGTCAACGGTAATGTTGTAGTAGTTGATAGCTGGCGCCTCTCCATATCCACTATATGCACCAAGCGATAACTCAACAATTAGTGTAGGTTGATGCGTTTTGGTACCCTTTGAAATTGTAAAGGGGTGCTGAAAAGGCAAATCAAACGACCAGTAAGCAAGTTTCATTCAGTAAAAATTTCATTGTAAGACAAAAGAAAGCCACCCGTTGTATGGATGGCTTACACAAATATCAGGGGTAAATTATCGTCCGCTTGATAAAATATAATTTCTCAGCACATCATTAAAAGTATCGTTTTGAATAAGGTCTTCCAATGAAAGGTGCATTCGATATTGCCAATAATGTTTTGGATTGGCCGGCACATTAATTCTTTCATCTGCAGGATTTTCTCTTCTTACCTGGCCATCCATACCTAACAGGTCTTGTAGCTGAAAGATGCTCCACATTGCTGGAGAGTACAAGTGCTGTATAACGATAGCTGTATTTAATTGTGGTTCACAATAAAAGGGTGCATTGCCCCACATGCCTAACTGGGAATTATAAAATCTTTGCGTTTTAGAAGCATCCTCTTGCCACCAACCCCTTATTGTACTCATATCGTGGGTTGAAGGTGTAACTACACTGAGGTAGGGAGCATCATTAGGATGAAAAAATTCTTTAGCCGGGTCTTTGGGCATACGCTGAATTTCAAGGCTTAGGATACCCAATTGTTTCATCACACCCGGTACACAGTCGGGCACCATACCAAGGTCTTCCCCACAAATCAACATGTTGGTGCTACGTTTCAGTTCGGGTAATTTTTGCATAGCCAGCTCACGCCAGTAATGATCCTGCCTGCGAAAGAAATAATTTACATACAGGTTCTTTAGTTTCGCTTGTGTGTCCTGGTCGAGGTAACGGAACGATGCAGTACTTTCCATTGAAATGCGGAAATGAAATTGCTGTCCACCTGTATTATCAGCATCAAGCAGAATAACATTTGAGATAAGATTGAATAAACCATATTTCAATTTGTGATTATCATCACTATCCGGTAACTGCTCAAAATATTTTTCAACTTTTCGCTGGGTATCAAATTCAGGTTTTAAAGCGTAATGTTCGTATCCTGAAATGTTCAAATATTCTTCTTTTGCTTGTCCCGCTAAGGAGCCAAACATCTCCCATATTATTCCTTCGTTAATGTAAGGAGCGGTTAATCTATACAGGTCCATATGAATTCCATTCTCTTCCAACTCAGATTTGTAAACAGGTAAGGCTGGCACAAAGGTTCCCATCACACCTTCTACTGCATGCATTGGAATGCTCCAAATTCTAAAAAAACCAAGGATGTGGTCTATACGGAATGCATCAAAATAATAACTCATCTGGGCAAACCGCTTTTTCCACCAGCTAAATCCATCCTCTTGCATTTTTTGCCAGTTATATGTTGGGAAGCCCCAGTTTTGACCCTTAATAGCAAAATCATCCGGAGGGGCACCAGCCTGCTTATCCATGTTGTACAATGCAGGTTCCTGCCAGGCATCAGAACTATTCCTGTAAATACCAATGGGTATATCGCCTTTTACTATAATACCATTTTCATGAGCGTATTCGGTTGCAGCCTTTAGCTGAAGGTGTAAATGGTATTGTACAAAAAAATGAAACGCTATAGAATCATCAGCAGTTTCCGGGGTTGCGGCTATAATGCTAATCTCCTCCTCATTATAGGTACTGTATTTTGGCCAGGCCGAAAAATCAGGTGTACCAAATTCATCGCGTAAATAAGAGAAAGCAGCATATGGCACCAGCCAATGTTTGTTTTCAAGAAAGAAAGACTTAAACCCGGTAGATTGAAAAATGATATTTTTTTGAGCGCTATAAACCAGTTGAGCAAATTGAAGTTTTGCATTCAGCACTCGTTCATAGTCCACTTTTTCAAGACTGTTTAATTCTATTCTTAAGCCTTCTAAGTCTGCCAGAAGTGATGCGCTTTCACCTGCAGCAATTATGGGAAGGTGCAAAAAAATTGGGTGCAAAGCAAAAGCTGAAATGGCAGCATAGGGATAGGAATCAACCCAGGTATGTGTGGCAATTGTATCGTTAACAGGTAAAATTTGAATTACTTTTAAGCCAACGTGTTTAGACCAGTCCACTAGCAACTTCATATCGTTAAACTCACCAACTCCAAAACTTTGACTGGAGCGTAAACTAAATACAGGTATGGCAACTCCGGCACCTTTAAAAGTATTATTAGGAAATACTGCAAAACCATCTGATACCACTGATAATTTAATGGAACTACCCCCCTCGTAGATGATGCGGTTTTTATCTCCTTCCATTTGTACGAATTCCCCTTTAGCAACATCGTGGATTCCGTATTTATAAGTGATCGGGTAAATCTCGTCCGACAAATCAAGTTGGACGGTCCACCAATTTTCATCCTCCTTACGAGATAATAATATTGGATTTGAGGTATCCCAATTATGCAAAACCGCAGAACTGCCATAGATACCAACTACCTGGTTTTTTTGAAGTAAGGGAGCCTTTATTCTAAATATGTGCGTGTACTTATTTTGAGGAGCAATGGAAGTTGAAGTAAAATTCCTTTTTAAAAGAACATTTTGAAAGGGCTCCGTAAAGAATGTATTTTCGACCTGGCCTGAAAAACTCCAGGTATCTATCAGCCGAACCTCTTCTGCATTATACAAGCTAAGATCAAATTCCTTATCACTTTCTAGTTCACTGGTTATATTTCCCTTGGCATCTTTTACAAAATACCTGTACTCAAACGATTTAATGGTTTCTGCAGCATTTATATCAATGGTGCCAACCCAATAATCTTCATTTAAATATTGTAATGCAAAGGCATGCTCAATACTATTATTACCAACTATGCTATGATTACCAACAACAAAAATATTTTCTCCCGGGGCTGTATGATATTTTAATTGAAAGCTGAGGCGTTTTAAAAGTGACTTCTTCTTACCTGGCGGCACGCCAGTTTTTACAACCTTAGTTGAAACTTTTTTAGACTTTTCTTTTTCTACTACGACAGGGTTGATTACAACTGGTACCGCATCAATTTTAGGTTCAGCTAATTTCTTCTTAGAATTTTTTGCAGATGCCTTTTTTACTTGACCGGACACTGTTATTGTTTCATTTGGCTGGCTTGTCGGGAGTGTTTCAGCGTTATGTGGGGTTAAATTGAAATCAACTTTTTTTGTCGAGATTTTCCTTTTTGATGGTTTTTTTTCAGTACCCAATTTTGTTAGTTTTTAGTTGTACGAAAATATGAAAAATGAACCAAATGTGTAATTAATACACACTGTTGTAAACAAGTGGGTTTATAGCAACACAACTGTTTATCCTATAAAGTTTTAAAGATAGATTTAATCTCAAAAAGATAACAAGGCAATTAAAAGCCTTCGTTTTTACTACCCATTTCGCTATAATCAGGTCCCGAGTTAAGAAACATTTTTTAGGGGAAAACTCATATGTTACAAGTCAACACTTATTTTTGCCAAAACTAAAATGATGGAAACAACTAAATCAACCGGCAAGTATTGGCTATACTTCTTTATCTCTCTTACAGCAATGATTTTGATGATGATTTTTTATAGAGAGTTCTTTTGGGTTGTACTTCCATTTGTTGTAACAACTTTTGGTTTGGCTATGGACATCGTGTAAAAACTTCTTTATATTATTAATTAAAAAAACCCTTGAGAAAGGGTTTTTTTAATTAACTCAATATTGTTGATACGATTAGTCTCCCAATACTACTATCAATGCATAAATAACTCCCGGGATGAAAAACAACAAGGTAAGTATCAAACTCAACCAAAACCTGTTATTTGCCTCTCCTTCGTGCAAGTAAACCGCAAGTGGTGGTAATAACAAGGCCAAAATTACCAGCAACAAAGTATTTGTAGAAGGTTCAGCACCGCTTTTTTTGTCGGCTTTATATTGCTTAATTTCCTTTTTTACATCTTTAATCCTATCTCTTTTCTCCTTTCTTGATAAAGATTTGAATTGCTTAATTGCATCCTTTACTGAAGTTATTGCAGGCGTAGCATTCTCATCAACCACAGCACTTTTGTCAGTTGTTGAAGACAACGAGATTGCATAAGATGGAAGGGTTTGGCTAACTAAAAGAACAGCAACAAAAAAATAGAAAAATGTTTTTTTCATTTTGACCGATTTAAGATGTGGAGGAATGTGATTGTTAACAAAATTAACATAATAACTATGCCAGCACTTTGCCACCCCTATAATACGTTTGAATAACCTGGAGTTGGTGAAAATAAAAAACCCCCACATTTCTGTGAGGGCCTTATAACATGAATGAGCATTTTATTTAACTTCTTCAAATTCTGCATCGGTTACGGTTTCGCCACCATCTTGTGGAGCACCGCCACCCTGTTGACCATTACCATCACCGGGTTGACCACCAGTTGCACCAGCATCCTGTGTTGCTTTATAAATCTCTTCACTTGCGGCTGTCCAGGCAGTGTTCAACTCAGTCATTGAACTTTCAATTTTTGCAAGATCCTGTGATTTATGAGCATCTTTAAGAGCAGTTAAAGCAGTCTCAATAGGCGCTTTCTTATCTGCAGATATTTTATCACCATAATCTTTCAACTGCTTTTCAGTTTGAAAGATCAGGCTATCTGCAGCATTAATTTTCTCAACTTTATCTCGTGCTTCTTTATCAGCAGCTTCATTAACCTTAGCTTCATTTTTCATCTTTTCAATCTCTTCTTTGCTTAGGCCACTTCCTGCTTCAATCCTGATATC
This sequence comes from Chitinophagales bacterium, assembly GCA_038211085.1. Lineage (GTDB taxonomy): Bacteria > Bacteroidota > Bacteroidia > Chitinophagales > Chitinophagaceae > Segetibacter. Next base: position 26,345 of record JBBQVY010000008.1, on the reverse strand, counting down.
TTTTGTTTTACCGGTGCCTTTATCTTTTGCAGTTACGTGTAAAATTCCATTAGCATCAATATCAAAAATTACCTCAATTTGGGGAACACCACGGGGAGACGGTGGAATATCATCCAGGTTAAACATACCCAAACTCTTATTTTGATTAGACATTGGGCGCTCTCCCTGCAATACATGTATTTGTACGCCTGGCTGGTTATCGCTGGCTGTAGAGAATACCTCACTTTTCTTGGTTGGTATAGTTGTATTGCTTTCAATCAACTTTGTCATAACTCCACCCATGGTTTCAATACCAAGGCTTAACGGAGTAACGTCTAACAGTAATACGTCTTTTACCTCACCGGTTAATACACCACCCTGGATGGCGGCTCCAACTGCAACCACCTCATCAGGATTTACTCCCTTGCTGGGCTTTTTATTAAAGAATTTTTCAACAATCTCCTGAACTTTAGGAATACGGGTACTACCACCAACCAGGATAATTTCATTTATATCTGAAGTTGTATAACCAGCATCTTTCAATGCTAACTCACAAGGCTTTAAACATCTTGCAAAAAGGTTATCAGCCAATTGCTCAAATTTTGCACGGGTCAACTTTTTAACGAGGTGTTTTGGAACACCATCTATAGCTGTGATATAAGGAAGATTGATCTCGGTTTCACTTGAAGAGCTCAATTCAACTTTTGCTTTTTCTGATGCTTCCTTTAAACGCTGCCAACTCATAGGATCTTTACGCAGGTCAACATTTTCATCGCTTTTAAATTCATCAGCCAGCCAATCCATAATTACTTTATCAAAGTCATCTCCACCAAGGTGGGTATCACCATTGGTTGATTTCACTTCAAATACACCGTCACCCAACTCAAGTACAGAAATATCAAATGTACCGCCACCCAAATCGAACACAGCTATTTTTTGATCAGCATGTTTCTTATCCAATCCATAAGCCAAAGCAGCTGCAGTGGGCTCATTAATTATACGTCTTACATTTAAACCAGCAATTTCACCTGCTTCCTTTGTCGCTTGTCTTTGCGCATCGTTAAAATAAGCAGGTACAGTAATAACCGCTTCAGATACTTCCTGGCCCAAATAATCTTCTGCAGTTTTTTTCATTTTCTGCAAAATCATAGCACTTACTTCCTGTGGAGTATATAAACGACCGTCTATGTCAATTCGCACGGTATTATTGTCACCTTTTACAACTTTGTAACTTATTTGTTTTGCTTCTTCTGTAATCTCATCGTATTTATGACCCATAAAACGCTTAACGCTCTGAATGGTTTTTGTGGCATTGGTAATAGCCTGGCGCTTTGCAGGATCTCCCACTTTACGCTCACCATTAGTTAGAAAGGCCACAATACTTGGGGTAGTTCTTTTACCCTCTTCGTTGGCAATAACAACAGGCTCGTTACCTTCCATTACGGCAACGCAACTGTTGGTAGTTCCAAGGTCAATACCTATAATCTTTCCCATGATTTATCTTTTAATTTTTTAATTATTTGACAACATTCATTAGTCAATCATTATGCCAATGGGGTATGAAGTGAAAAAATGGCAGTGAGACTATATAGGGTTGAGGATTGGACAAGCAAAGTCAAATAATGATGGTAGTGTGACAGGTAGGACTAATGAAAACATTCCCTATAACCATATCCATCATATTTGTCAGCGGTCTGAAAAAAGCAAACATTTGATAGTAACTTCAAATTGATTATTTCATTCCAAACCAAATAATATGCAGCTTCCCTCTCTTCCCTTAAAAGATTGGCTTTCTACATAAATGACCCTGCATTTGTTTATGCAGATTGTAGGTAAAATAAAGCTGAACAAAATGCCCCGTAAAAATCATTGGTGGAACATAACGCTGTTTGTAAACCCCAAAGGCATATCTACACAAACCATATCAAACGGTTCAGACAGCTTTGAGATACAGTTTAATTTTATTAATCACACACTGGAAGTTTTTAGCAGCACCGGCCAAAGTGGTGCCTTTGAATTATATGATGGTTTAACTGTTGCTGATTTTTATAACAAGTTGCTGGAAACACTCACCAGGCTGCATATCGATATAAAAATTGTTGACCACCCCTACAGTTTACCCGACGAGCATCCAATGACTACTCCCTTCAACCAGATAACAGAGTACCATTCTTACGACAAGGAATACATTAACCGTTACTGGAAAATTATACTCTGGGTCAACAATGTGCTAACAAATTTCAGTGGCAGGTATTATGGCAAAACATGCCCGGTGCACATTTACTGGCATCACATGGATTTAACAGTAACACGTTTCTCAGGTAAAAAACTGCCCTTGCCTGAAGGCATGAGTATACCAAACAAGGATGCTTATTCGCATGAAGTAATCAGCTTTGGTTTTTGGGTGGGAGATGAAAAGGTGCCAGCTCCCGCATTCTATAGCTACACCTATCCTTCGCCTGAAGGATTGCAACATACACCACTGAAGCCTGCCGCTGCAAGCTGGCAAATGAGCAACGGAAGCCCGATGGCTTTATTAATGTATGACGATATACGCAACGAAGCTGACCCGGAGCAATTGTTGCTGGACTTTTTAGAATCGGCTTACAGCGCAGGAGCAAAATTGGCCCACTGGAATATTGAGGATTTAAAAGTTCCGGCTTTAGATGAGTTGTAGAGTGCTATTTCCTGTATTCTACAAAAAAATAATTCTAAAATATCAGGTGATTGAATTACCCATCAATCTTAATCCTGATTTTTTTTGTACGGAATGTAAAATGCTTTTGCGTTAGGTAACTGAACATAACCACAATAACAGTTGTGATTAATTTAGATATGGTTGGGTAGATGTGTAATTGTTCAACAAAAAATTTAATGAACATATAGTTTAATGCAATTGAAGCCATTACCAGCATTAAATATCTAACCAACTGCACCCTGCCTCTCAGGTTACTTGACGTAAATACAACGTAACGGCTAAAATAAAACCCGATTGGAAATGTAATTACGAAGGCCGAAAGGAATGAGGCGATGTGTGGACTGATGGCAAAGCCAAAAGCATGCACAATTTGCTTCTTGTAAATAAAATTGTAACTCACTGCAAATATAAAAATGTCCAGGGCCGTGTTGAAGCCTCCGCAAGCTGCATATCTAAACGTTTGAAGCGGCATCAGCTTTTGAAAAGGCGGGTAAAAAAAATCAACTAAGCTTAATATCAGTCTACGCATTCTTATTACTTATTATAAAAAACGGAGGCGAAGATAGGTGCTTAAATTTGTACTTTCGCTGCCCTAAATAAGAAGTAATGAGTGTTGTTATCAATATAAAAACTGCCACTGCCCAAGCCATTAATACACTTTACAACGCATCACTTTCGCCAGACGAGGTGCAGGTAAATGAGACTAAACCGGAGTTTGAAGGTGACTACACCGTGGTACTGTTTTCTTTCATAAAACAACTGAAACTTTCACCTGAAAAACTTGGCAACGATCTTGGAGCTTACCTGGTAGAAAACAACCCTACATTAATATCAGGTTACAATATCATAAAAGGCTTTTTAAACCTTTCTATTACTGACACATATTGGAAAGAGTTTTTGCATACGCAATACAACCAGCCATCTTACGGCCAGCAACAACCTAACAGGCATAAAGTAATGATTGAGTATGCTTCTCCAAATACTAATAAGCCTTTACACCTTGGTCACTTACGCAATATTTTTTTAGGGTGGAGTATGTCCGAAATTTACAAAGCCACAGGAAATGAAGTTGTAAAAACCTGTATTGCTAACGACAGGGGCATTCACATTTGTAAAAGCATGGTTTGCTGGCAGCTATTCGGCAATGGGGCAACGCCGGAAAGTACCGGCTCTAAGGGTGATCATTTTGTGGGAGATTATTATGTGATGTTTGGTAATGAGCTGAAAAAACAGGTAGCAGAAATAACTGCAGGTGGCATGAGTAAAGAGCTTGCAGAAAAGGAAGCTCCTATTATGAAGGCCGCTCAAAAAATGCTGCAGGATTGGGAGGCCGGCGTACCCGAAGTAATGGAATTATGGAAGATGATGAACAGTTGGGTGTATGCGGGTTTTGATGTTACCTATAACAGAATTGGTTGCGATTTTGACAAGGTGTATTACGAAAGTGAGACGTATATTTTGGGGAAACAACTTGTTGAAGCCGGTTTACAAAAAGGCGTATTTTATAAAAAAGACGATGGCAGCGTTTGGATAGATTTAACGGCGGATGGATTGGATGAAAAAATAGTTCAGCGTAATGATGGTACGGCGGTTTACATAACGCAGGACATAGGCCTTGCTGTAAATAAGTACGATGAATTTAAGTGCGACGTCAGTATTTATGTAGTAGGCGATGAACAGAACTATCATTTTAAGGTATTGAAATTGATTTGCCAGAAACTTGAACTACCCTCTGCAGAAGGCATTTTTCATTTGAGTTACGGCATGGTTGAGTTGCCCACCGGACGCATGAAAACAAGAGAAGGTACCGTAGTTGATGCCGATGATATTGTAGAAGAAATGGTAAACGTAGCCCGCAAAAAAACAGAAGAACTGGGTAAGGTGCAGGATTTTGAACCAGGTGAATTACTAGAGTTGTACGATACCATTGGCATTGGTGCCCTGAAGTTTTTCCTGTTAAGGGTCGACCCTAAAAAGAGGATGATTTTTAACCCGGAGGATAGTATAGATTTCCATGGCTTCACGGCTCCGTTTATACAGTTTACGCATGCACGTATAAAAAGCATTTTACGCAAACAACAGCCAAACGGTACATCCCCTTCAATTAACCTTTTGCCGCTGGAAAAAGAGTTGATCAAACTTATAGAACAATACCCTAACATTTTAGAAGAAGCAGCGTCAGAACATGAACCCTCCAAGGTTGCTATTTATTGCTATAACCTGGCAAAAACATTCAGCTCATTTTATACCGAACATTCTATAACCAATGCTGAGAATGATGAAAAAAGGGAACTCAGGCTACAAATTGCTATGCTATCGTCGAGTGTTATAAAAAACGGGATGAACCTCCTGGGCATTAAGGTTCCTGAGCGAATGTAATAGCGTTCTTTAGTACCATTTGCACCTTAGCATTTTGTTGCACAAACAACTCATAGCTTTAAATTCACATTTTATATAGAATAACAATTGCTAAAAAGAAAAACAAAACAGTTTCAATATGAAAAAAAACCTAATCGTTTTATGTTCCTTACTTATGTCAACAGTTACTTTTTCGCAGGATAAAAAGCCTGAGATTTCCATTATTCCCGAACCTGTTTATATGGTTAAAACAAGTGGAATGTATACGCTTCCCAAAAGCATAACGGTTGAAACAAATGGTACACCGGAACTACAAACTATAGCCGAACAGCTAATAACCCAATTACAAAAATCAACCGGGTATACGGGTGCTGTATCAACTAAAGCAGGCACAATAGGTTCAATAAGATTAATGTTGAATGGAACAGCAGATAAAAGTCTGGGTAATGAAGGGTATTCACTCGTATCCAATCCCAGTAGTGTTACCATTAAAGCTAATAAACCTGCGGGAATTTTTTATGGAGTACAAACGCTCATGCAATTGTTTCCTAAAGAGATCTCAGGTAAATCCATTGCAAAAAATGTAGCCTGGCAATTACCGGCTGTTACAATTACTGATTATCCACGTTTTGGTTGGAGGGGGTTGATGTTTGATGTAAGCCGTCACTTTTTTACCAAGCAGGAAGTGAAGGACTTTATTGATGAAATGGCAGAATACAAATTTAATTTACTGCACATTACGCTGGCAAATGATGAAGGCTGGAGAATACAAATTAAAAGTCTTCCATTGCTTACTGAAGTAGGTGCATGGAATGTAAAAAAGGTGGGAACGTTTGGCGACTTCATTCCGCCAACAGCAGACGAACCAAGAAACTACGGAGGATTTTTTACACAGGATGATATAAAAGAACTGGTTCAATATGCCAGCCAGCGTTATGTAAATATTCTTCCGGAAATTGATGTACCCGGCCACAGCCTTGCAGCGATTGCTTCTTATCCAGATTTGTCATGTACTGCAGGAGCAGAAAATTATAAGGTACGATCCGGCGAAAAAATTATGGACTGGCACAAAGGTGGTTTTGATGCGTTGATCGATAACACACTTTGCCCGGCAAACGAAAAAGTATATACGTTTCTCGATAAAGTATTTACTGAAGTTGCCCAGTTATTTCCCTTTGAGTACATACACATGGGTGGTGATGAATGTGCCAAAAACTTTTGGGAGAAGAGTGACCAGGTAAAGCAATTGATGTCAAAGGAAGGCTTGAAAAATATGGAAGAAGTACAAAGCTATTTTGTAAAAAGAGTAGAGAAAATTATTGAATCAAAAGGCAAAAAAATGATTGGCTGGGATGAAATATTGGAAGGTGGCCTGGCACCAAATGCAGTTGTTATGAGTTGGCGTGGAATGAAAGGTGGTATCGAGGCAGCTAAGATGGGCCACGGGGTGGTTATGACCCCTACCGATTTTGTTTACCTGGACTACATGCAGGGCGATAAAATTAGTGAACCACCGGTGTATGCAACCCTTCGCCTTAACAAAACCTACAGTTTTGAGCCCGTTCCTGAAGGTGTGGATTCGAAATATATTAAGGGTGGCCAGGGAAATTTATGGACAGAGCAGATATATAATACCCGCCACATGCAATACATGCTTTGGCCCCGTAGCCTTGCCATTGCAGAAACATTGTGGTCGCCAAAAGCTAAAAAAGACTGGAACTCATTTGTAGGTAAAGTGGAGAAAACTTTCGACCGTATGGATGTACAGCAGGTTAAATATGCACGTACCATGTATGATCCAATTTTTGCTGTTAAGAAGGACAGTAAAGATTCTCTCCAGGTAACGTTAACTACCGAGGTAAAGGGCCTGGATATCTACTATAGTTTCGATAATTCTCATCCTGATAATTTCTATCCAAAGTATACCGATCCTTTGAATATACCCACCGATGCAGGCATGTTAAAAGTTATAACCTACAGAGACGGCAAGCCAATAGGTAAAGAAATTGATATGCCTGTTGCGGAATTGAGAAAAAGATTGAAGGCGTAATGCCTGATCTATTCAGCAACCATTTGCTCTTTTTCGCATAGCAAAAGAAGCATAATGCGAATGAGTTTCGATTTGATCTTTGTAATAAGTTCCGTTTACAGGTACCTCATTTAAGCGCAGGATCACCTTACCATAAACCTATAATAAAAGCTCCCCACTATGTAAGAACAGTGGGGAGCTTTTATGTTTTAAATATTATCAGCAACCTTGTTTATTTAACAATCGTTCCTACTTGTCCATTATCTATCTGTATCCTATAAACACCTGCAGCAAGGCTGCTGATATCTAATTTTTCTTCCCTTTTTTGCAAGAGGCCCTGTTTCATTATCACCCCTGCGCTGTTCATAATGGTAAACCGAACAGGTTTTATTGCTGCGGATAACACATCTATAACTACGTAATTGGTTGCGGGAGTTGGATATATCTGAATTGCTGGTAATTGATTTGCGAAGCTTACCAATACAACCCCACTGTATGTTACCGATCCATCTGCATCAATCATTTTAAGACGATAGTAATTATTTCCCTGGCCGGGCGTCTCATTTGTAAAGTTGTAATTTTTGTTAACCTGGCTGTTAACCGCTGCCTTTATTGTGCCCAGTTCAATAAAAATTCTTCCATTAGCCGAAGCTTCAATAACAAAATTGGCGGTATTTGTTTCATTTGAAGTTTGCCATTGAAGGACAGACTTTCCGTTTACAGCTTTACCGGTAAAACTCAACAAATGCAGCGGAAGCACTGAGGTAGAAACCACAGGCTGCTTCAAGGAGAATCCACCCTGCTGATCGACCGAAGTTTTATTGGCAGCAACCTTGTAATAATATTTGGTATTGATATTTATGCCCGTTACAACTTTCGATGTGCCAGTTACGCTCAAGCCATTATAACCGGTAAGAAATGAGCCGAAAGTACTGTCGGTTGAAACGTACAGCAGGTAATTGTTTACGGTGCCGGTTTCAGGCGCTATCCATGAGGCCATAAAGTTATTGCCATACACTTCCGAAGCAGGCAGCGTTACTGGTAATACCAAAGCATAACTCTCGGTCCAGTTAGAAGCTGCACCATTCAAATCAAAATTATACAGTGTGGCATTGGTATTACCTTTTACATCGGTAAGCGTGGTTACACCTGTATTGTTAATACCTGCTGCTCCCTGGTCAAAGCTGTAATAAGCAAACAATCCTGTTGTTGTATCGGCAATCATGTGGTACATGTTGCTTGCTATTTGTGCAGGTGTACGTGCTATATTCCAAATGCGCACCTCATCAATTTTACCTGCGAAGTTGTAACCCGACAAAAAGCTGTTATAATGAAAGCAATGACCAATGGTTAACCTGCTTATGTTAGGATTATTTTGGGTGTTATTCATAGTTTTATCCAGAACACCATTTATATATAAAGCATAAGCATTTCCGTTTTTGGATACGGCCACATGTGTCCACCTTCCGGTATTTACCAGGGTGGAGCTGAGAACTTCGGCCCATGTACCGTTCGACCCGCGCATGCCGCAGCTCAACTTTCCATTGTCAACTCTAAACTCCAGGATGTCGGTATATTGGCCGCCATAGCTTACAATTTCTTTTGTACCGGTAGCAGAGGTAGTAAGTATCCATGCCTCAATGGTAAAATTAGTTCCCGGATAAGTTGCAGATGTTGCCTGCACATAATCGTTAACGCCATCAAAAGTTAGTGAGTTGCCGGGAGCTGTTATGAATGTGAAGCCTGTTTTACTGGCAGTTCCACCTTTTGTAATAACCGACACACTTCCTGAAGTTCCCGCTCCTAATAGGGCACTGATGGATGTGGGCGATAAAATTGTAAATGATGCTGCAGGCGTTCCACCAAAAGTTACCCCGGTGGTATATTCAAAATTAGTTCCGGTTATAAGTATCGTTTGCCCGGCATATGCCGATGTTCGGGTAAAACTTGTAATGGTTGGAACCGCATATATATAAGTAAATGCACTTTTAGCTGCATTACCGGTTGGCGTCGTCACTTTTACTTCTCCATTAACCTCGCCGGATATTTTGGCGTTAATGCTTGTGTTAGAAATAACAATAAACGAATCGATAGGCGTTCCGCCAATGGATACTGCAGTTGCGCTTATCAAATTTTGACCAGTTATTGTAACGGTTGTACCAGAGGTGCCTGATAGCGGAGTAAATGACGTGATTTGCGGAGCGGCAGTAGTAAAGGCAACTTCGTTACCATAAGTAGTTCCCATGCTGTTTGTTGCAAAGGCCCGCACATAATAGACTGTATTATTGGCAAAACCGGTTACTTCACTACTGAAATTTCCAGATCCGGTGCCATTTGCTGTTTTAGAGTCAGCGGTGGAAGGTGAACCGGTTGTATTCCAGCAAATGCCTTTTGCTGCAATAGGGCTGCCTCCATTAGAAGTGATCGTACCGCCGGTTTGAACTTTATTATTGGAAAAAGTAATAGGTAAAGTATTAATTTTTGGCGGCTGCGTTGGTTGTATTACCGCAATATTTGGCGAAAAAATACCCGAAACATTGATGAAATAGCCATAAACCAGGTATCTGCCATTGGGCATAATTCTAACACCTGCTGCTGAGGACGATAAACCGGATCCACTTTTAAAACTCGTATCGACAGAGCCATTGGCATTTAATCTTGTAATATTTTTAGTGGCGATGCCATTTACATTAGTAAAACTGCCAACAGCTACAATTTTATTATCTGGCTGAACTACTGAACAATTAACCTGACCATTATTTTTAGGATCATTGAAGGTTGCATCTAGACTTCCATCACCGTTGATGCGGGCTATGCCACCACGGGCAACATCATTTACAAAGGTAAAATCTCCACCTAAAACATATTTGCCATCGCTTTGGCGAACTATTGAATTAGGCTTTTCAAATTGTGCAGCTCCAACTTTTGTTGTAAAGCTATTATCAACCGAACCGTCCGCATTTAAACGCACGATATTACTCTTGGCGACCGCATTAAATTTTGTAAACATCCCGCCAATAAGAACTTTATTATCAGGATCAACCTGAATACAATAAACCGGGCCGAATGAACCTGTCCCAGTCTTGTAATTGGCATTAAAAGAACCATCGGGATTTATACAAAAAACTCCATAACCTGAATTTCCATTGTATTTATTAAATTGACCGCCAACTATTATCTCACCTGTAGATAGGGTCTCGATAGAATTAACCATTGTTTGACCGCCTGCAATATCCAATCCTGTACCGATATTAAATGTATTATCAATACTGCCATCACTATTTAAACGTATGATATGGCTATAACTATTACCATTGTAAGATGTAAAAAACCCTCCTATCAGCATTTTACCATTCGGTAATAATTTCATACTTTGAGGATAACTATCGAACCCGGTACCTGTATGAAATGAGGTATCTAATCTGCCATCAGTATTGATTCTGGCAATCCTGTTGGCAGCAACTCCATTATAGGATGTAAACGAGCCCGCGATAATGATTTTACCATCCGGTTGTAGAGCTGCACAATTGACAGCGCCAGATGCGCCGTTACCAATAATAAAATCCGGGGCAGGAACATAGTTTTGCGCCTGGAGGTTGAAGACAATGGAAATAGCTAAAAAGAAAATGGAGAAAAAACGCTTCATAAGCCTGGATTAATTGTTAAAGTGATTATTTATAAAAAAAATTAAAACACTTTGACTAAAACGGCGTTTGTTGTTACGTATTATAAATTATTTAGTTTTTTTATAAAGACCTGATACGGTACGTTGCATTATTTTTTAGGCAGGTATAAGGCACTGGCCTGGGGAGGTAAGAAGAAAGCGGGTCGATGTATTAAGAACCTTGGGATTACTATAAAAATTGGATAATGAATACTAGTAAATAACATAAACATTTCAGATGAAATGCAAAGAGGCTACTCATTTGAGATAGCCTCTTTATTTGAGTACGCTTTTTAATTTAAAATATAGATTTTGCCGTTTTCATCTGCGCAAGTTCAGGATCTATTCTTATAGCCTGCTCGCAAAAAGCAATGCCCTTACTCTTATCTCCCTTTTTCTGGTAGGCCACGCCTGTCATAAACAATGCGCGGCTGTTAGCAGGGTCGTTTTCGTAAACTTTATAATAGGTATCTGCGGCTTGTTGAAATTTCTCCACTTTAAAATATGCCTGCGCAACCTGGAATAAAATATCGCTGTTGCCCGGTTTATTTTCCAAAACCTTATTCAATATTTCCACCCCTTTTTCAATATTGGTACTTAAATAAGCAAGGCCCAGATTTTCATAATAACCCAGGTCAGTCTTATACCCCTTCTCGGCTGCAAGCTCAAAATACCTGATTGCTTCGGGCTCGTTATTCATGGTGAAATACAACAATCCAAGTTCGTAAATGAGCTGCTTGTTATTTGGGTCTAGCTGAAGCGTTTTGTTGTAGATGGCAATAGCTTGTTTGTAATCGCTTAACTCAACAAGCACTTTACCAAGTAATGTCACCGCTTCAACCTGGGCTGGATTTTCACCAACTGCCTCAAGTAGAAGGGTTTTTGATTGACCATAGTTTTCAAGTTCGTAGTAAGACTTACCTAACATGTATTTTACTTTGGCCTTATTATCATTTTGGAGCAGCTTTTTACCATACATAACTACATCGTTCCATCTTCGCAGTAAAAAACTTACTTCTGCTAACTTTTGCAGGGCTATAGGATGATTGATATTGCTTTCTAAAACATTACCATATTGCTCGATAGCCACAAAATATTTGCGTTGTGTCAATAGATAATCACCGTATGCAATGTTGAGATCTTTGTTGGAAGGATTGAAGCTGATGGCTTTTTGAAAACTTCTGTCAGCATCTAAGAACTTAGAAATTTTACTGAACTGTTGGGCTTTTTTTAAATAAAAAGTTGCACTGTCCGCATTATCTGACCTGCCAAAAAGAAGGTTTACGCAAAAAAGCGTCGCAATAAAAGATAAAAAGTATTTGAACTTCATTTACAAAAAGGATTTGGGGGTTTACGATTTTCCCAAAAAGAGAGTTTTATTTTAGAATTTCCAAATTTATTATCAACTACTGCTCTATTCTTCGCCTGGTATTCAACGAAAAAAAAAATCTTCTCATTAATAAACTCAAACGTTTCAGGTGCTGGAATTAGTATTGAAATCGCAAAAAAATCAGGTTCCGAATTAACTCCTGGCATTTGATGAATGTTCACGCCAGATTTGAGCTTATAATTTTAAACAATCCAGCCTCCCAAACAAAGAAATCTTTCCCAACCAGAGCCAAATACTTACCCCGATCGATAGTATTAAAAAATGATGGGATTTAAAGCTGATACTAAAAACATAGCAACCCCGTTTAAACACTTAAATTCTTTTAATATTATCTTATTGTTAATTTTCTTAAATTCAATAGTTAATCCGCAACATTTGATCTTTCAACGCATCATATTAACCATTTTAATTTTCGCCTGCTTATCCATTACAGCAGTTTATGGAAAGGACAGCACAACATTGCTTTCAGTAAATTTTTATGGAGATACCCTTCAAATGCAGTCCCCCGGTGCGATTCAACTAAAAGACCAGGAGATATTATCTGAAGACTTTATCACTAACTATTACAAGGGTTTAATAGAAGCCGGTTATGTTGAGGTTGCTCAAAATTTATTGAGGTATAAGAAAGAACACCAGCTCGACGACTGGTTGTATTACCAGTTAATCAGGACTGTTGCCGGAGCGATCAGTCCTAAGGCTTTAAACTATCATAACTATACTTTATTTAAATGGTTTTTGCTGTTACAATCAGGCTATAATGCTACCGTAAGCTTTTACAACGATAAACTTCTTTTGTATGTTCAAACCGATGAAGAAATTTTTGAGGTTCCCTATCACACAAGGGATAACAAACAGTATGTATGCCTGAACTATCATGATTATGGAGCTATAGATTTTGAAAAGGAAAAGTTTAAGGAAGTGCAAATGGACAATAATCAAACGCTTACTTCCTTTACTTATAAAATTACCCGCCTGCCCGATTTTAAACCTGAAAGCTATGCAGTTAAAGAACTTCAGTTCGATTATGGACAGCGGGATTATCGTTTTAAGATTTTAGTAAATGATGAGGTCAAAAAGATTTTCGCAAATTATCCTGTAGTGGACTATGCTTATTATTTCAATATACCCTTAAGTAAAACTACTTATGGCTCGTTAATCCCTTTGCTAAAGGAAAATATCAAAAAAATGAACCAGGTTAATGGGGTTGATTACCTGATGCGTTTTACCCGTTATGCATTTGCCTTTGAGACAGATACCAAAAACTTTGGAAAGGAAAAGAGGTTATCGCCCGAGCAAACGTTGCTGTATGAAAACAGTGATTGTGAAGACCGTGCAGCGTTCTTTTTTTACCTGGTAAAGGAACTGTACGATTTACCTATGATCGCACTCTCCTACCCCGAACACATAACCATTGCTGTGCAATTTTCAAAACCTGTTGGTCGCCCAATATTTTATAAAGGAAATGAATACTCTATTTGCGAGGCTACGCCACAGCGGCAGGATTTAAAGCTTGGGCAGTCTATACCTCATCTTAAAAAAGTAGCCTACGACGTGGTTTACGAGTACAAGCCTGAAAAAAAATAACTGCCTTACGATCTTTTACCCCGGCGGGTTATAGGTTTGCCATACTTCTTCTTCATTTGGTCGCGTCGGCTAACTTTCTTATTCATTTTTTGATTCTTAGCCGACTTTTCATGGAAAGATGGACCAACATCTTCCCTGGATGGCAGCTTAACCTGCACCTCTCTTACAAAGGTCTTAGGCATCTCATCTTCTGTTAGAACGCTGGAAATTTCTACTTCATCCGGCAATTCCTTCCCCTCAACAGTCATTCTCATCAGTGCTTCCACTGCTTCAAAAAACGGTTGCTCCTTTTCGGTCATAAAACTAATAGCAATGCCTTTTTTATCAGCCCTGCCGGTGCGACCTATGCGATGTATGTAGTTTTCGGGTATAGGCGGTACATCAAAATTGATAACATGACTTACTTCAGCAACGTCTATACCACGGGCCACCAGGTCGGTGGCAATTAAAAACCGGTACGTTCCGTTCTCAAAGTTTTTTACTGAATTAAATCTATAGTTCTGGTCTTTGTTACTATGGATAACTCCGGCTTCGCCGGGAAATTTTAATGAAACGACCTCAAAAATTTCATCCGCCATTTTTTTAGTAGCTACAAAAACCAGCACCTTAGTCATGGTGCCGTCATTACTTAACAGCCAGGTAAGCAGGTTGAGCTTTGTATAAAAATTTGGAACCGGGTACTTGCTTTGTACAATGCCTTCTACCGGTGTGCCTGTAGGTGCAGCTTCAATTTTTATTGGATCATTAAAATATGTTTCAATCAATTGCTCCACTTCTGAGGTAAGGGTGGCAGAGAACATCAGGTTTTGACGGCGATCGGGCAATAACTCCAAAATGTTTTTAAGCTGTGATCTAAAGCCAAGATTCAGCATTTCATCTACCTCATCAATAACCAGCTTTTTAATCGTCTTGGTTTTAAATGCCCCGGCCATTGCCAGGTCGTATAACCTGCCGGGCGTTGCTACCAATATGTCCATTCCATCTTCAACTTCTGTTTTTTGAGTGTTCATGTTGGTGCCCCCATACACCCCCTTTACAACCAGGCTGGTGTACACCGACAATTCTTTTATGGTGTCAACCACCTGGGCAACCAGTTCTCTTGTTGGCACAACTATTAATACCTGCGGATCTTTAACCTTCTTAAACTCCCATAAGCGTAAGAGAGGCAATAAATAAGCTATGGTTTTACCGGTGCCGGTTTGCGCTATACCACAAACATCTGCACCAGACATAACCACAGAAAAAACTTTTTCCTGTATGGCAGTAGGTTTGGTAAATCCAAGATCAGTCAGAGCATTTAAAAGGGGCCGGTTAATATTCAGTTCTTCAAAAGTCATATACAAAAAGATAAAGCTCCAAAGGTAACTACTTAGCAGCCGGGGGTGTTACACACATCACTTTCTATAAATTTGCAGGCTTATTGTAAATGTTTATGTTTAAAAACGGTCAATGCAAAAGCTAATGAAGCGCCTGATTTTTATACCGGGTTTGGGAGAGGATGAAAAAGTATTTGATAATGTACTGCCATTAATTGAGGGAGAGAAACTGGTATTAAGTACATGGAACTTGCATGGCGATTTACCAAGGGGGAAAGTAAAAGCAACAGACATAGCCAGGGAAATGGTGGAACAATATTCAATAACCAAAGATGATGTTCTTATCGGGCATTCAATGGGTGGATGGATAGCATTATTCGTTAAAGAACTTACAGAATGCAAAGTTGTACAGGTAGCCTCTTATACCAGCCACAAAAGGGTTATTGTACCAGCATTAAACCATCAATTTATAAAGTGGGCTGTAAAGTCTCAGGTGTTTTTTAATCCCCTAATACGGTGGCTGGTTCTTAAAATTCAGTACAACACAAAGCCGTCCAAACCATGGCTAAACTATATTTTTAATTTATTGAAGAATGGCAATAAAAACAATGTGATTAACCAGTTAACAGTGGCACTTACTCCTATACCAACTAAAAATAATTTTGAGCCTGACCTGCGCATTCATTCTAAAAAAGATTTAATCGTAAGGCCACCCAAAGAGGCATACGTGCAAATACCGGGAGACCATTTTTCAATATTAACTCACCCTAAAGAAGCTGCTAGGGCTATAAATGATTTTCTCAAAGCCCAAACTGCAAGGGAGTGAAAAACAAAAAATAATGACTGTATTGGGTTGCTGTTGATCCTGATACTTTTGAAAGTAGATTGCAATTAGGTGCTAATGAAATAGCAGCACCTGCGCTTTCTGTAAAAATTTAAAGTCAATATCTTTAATAACCTTTTGTATAGAATAAATTGCTGCTGTATGTATCAAAAAGACCCAAAGGTTGATGAGTATATTTTAAAAGCGGCAGATTTTGCCGTGCCCGTTTTAGCACACCTGCGAAAACTGGTTATCAAGGCCTGTCCCAACGTGCAGGAATCTATTAAATGGAGCTTTCCCAACTTTACCTACAAAGGTTCTATATTATGTAATATGGCAGCATTTAAGCAACATTGTTCGTTTGGTTTTTGGCTTGGAGGAATAATGGAAGATCCGCACCATGTGTTACAGTCAAACGAGAAAAATGCTATGGGAGATTTTGGCCAGATAAAATCCATCAACCACTTACCAGCTGATAATATAGTTTTAGAATATATCAGTCAAGCCATGGGGCTTATAGACACATGGGTAAAAATGCCCAAAAAAGAAAAAGTAAAAGAAGTAGCTGAACCTCACCCCGATTTCATACAGGCTCTTGCCGGAATTAAAACTGCTATAGCAAATTTTAATAAATTTAGTCCTTCACAAAAAAGAGAATTCATTGATTGGATTAATGATGCAAAAACGGAGGTAACCAGGCACAAAAGAATTGCAGATGCCCTTGATTGGATACAGGAAGGAAAAAACCGGAACTGGAAATATGAAAAATGTTAGACTAGCAATTGTAGTCCCTTTGACTTGCACCAACCTCACAACCGCTTTATGGAAATCTCTTTAATTAATAATATAATTGGCGACACAGATATTTATCTGATCGACCAGATTTTAAAAGGCAGGTACAAAGCACATGAAACCATTTTGGATGCCGGCTGTGGTATCGGTAGAAATATGCATTGGTTTTTACAAAACAACTTGTGCATTTATGGCATAGACAGCAATGTCTCTTACATTAATGAATTGAAAATGGATTTTCCATTACTACCACCTATCAGGTTGCAGGCTGCTGATATTATACAATTACCTTTCGGAGATAATTTTTTTAACCACATCATATCAAGCGCAGTATTGCATTTTGCAGAATCTACCCAGCATTTTTTTAATATTATCCACGAGATGTTTAGGGTATTGAAACCAAACGGAACCTTATTTATAAGAATGACCTCGGATATTGGCATTGAGCACCTGGTTAAAAAGATAAAAAATGGAGTCTATGTTTTACCTGATGGCACTACCCGTTTTCTGTTAACCCGCGATATTTTAAAACAAGTTTTGCATCAATTCCCCTTTACTTTTATTGAGCCTCTTAAAACGGTAAACGTAGATGATATGCGCTGCATGAGCACATTAATGCTGCATAAAAGCATCGTAAAAAAATAATTTTTCACTTACTATTTTAACCGCTTTCAGTATGAATTTAATGTTGAACAGGCAGAATTTTGGAGACCCTACAGACAAGGGAAATGTGATAAGTAAAGAAGCTGCTTTGGAAATTTTACAAACATGGGTTTTAAATGAAAGGCTTCGGCTGCATATGAAACAGGTGGGTCATTTAATGCAAAGCTGGGCAAAAGAAGTTGAACAATTAAGCGAAGAAGATCAATGGAGGTGGCAACTGGCGGGTTTACTGCACGATGCCGACTGGGACCAATGGCCCGATCAGCATTGCAAAAAGATAATTGAAGAACTGGAGAAACGCCATGTTGATCCTGAAATATTGCATGCAATTGCATCGCACGGACCGGCACATTTTGGCGTAGAGCCCGTTACGGCTATGGATAAAATGTTGTTTGCTTTTGATGAGCTTAGTGGCCTTATTCATGCTTACTCTCTTATGCGACCAAATGGCTACGATGCCATGGATGTAAAAGGTGTAAAAAAGCGTTTGAAAGAAAAGAGCTTCGCAGCCAATGTCAACCGCGATGAGATTAATGATGCCATTACCCGAGCAGGGTTGCAGCAGGATGAATTAATTGCATTCATCATTAAACACCAAAGTACCACCGGTTACTAATAATAAATCATTTTAAAGTTTAGCAGACTATCATTTATTTTTTGCCGAATACCAAAATTGTTTTGCCGCCTTTTAAAAATTGTAACTGGCCATTTTCAATATTATATCCATTTACATCGTGTAACAAACTAATGAATAAATTTTCATCGTAATCACCAATACAAGCCATACGGGTTGATAAAGCTGCCTTTTCAAGATTGATATTTCTTTGTCCGATCATTTTATAACGCCCTGAAAGTTTGTTGCATCCGGAGAAGCCGGAAAATGTTTCATTCGATCCATAAAAACTCAGGTAAGGTTTCTGCGGAATATGATAGTTACCACTTTGGGCAGGTGTTATTTTTTTACCCTGGTATGCCGTGCGTTCAATAATAGTTTCGGTTCTGGTAACGCCATTAATTATTTCGGTACGCACTATGGTATCGGCTTTAGCTACATTCTTCTTTAATAATGCTGAGTCGAAACCTCCAAATTCGGCAATAAGGTTTCCATTAACAGATACCAATTCCCAGGTGCCTTCAATGTCGTGAACGACACCATTTTCGCTCCTTCCTAAAATTGGCAGTTTTTGTACGCCAGTTACAATTACGCTATCATCAGCTTTATCTAATGCATTTCTGGGAGAACGGTAATGGGTTGTAGGATAATTTGAACTATCCATTTTATTAGGTGTACCACAACTCATTATCACTACAAGGAATAAATATCCAGGCTTTCTCATATTGTTTTTTTAATATATTTTACATTATTATCATGCCAACGGATTGAATGTGAATATAGTGGCGATCCTAAACCACTCTTGTCATCTTCAGTTAAATCCATTTAAAAATATCTTTAAGGCAAATCTTAATGGTGCTCTCAATAAAATAAACGGGGGAATTTTTGTAGGCTATTGCAGGTGTTGCAAATAATGTTATTCTTTGTAACCAGCACAAACCATTGGCAATTCCTATACAACTAACTGTTTAATTTATTAAGATGAGTAGCTTTCCTATTCTTGACCTGGTAGCAGGTATCCTGTTTATCTATTTTGTATTAAGTATCATTAGCAGTTCTGCTGTAGAAATGATAATGGCAGCGTTAAAAATCAGGTCGCGGGTACTTACAGATTGGCTAATGCACATTTTTGACAAACCCATAAAAACCACTGGCGGAGTGGTTCCCCTGGGGCAAGCCATCATGGATCATTGCTCGGTAACTGCCTTATCAACAAAAGGCAAAGCTCCGGCATACATTGATGCGAAAAATTTTGTGTCTGCCCTTCTTGAAAAAATTACTTACGATCCCGAAAATCCTGAGAGTATTGCTACTACCTTAAATTCTTTAATAGATAAGATTGAGAAGAGTACTTCTCTATCACACGAATTAAAAAGAGTGGTGTTAACCTATGCAAATGAAGCTAAAAATACTTATGAGTCATTGAGCGTAAAAACAATGAGCGAAATTGATTTGTTCAGAGACAAATTAGAAAAATGGTTCGATTCAAGTATGGACAGAATAAGCGGAACTTTGAAAGTTAAATACCTGCGGCCATTTACTTTAATCGTTGCTATCATTACCACCCTGACTATGAATGCTGACAGCATTGCCATATCAAAATATCTATACAACAACCCCGAGGCACGTTCTAAGGTGGCAGATATGGCATATTCAAAAGAAGTAGCCCAAAACCTTAATAATCAAATGGCTGACTTGGCTAATACAATTCCGGACAGTGCACGGCTTACCGAAGAACAATTTAAGGAGGCAGTTCAGGCAAGAATGGACATTATTAAAAATGCAAGTGCTTCTATTGAAGGTACTATACCACTGGGGTGGAGCAAAGCTGAATTTATTCCTGCACCCGGTAGCAACCTCTTCTTTGTATTGATAGCCAAAATAATAGGACTTGCTGCAACGGTGCTGGCGATAATGATGGGGGCACCTTTTTGGTTTGATGTTTTAAACAAGGTTTCCAACCTTAGAAGCTCAGGAGCCAAACCCGTGAAAACTGAAGACAAATAAAATAGGTATACAACAAAACCGTTGAGCAATTGCTCAACGGTTTTGTTGTATAAAATAGAAAATTTTACAAAGAAGATGTAGAAGCTCCGGCTTCAGAATTTAGCAACACCTCGTAAAACATAGCCAACACCTGGTTTAATTCGTTAATATCCATTAAAGCACTCTGTATGGATAAATCAAGGGTGTGTCTTTCATCATGACTTTCAAGTTTAAGCGCAAAGCCTGACAAATTTTGCAGAATTTTTCGGGCTCCCTCACCCGCCAGCACAGAGGTTAATTTTGCCGCATCATTTGTTTTAACAACCACATTTTTATCAAACTCAGCGTATCCTAAAACAATATCCTGCAAACCAAAAAGTTTGCCGATAGCTATCATAAAATCTTCGGGGTATAAAACAAAGTTGAAATTGGATCCGGAAAGTAAAGCTGCATTTATGGAAGTAGACTCATAACCACCCTCTTCTGCCCCGCCGGGAGAACTTGAAATATTAAGTTTTACAAGATGATCTCCTAACTGGCAGGTAACATGATAGTCGTGCAAACTCATGCCAGAGGCAAAATCACGGGATACCTGTTCAACAAATCCATCCAAATTTTCTGCAACAAAATGTTTTATGCTTTCCATTTTAAGTGTTTTAGCAGTTATTAAAAATATTACGCCAGCTGCTGGCCAGGCCAAATAATACCTTTTGATTATCAGCATATTCAATTGAGAAATCGGTGTGAAATTTATTATTTTTTTTCTTTTAATGCTTATTTATTTAATCGAACTTTATAGAAACAGTTTGCCATGGAAAATAAAATTTCATCTTCAATAATTGGTGGTATTGCCGGTACAGCTGTAATTACAGCAATGATGTTACTGGCAAATGCATTAGGATTACAAGGAATAGATTTTGGAAAGATGCTTGCTGATTTTACCCATACAACACCTATCATTGGCTGGGTCATGCACTTTTTAATGGGCACCCTATTAGCCTTTGTGTATGTTTATTTTTTCAGGGATGAATTTCAGGCACCCTACCCAATACGTGGAGTTATTTACAGTATTATACCTTTTGTAGTTACAATGATCATACTGTTTCCCATGTCTGTAATGAGTGCCGGCAAAACCATAGATTCTCCTGGAGTATTTATTATAGCTACCATGCTTGCTTATTTTGCTTACGGATATGTTATGGGTTTAATAGCCAAACCTAAAAGCGTAACTGCGAATAATACTCAACATGCTCCTTTAACATAAAAAAGCAAGCTCTTACTATGCTGTTGCCCGCAAGCGGAGCGATAATCTTTATTGTCATGTTGCTTTGATTATGTCAGAAATAACCAAATAAAACTTGGTAGGCTATTTGATATTACGTAACCCATGAATAAAACCATCGTTTACAAAGCCACACCAAGCCTGGCTCTTTGCGTTATTATGGATGCCATTGGATACATGTCATTTGGCATTCCTTTCCTTGGAGAATTTTCAGACATTATTTGGGCGCCACTTTCAGCTTACATCTTTTATAAATCCTTTGGAGGTAAGGTGGGTTCGTTTGGAGCGCTCTTCAATTTTGCTGAAGAAATTTTACCCTTCACCGATTTCATTCCCACATTTACAATTACCTGGATTTATAAGTACCTAACTGAGAAAAAGCAGTTGTTGTAAACTTTTTACATAAACTATTGATTGTGCTGATCAATCATCATCACCACAATCTATATAACCGCAGTTAAGACATTCAATACATTCTTCCTTTTCATTTAGTACCAATAATTCATTGCAGTGAGGACAATGTCTTTCAACGGGGCGAAGCCGGGGTTTGACTGTTTCATTTTCCATTCAATAAGATTTAAAGCTGAATATGACTTACCAAAATTTTAAACAGAAAAATAAAGGGAAAGACACGTATTAATTTTTATAATTAATGTACCAGCACTTTTTGCTGACAATTATTATTTAGCCGACATATTCATGTAATCAAGGGTAAGATTGGCAATTGCATTCACACCCAGTTTTAGCCCACTGTCATCAATAAAAAAGTCAGGTGTATGGTGTGGGCCCGAAGTCTTTGGATCTTTTCCTTTGGGCAATCCACCTAAGAAGAAAAATAACCCCGGAACTTTTTGCTGAAAAAAGGAGAAATCTTCGGCACCGGTAACGGCAGGTTTAAGGGTTACATGCTCAGCACCAGCAGTTTTTTGCAGTGAGGGCAACATCTTTCTGGTCAACTCCACATCGTTAAAGGTTACCGGGTAATGATTTGAATATGGAATGATTACCTCCGCAGTGGCACCTGCCGCTTCAGCAGTTTTGGTAGCTACTTCTTTAATACGTTCAATCAACATTTTTTCATCTTCGGTTGACAAGGCACGAATGGTGCCCAGCATTTCAACCTGCTCAGGTATAATGTTTGACCGGTTACCTCCATGTATTGAACCTATAGTTACAACACCGGCATTGGCTGTAACATCAAGGTTACGGCTTACAATAGTTTGTAAAGAGTTAATAACCTGGGCCGCAACCACTATAGGATCTACAGAAAGCCAGGGGTATGCACCATGGGCAGACTTTCCTTTAATCGTAATCTTCATGTCGTTTACGGCGGCCATGGTACCACCGGGGCGATAGGTAATTTCTCCTACTTCGGTTTGGGCATTTATGTGCAAACCAAAAATCACATCCACTTTTGGATTTTCCAATACTCCTTCCTTTATCATTTGCTCTGCTCCACCGGCCTCGCCTTTAGGCACCCCTTCTTCTGCCGGTTGAAATATAAACTTAACCGTTCCTTTTAAATCTTTCTGCATGCCGGCCAGTACCTCAGCAACACCCATTAAAATAGCAATATGAGTATCGTGTCCGCAAGCATGCATTACGCCAACTTCCTGTCCATTATAAGTACTTTTTACTTTTGAAGCAAAGGGCAAGGGCGCTCTTTCAACAACAGGCAAACCATCCATATCAGCCCTAAGCGCTACCACAGGGCCCGGTTTGCCTCCTTTTAATATTCCCACAACACCTGTTGTAGCTACTCCTGTTTTTACTTCTATGCCCAACGATTGCAAATATTTAGCAACAATACCGGCCGTGCGGGTTTCGCGGTTGCCAAGCTCAGGGTGCTCATGAAAATCCCTACGCCATTCAATCACTTTAGGTTCTATTACATCGGCTGATTGTTTTACTTTATTTCGGAGGGCATCTGTTTGCGCATAAGTTGCAGCAGATAAAGCAAGCAAAGAGAAAAGGAGAACTTTCTTCATGTTTGGTTTTTTGCTTGGTAATGTACATAAGCATTAGCAACTAAATTTGAAACACGAAAAATATTAGCAGGAACCTTATATATTTCTAACAACCTTACAATGTTATAATTGACATTCTACCAGGAAGTACGCAAAAAATAAAAGCAGTTTTTATCAAATCCTTACATTTGTTACAATTAAAAACTACAGAGTATGTCTTTACCAACTAATAACAAAAAAGTATCGGGACAGTCAGCAAAAAACGCTACCTCAGCAGGTAAAGGATCAAAGTTTATAAAAGGCGCCAGCAAACCTGCGGCCATTACAAAAAAAGTCAGGTCAACGGGTGCCAACAGGGGAAGCTAAATAATTTGGAGGCGCTGCCTCCTTTTTTAATTCTATTTATAAGGTTATTTTTAACCCCAGATGTCTCCCCGGCTAGAGCCACATTTCGACCATTGCAAAATACCCGGCTATTATTTTCGTTTAAGACTGTCACAGTCCCTTCTTCAATAATAACATATCATGATTGGCATCTGGTTTTTATCTACCGTGATCCTTACACTGGCTATTTACCGGTTGGTTATTTATCATAAAAAAGTAAAGAAGTATTATAAAGTTCCGGCTGTTGTAGTGGGTACTGATATTAAATCGGTTGCCGATGAAATGATGGGCGACAAATATTTCTATGCTGCCATTGTAGAATATACAGATAAGAATGGGGAGGCGCATCAAATGATTTCAGGAGAGGACAATCCTAGCAGGCCCCTGTATAAAAATGGCGATAAACTTTCACTTTTGGTACATCCCGATGATCCTTCTAAGTTTTTGGCAGATGATTTTGTAGGAGGCTACATCATTCCCATTATATGGTTGCTTATAGGCATGGCCATAGTGGTTATTCCGTTAATGTACCCTGATACGTTTAGGGAATAAACTCAGCTTAATAAGCCTGCCTCATAAGCAGACCGGTATTCACTCTTTAGGCTAGTATCTCCACAATGTTTCGCCTTATGCTTTCTGCTATGCGCAGCATGGGCAGGTCATTGGCATCGTTACCAAAAGGTTCTTCAATTTCTTCTGCTATTAATTCAAGACTTCCCAACACATAAAAAACAAAAATTACAACAGGCACTACCAGGTAACCCAGGTTAAATACAAAGCCAAGTGGTAAGGTAAGAATGTAAAAAAAGATGAATTTTTTTATGAAGGCACTGTAGGAATAAGGTATGGGCGTGTTCTTGATGCGTTCGCATGCACCACATATATCCAAAAAGGAAGTCAGTTCAGGATTGAGTACTATTAGTTGATCGCCGGTTAATTTTTGCTCACGGTTTAACTGGATAGTTTTGCTTACAATAAGTGAGGCTACCTGGCTGGGTACATGTTTTCTTCGGTCGAAATCCGGTATCTCAGGGTGAGGTTTTTCATCAAGAGAAAAGCGGGTATACTCAGACTGTAAATGCACTATTAATTCTGTTGCAAATCGTGGAATGATCTCTTTAAAAAAGCTTCGGTTTTTATCATCCCCCTGCGGAAGCATACTGTTTAATTTTATAGCAAAATTGCGACTATTATTAACCAATGCACCCCATTGCTTGCGCCCCTCCCACCAGCGATCGTACGCTGTATTCGTTCTAAATACTAATAACATAGAAATTGCAAAACCTAATAAACTATGTAACAGCGACAGGTTTTTTACATTGCTTCCAGAAGATAGTTTAAAGTAAGAAAGTTCCAGGTAAGCCACGAGGTAGGAATACCCACCTACCAAAAACATCAGGGGCAGCAATTTCCTAAATGTATCCGACCTGTGAATATGGAACAAAAAGCTGCTCCAATTTTTAGGATTATAACTTATCATACGTTTTGGAGCCGGGCTTTAACTGCCTCGGGTTTGTAGCGTTTTATACCTACTTAGCAAAGTAACCATATTGTCATGTTGTTGCAAAGCTGCATAATCCAAGTGAGTTTTACCACGGCTGTCAGCAAGATAAACATCTGCACCAGTATCCAATAACAATTGCGCAATATCCAACTGAACGAAAGTGGCCGCAAAAATTAATGCAGTACTACCCGTATTATTTTTTTGGTCTACCTCAGCTGCCGCTTTTATAAGCATTTGAGCAATGTCATTGTATCCTTAAAACATACACCCATGAGTGCTGTGTTACCTGCAACGTCAGCATCATTTACTCGGGTACCATTCTTTAACAATAACTGAACTACTGCAGGCTGATTGTTGTAAACTGCAATAATAAGTGGCGTAAACCTTTTGTCCTCAACCTGGTGTATGCTTTCGGGTTGAAGGCTGCAGATAGTTTTAACTGCTTCAAGATCGCCTATGCGGCAACCATTAAAAAGGTCGTGTAGATAAGTTGTTATAATAGTTAATATGAATTGATGGTCATGGACCGGTAAAAAAATTGTTCCCCTAATTATTTTTTTACATCTTTGACTTCTACAACCGAACGAATTATGAAATTCTAATTAGTTCCTGCATCAATTGCAAGGAACCTTTTGCTCATGCAACTACCCGGCACAACCCTGTGCCTTTGTTTCATATTTTTCAATCTTCAAATTAGTTTTCACATGTCAGTCAATCAAACGGCATCTCTGCGTTTTAATAATATATTCTCCTTAATCAAACAATCATTAAACGGCCAGGAGCAAGACTATACCATAGGCAGTATTCGTAAAGCTGTTATTTTACTTGCTATCCCCATGATGCTGGAGATGTGTATGGAAAGTGTTTTTGCGGTTGTAGATATTTACTTCGTAAGCCACCTTGGCAAACATGCAACATCTATAGTAGGTCTTACAGAATCAGTTATTACAATTGTTTATTCTCTTGCTATAGGCATAAGTATGGCTGCCACCGCAATGGTGGCCCGAAGGGTTGGAGAAAAAGATCCGGCTGCTGCTACTAAGGCGGGTATGCAAGCCATTTTTGTTTCGCTCATTATTACCTTAATGGTTAGCATACCCGGTTTTATTTATGCTGATGATATTTTAAGGTTGATGGGTGCTGAAGAAGCTGCCGTACAAAGCGGCGTTATCTATACAAGGATCATTATGGCGGGTAGCCTCGTAATTATGTTGTTATTCCTGATCAATGGTATTTTCAGGGGTGCCGGCGATGCAATGATGGCCATGAAAAGTTTATGGCTCGCCAACATCTGCAATATTATTTTATGCCCC
>JBBQVY010000007.1:0-50994 GCA_038211085.1 Chitinophagales bacterium | reverse complement strand
GTAAAGGTTCTTCATAAATTATATATGCCAACTGCCTTCACTCCTAATAGTGACGGTAAAAATGATTTGTTCAGGATACCGCAGGGCACATCATTGCTTTTGCATGGCTTTTCAGTGTTCGACCGTTGGGGTAGCATTGTTTTCATTACTACAGATATTTCTAAAGGCTGGAATGGCAAGTACCTGGGACAGGATGTAAGTAATGGCATTTATGTGTATACCATTAAAGGAATTTTCAACGGAAAAGAAGTGCTCGTGAAAGGCACAGTTTTTCTAATGCGGTAGAATTGGTCCGATACGTTAGCTCCATATAAACAACGCCTTCGCCTTCGCCCGGTACCCAACCGGCTGAGATCCTATTTTAATAACTGTTGAAAGTTGTGAATTTCTCATAAAGAAGTTTGCGCAGCATTTTTAGTCTTTTAAAACTTAAGAAATTTTATGCAACCTGTAGTTGCTTCTCCTGCTACTTTGGTTCTATTATTATTAGCGCAGGCAATCCTTTAATTTCCTGATACCTTTAGATGTATTATTAAACCCTAAAAACCAAATTGAATAAACACAATGAAAAAGACGATAAATATTCTTATGTGCCTTGCCCTCTTTTTTGCTGCTTCGGCCCAGACATCAAAAAGCAAACATGCTGCTGTAAACCCCTCAAAAGACTGGAAGTTTGGCATTGCACTGTGGACTTTTCATACAGTAAGTTTTTCGCAGGCATTGGATAAAGTTGACAGTGCCGGCTTGAAGTACATAGAGCCAAATAACTTTACCAAAACACTGCCTGAGTTAAAGGATTCTTCATTGATGCAGTTATCACCTGCAGGTATTGCAAAATTAAAATCGCTTATTGAGCAACGAGGGTTGAAATGTGAGTCGGTTTACCTGGCTGGCGGTAATACTGTCAATGCCTGGAAAAAACAATTCGAGATGGCAAAGCAATTTGGGGTTCAGTTTGTAACGGCAGAACCCCCGGTTGATATGTGGGATAGCATTGATAGTCTTGCAGGCTTGTATCAACTTAAAGTGGCCATACACGAGCATTGGAAAGGTATGAGCCATTACTGGAACCCTGATACAACTTTGCTGGCTATGCAAGGTCATCCAAACTTTGGCGTATGTGCCGATTTGGGACATTGGCCTAAAAGCGGTATCAATCCTTTGGATGCAGTGAAAAAGTTGAGCGGCCATATCATTGCAATTCATCTTAAAGACATAGCTGCCTATAACAATCCTAAACTGGTGGATGTGCCTGTTGGAACAGGAGTGATAGATTTTCCTGCAATATTCAGGGAGTTGATAAAGCAAGGTTTTAAAGGACCCATTTATATAGAAAGAGATGCAACCGATCTGCCCAGCAACCTGCCTTCGGTTATACAGGAAACTAAATATTATTACGAGCAGGTAGGGAAATTAAAGTGAACTAAGGTTGCACTTTATTGTAAGCATACTTACATTATCACAAGTAATTTTTACTAAACACTTCCAACAAAATATGTATCGTTGCCCAGCCAGGCGCATTTAAAATGTGCCTGGCTTTTTGATGCATCATTCTAGGGCTCTATCACCTAATGTTCTGCAATTATATGTTTTGATAAGCCGGTTTATGACAGGGTGTTTTTGATTGGATTGCCCCGTTTGAATTAAGCATTTTAGTTCTCATTGCAGAAAGCCGGAGCCAGTCTTCATAAGCCTTTGGGCAATTGTACTTTCCAATATTCCTATTGCATTTTATGCTGGTATTCTTTTAACCTGTTTCATACTGTCTAAGGGGTACATTCCAAATTGTCGCTACTGTTTTTGTATTCCCCCGGCATTCATGCCGGGGGAAATGTATGAACAAAAAATCCACTGGGCTTTAGCCCAAGCCCTCTTGCTGAAACACATTAGGCTAAAGCCGATACAATAAATTCAAATTGATCCCCGGCATGAATGCCGGGGCAAGGCGGCATACGACAATTTAGAATGTAACCTGTAAAAGGTTTATTTGCTATTATGCATGGGAAGGGAATAAATTTATAGCCTCAAAACGATTGTACCCTTTCACTTCAACCCGAATAACTATTTAAGATGCAAATAAAATTGACCGGCTTAAAAAACCTATGCCTATCCCTGCTTTTGTTACCATCACTGGTAATGGCACAATCAGCAAACAACGATTGGGAAAACCCGCAATTATTTGAACTTAATAAAGAGCGGCCTCATGCCACCTTCATGTTGTTCGATAACAAGCAGGATGTTATAAACGATGACTACAGTAAATCTTCGTATTACCAGTCTTTAAACGGTAGCTGGAAATTTGTTTATGTAGATAAATACGCCGACAGGAAGCAGGATTTTTACCGTACCGATTTGGACGATAGCAAATGGAACAACATGCCCGTTCCTTCAAATTGGGAACTACAGGGTTTTGGTATTCCTATCTATACCAATATCATTTATCCTTTTCCAAAAAATCCACCCTTTATTGGCGAAAACAATCCTGTGGGTACCTATCGAAAGCAATTTACTATTCCATCAAACTGGGATGGTCGCGAGGTGATGTTACAGTTTGGATCTATTACAGGCTGTGCTTTTGTATATGTAAACGGGCAAAAGGTTGGTATGACCAAAGCCTCTAAATCGCCGGCAGAATTTAATGTAACCAAGTACCTGAATAAGGGTACTAACCTGCTGGCCGTGCAAGTGTTTCGCTGGCACGATGGAAGCTACCTGGAAGACCAGGACTTTTTTAGAATAAGCGGCATTGAACGCGATGTGTACTTGTATGCGCTGCCCAAATTATCCGTATGGGATTTTGAATTAAAGGCCGACCTGGATGCCACCTACACTAATGGTGTTTTTAATGCTGATATAAACCTGAGGAGGTTTGAAAACAACAATTTGCAAGGCGGTTTGCTTACCATTGAAATATTGGATAAAGCAGGTAAGGCCATTTTTACACAACAAAAAAAGCTAACGCCTTCGCCTGATACCTTGCAAACCATTCGCTTTAGTGGCACCATAAAAAACCCTTTGAAGTGGAGTGCCGAAGCACCCAACTTATACGATTGTGTCATCAGTCTTTTGAACGCAACTGGTGGAACTACTACTTACACTGGAGCCAAAATTGGGTTTAGAAAAGTTGAAATAAAAAATGCCCAGTTGCTTATAAATGGGGTTGCCACTTATGTACATGGTGTTAACCGCCACGAGCACGACCCCGTTAAGGGGCATGTTCCCAATAAAGAATTGATGTTGCAGGATATTAAGCTGATGAAGCAGTTCAACATAAATGCAGACCGTACTTCGCATTACCCCAACGATCCGCTGTGGTACAAACTGTGCGACAAATATGGTTTGTACCTGGTGGATGAGGCAAACATCGAAAGCCACGGCATGGGCGCTTCGGGGCAGGGTTGGTTTGATACCACAAAACATCC
This sequence comes from Chitinophagales bacterium, assembly GCA_038211085.1. Taxonomy (GTDB): domain Bacteria; phylum Bacteroidota; class Bacteroidia; order Chitinophagales; family Chitinophagaceae; genus Segetibacter. The sequence continues at coordinate 47,572 of JBBQVY010000007.1, read as the reverse complement.
GGCCTATCTGCCGCTATGGGCACCAGCACACATGGACCGTATTGAACGTTTGGTGGAACGCGATAAAAATCATCCCTCAGTCATCATCTGGTCCATGGGTAACGAGTGTGGCAATGGCAAAGTATTTCACGATGCATATGTTTGGATTAAACAGAGAGATAAAAGCCGCCCCATATCTTTTGAACAGGCCGGCGAAGATTGGAACACCGATATTGTTGCCCCTATGTATCCCGGTATGAACTATATGAAGAGTTATGCAAACGATGCTTCCAAAAAGCGCCCCTATATCATGTGCGAATACTCTCATGCCATGGGTAACAGCAATGGCAACTTCCAGGAATATTTTGATGTAGTAAGAAACAGCAAACACATGCAGGGCGGTTTTATTTGGGATTGGGTTGACCAGGGTTTACAAACAAAAACAGCCGATGGGCGTTTGTTTTACGCCTATGGTGGCGATCTGGGTGGCTATGCTTTGCAGAACGATGAAAACTTTTGTGCAAATGGTTTGGTGGCGTCTGACAGGACGCCGCACCCCGGGTTATTCGAAGTAAAAAAAGTGTATGCAAAAATTCTCTTTAAGCCAAAGGATGTTTCAAAAGGACTGATAACAGTGGAGAATATATTTGACTTTACCAACCTGGATGCATACAATTTTAAGTGGCAGCTTTTGCGCAATGGAACGCAGGTTTCAGAAGGAACTTTTGCGGTAGGCCTTGCACCAAAACAACAAAAAGATATAGCCTTGCAGGTGCCCGCTTTTAAATCGGTAGAGGGCAGTGAGTATTATTTAAATGTTTTTGCCGAAACCAAAAATGCTACCGAACTGGTTCCCGCTGGTCACGAGGTGGCAAGGGAGCAGTTTAAATATGCCGGAGATTATTTTGCACGTTCAGCAGCTACCTCACCCAAATTGGAAACTAAAATAGAGGGCAACAGATTAAGCTTTACTGCAGGTGCAGTAAGTGGCGGGTTTGATTTACGCGATGGCCGTTTTACAAAGTATACCTCAGCAAACAACAGCTTGTACAGTATGCCGGAGCCTTATTTTTGGCGGGCACCTAACGACAACGATTTTGGAAATAACATGCCCATAGATTTGGGTATCTGGCGTACAGCCCAGGTGAACAGGGTGGTTAAAAAAGTTACGCCTGCAACAGCAACAGCAGAGGGCTTGCCTATAAAAGTTGAATACCAGTTGTCTATTGGCGTTCCCTACACGGTGGATTATTTAATACAAAATGACGGGGGTATACGTGTTACTTCTTCCATTGATATGACTGGTACCAACCTGCCCGAGCTGCCCCGTTTTGGTATGCGTCTGGTATTGCCTTCGCAGTGGGATAACCTGAATTATTATGGTCGTGGCCCATGGGAAAATTATAGTGACCGCTACAGTGCATCTTTTGTTGGCTTGTACAAAGACCAGGTAAAAAACCAGTATGCGTATAACTATATCCGTCCGCAAGAGTCAGGCTACCATACCGATGTTCGGTGGATAACACTTACCGACAATAACGGACATGGTGTACAATTCGAAGGTATCCAGCCCATTTGTTTTAGTGCCATAAATAATGTGGCTGAAGATCTGGACCCCGGGCTTACAAAAAAGCAACAGCACCCCACAGACATAAAGCCACGTAGCAATGTATTTGTAAACATAGACCTGAAGCAACGTGGGGTAGGAGGCGACAACAGCTGGGGTGCATTACCGCACGATCAATACCGTTTGCTGGATAAAAAGTATACGTACAGCTATGTCATAAAGTTGGTTGATTGATTTCAGTAATTTTATCTTAATGGCAAGCACCATCCTGTTTACGTAGATGATAATGCAAGGGTGCTCTTTTGATGCAGTTGAAGGGCTAACATGTGTATGCAAAAAAGTAACGTAAAAAAAGGTAACCACAGAGTACACAAAGAAAGAAGCACAGAGAAAAGCCAGAGTTACATCTCTGTGTCCTCTGTGAAAGACTCTTGTTTTCCTCTGTGGTTAATATTTCTTTTGGATTACCAGCATTCGTTAACGGTGCACCAGTTGTTGTGTCACTCCCTTGTACAATTACTTTTTCATGGCAACAAAAAACAAACACTTATGCAAGCGAATTATAAATCCATCTGTTGTTTAACGTTCGTCATCGCTCTTTCTGCCTGTAGAACACAACGCCCTGCAGGTATTGAGAATGCTTACCAGGCAGAAGGCTATCAATTGGTTTGGGCCGATGAATTTAATGATGGCGGTAAGCCCGATACAACCAACTGGCGTTACGAACAGGGCTTTGTGCGTAATGAAGAAACACAATGGTACCATGAAGAAAACGCATTTATTGAGAAAGGATTTTTGGTGATTGAAGCACGGAAGGAAATAAAACCTAACCCGCGGTATGAGGCAGACAACCGCGACTGGAAAAAGAGCAGGAAAGACATCAACTATACCTCATCAAGCATCAACACATCAGGTAAGCATTCGTGGCTATACGGACGGTTTGTAATGAGGGGAAGAATAGATATCAGTTCGGGTTTGTGGCCTGCCTGGTGGACATTAGGCACAGTAGGTAAGTGGCCGGCAAACGGTGAGATTGATATTATGGAATATTACAGGAAAAGGTTGCTGGCTAACATTGCCTGCATGGGCAGTAACCGCAAAGCAGAGTGGTATTCCAACACTTTTTCCATTGACTCATTGGGTGGAAAAGAATGGGCCTCAAAATTTCATACATGGCGAATGGACTGGGATGAAAATGCCATAGCTCTTTTCGTAGATGACATTCTTCTAAACCGCACTTCGCTCGATAAACTCAATAATAAAGATGGTACCAACATCAACCCTTTTAGACATCCACATTACCTATTGCTCAACCTGGCCATGGGTGGTATGAATGGAGGTGATTTAACCAGTACAAAATTTCCCAACAGGTTTGAAGTGGATTATGTGAGAGTCTATCAAAAAAAGTAAGTTTTAATGCCGGTGAGGGTGACGAAGTTGGGCACTCACTTCCAACTTTGTAAAGGTTTAATTTTTTTACCCTCCTTTTTTGCTGCGCCTTCCGGAACAAGAGACACCGTGATGGCGCTATTTGCATTCGATGGCAGCACCACTTCAAATCCAACCAAAGCAGTGCCGGGGTTTGGTGCATCATAATCGTGCGGCGGATCGGTTGACCATATTTTCATGTTAACCTTTGCAGGCTCTTGCACGTGGAGTGTTAGCTTCTTACCATCTTTCGTAAGTTCGGCTGTGTTGGGTCCTGTTATTTTTACTGCTGCCGGGGTAAGCATCGTCCAGCGTAGGGTGGTTTCCTGCGGAAGCGTTTCAATTTCATCCCGCACCAACACGTAATGCTTGTCAATTATAGCAACACCTCTTATTGCTTTTGCTACCGCACCTTTATACACTTCGCTTATATCGGTTACAGCGTTCATGAACATAGGTTTGTCAGACGAGCTGGTTATAGGAGCATGACCTGTAACCCTTTGATGCTCCCCGTTTATGGTAAGGGTATTGTGTACCAGGTTGGTCAGGCGAAAAACGGTCCAGCGCTGGGCATCCTGGGTGCGACCAAAAAGTTGTATGCCTTTCGACTCTAAAGATTCGTATTCCTGCATTCCAAAATCCATTGCCCAGCGTATGCCACTGGCATCCATAATAAACGAACCAACATCCATGTGGGCATGATTAACCGAAACGGAACCACCTTTCATGGCTACATAAATTCCGTTGGTATCGGTCCATGAAGTGCGCATTAAAGCCACAGGGTTTTTGCCTTGTGCTACCCACATGTTATCCTTTGGGGGGCTGATGTTATTAATGCTCATTCCCCCACCCCATAGCATAATGGCCGGCAATAAACGGTCCTTTACATGCCTGGTTACGGCTTCATTCATTAACCGCTCCCTTTCAACCCAAAGCACTGTAGGGTCTTTAATTTTATTGGCAAACCAAAACATAGCTGGTTGCAATACACCTGGTGAACCAGCATCGGAATAATTAAAAGGCTTTCCAAACGAGCCGGTCATATTTTCCATAAAGCCTGCTGTTTGTAAAAACCCGGGGCGGGCACTCAGGCCATAATCATTTCCGAAAGCTTTTTCAAGGGCACTAATGAACATCACATTAAAGCTGGTACCATAACCCCAATACCCATACCCTTCGGGGTAAGCACCACCGGGCCCGTAATCCTTCATGGCATTTACGATGGTGATTATGGCCCGGTTAATAATTTGTTTAGAAAGGGCGGGCTGGTCTTCATAAATGGCAAGGGCGCCATAAGTCATGCCCGCATTGCATACCTGGTTCCAGTTATGCTCTGCAGTTAACCAGCTATTGTATTTGGGGTTGAAGGAGGGTTCAATACCTTTTGTAATAATGGCTTCGCGAATGGATGCTTTTGCCTCTGGCGTTAGGCCATGGTATAACCAATCGTACCCAATAGACACGGCCATGGTCATTTCGGCTACATCCAAAAAGTGCGACGGGTTCCAATCGCTGAAGGCAGCAATCGCCATCATTTCTTTTTGGCCTCTGTCCAAATATTTTTGTTCACCGGTCATTCTGTAGGCATACGATAGCATAAACAATCTTCGCAGGGCTTCCCTCGATTTATCCAACAATCGTCTGCCTGTCTGAATCCTTTTAATTGGTTCAAGGCTTAGCATGCGATCGCTTTCAGAAAGTATGGCCTGGTGTATTTTTCTCCAGGTGGTATCGCTTTCAATATTCTTCTTAATGATTGCTTCTTCGCCCTTCAGCATAAAAATGCGTGGATGATCGGGTGGCTGTGTATTTGCCCCAATCGTGTCGGTTTGGGCGGTAGCAACAGCAGCCAGGCAATAGAGTAAAACAAGTGTAGTACATGCAGGCTTTAGTTTTCTCATAAGAAGCAATGGTTTCAAAAAATGAAAGGAGATGTATTTTGATGGAACAAGAGGTAATTTAAACTGTTTCAATAAGACCACAATTTTTGGGCTGTAGTTATGTGGTGTTCGATAGTAGAGTATTTGGTTTAACATGCGAAATAGGAAAGCTTTAGATACCTGTGATGAGTTATTTAAATAATTCAGTGATGAGTTACCTGATTAAGCATGCGTAAGCGCCTTTTGAACGGTCGTAAGCATTTTTACAAGGGAGATGATTTGCCGATACAATCAAATTAATAACTTAATTGCTTTGTAGATTCAAAAAATAAACCATAATACCATGTGGAAAGAAAGTGAAAGTTTTTTAATGGATGCGGCTTTGGTATGGGATGATTTGGGAGGTGGAGTGGAGCGCCAGGTAATGGGCTACAACCCGCATTTGATGATGGTGAAGTTTAGCTTCAAAAAAGGTGGGGTAGGCGTCCCTCATCACCACATGCACTCTCAAAGTGCTGTTGTAGTTAGTGGAGTATTTGAATTAACCATTGATGGGGAAAAGAGAATTTTAAGGGCGGGCGATGGGTATATGGTGGCACCCGATACAATACATAGCGCTGTTTGTTTAGAGGATGGAATATTAATTGATGCCTTTAGCCCGGCCCGCCAGGATTTTTTTAAATGAAGCAGGTAGGCATAATAGTACTACTGTTACTTGTAAATGTTAGGCCGTGGTAAAGCCACCGTCAACCGGCATGGCAATACCCGTTACAAACGATGCTGCATCTGAGCATAACCACACTACCGCTTCGGCTACTTCTTCGGGGTTACCCATTCTTCCAATAGGCTCCATGGCAGTAAATTGCTTTTCTGCAGTCTTATCATTTCCCGTCATACGATCAATCATTGCGGTATGAATTACACCCGGACAAACTGCATTAACCCTTATGCCCTTTTGTGCATATTCCAGTGCTGCAGTTTTGGTTAAACCAATTACACCATGTTTGGTAGCCACATAGGCGGGCAAGCCGGTAAAGCCATTTAAACCTGCCACAGAAGAACAGTTTACAATGGCACCTTTATTTTTAAGAAGGTGTGGAATTTCATTTTTCATGCAAAGCCAAACACCTTTAAGATTGATGTTGATGGTTTTGTCAAAATTCTCTTCCGTGCATTCGTGGGTAATTGCCGTATGTCCTTCAATGCCGGCGTTATTAAAAGCAAAATCTAACCTGCCAAAGTGTTCAATAGTCTTATCAACCATATTTTTTACATCGGATCCATTAGAAACATCGCACTTTATAAATAACACCTCGCTTCCTTCGCTTATTACCTGGTTTATTGTTTCGTTCTTCTCATCTTCAATACAATCGGCAACTACTACATTGGCACCACGTTTTGCAAATGCTACGGCAGCCGCCCTGCCAATGCCAAAGCTTCCACCCGTTACTATGGCAACTTTGCCCGTAAATATTTTTTCCATATTGGTTAATTTAATTGTTTGCTTATAAATAAGATTTTGGTCCGTTTGCTTTGCCCATTTATGCATTTTCTCAAAGCATTAATTTACCTGCATTTATAATCCGTTACAGGGTGTATTGGTAAATTGTTTTTAAAGCTCTGCTATGTTCAAAATTAAACTTCGTAATGCCAGCTTCGGGTGATATTTTTCATGTTTTGAGGTGACAATGGTTGCGGGACATAACATTTTTTTACAGCATTTAGCAGTGCTTGTTCGCCCTCAATATTCAGGTACGACTCATGTTGCCCCGCAAAGCTTGCCTGTGGCAGGTCTTCGGCAGTAGCACTACTACGAACGGCTACCGGAAAATTGTGGCTCCCGCACAATTTTTTATAGGCTTCAGTTATAGCTGCCTGCAGATCGTTTGGCAGGTCGGCATCAAGCAACAAAGTTCTTGCCTTTGCACCAATTTCTTTAAGGTTGGCGTACTGTTTTCTGTTTAACTGAGTCATTAAATCCAACAAAGGCTTTTGTAACGACGAAGTAGAAAGAAAGGTTTCGAATGCCTTGGCAGTAGTGGCAAAGCCATTGGGTACGCTAACGCCTACGAAGAAAGTTTGGAAAACATTTCGCCCAAAGAAGCGTTTTTCCACCTACCTGTGGCACATCTGTAATGCCTGTTTCTTTAAATTCTTTAATAAACCGGCTCATAAATAATTGGCTTATGATTGTTTTTGATGAAGGGCCATTACCGGCACCTGGCTATGCAATACCAGTTGTTTTGTATAACTGGCATGAAATATTTTCTCCAGTATATCGTGTTTCTTTGGAACAACTATTAGCAGGTCTAGTTGATGTTGATCAGCAAAGTCTGCAATGCCCTGATCCTTATCGTTTGAGGTAATAAAATAATAACTGGGATGGAGCGGTTTTAGCATTTTATGAAGTTGCTGAGATTCGAAAATAAGTTCAGGGCTAAACTCGTTTTCCTTTCCGGTATTGAGTACGTATAACGTGGCATTGAAATCGTTGACAAGGGTTTTGATTTCGTCCAGTTCTATGGTTTCTGTTACGTTGTCAAAGTCGCAGGCTAATCCTATTTTTTTTATTGAAGAAAATTGAACGTGGGTAGGTACTGCAATAATTGAATAGGGTAAATGTTTTACTGCATACACTGAATTGCTGCCAAATAAAAAGTGCTGTGCTGCCGAAGTGCCCTGGCTGCCCATAATTACCGCATATGGATGAATGTCTTCACAAACATCTTTCAGTTCATGATAAAAAGTGCCCATCCTTACCTCACCGTTTATGTGTAGGGTAATGCCGGTTTTTTTAGTTAGCTGGTCTTTAATTTCAGCCAATTGCCCGACTGCATCCTGCATGATAGCTTCTGTATTTATAGGAACCGGTATTTCGCCATAATTGTATGGAATTTGGAATACATGTAGCAAAAAAATGTCTGCGTTTATTGCTATAGCCATGTCTGCTGCATAATGGGTTGCATTCATGGCAGCAGGAGAAAAATCTGTGGCAACCAAAATCGTTTTCATACCTAAACTTATATGGTTATAAAAGATTGTTTTAAAGAAGCATATTGTAAATCTATTTGTCAATGGCTGCAACAAACATGATGGCAATCATTGACCATGCTGTTATGCATCAGCGAGCTGTATTCAAATTGTAAAACCGGTGTGGAAACTTTACTATAGGGCTGCGCTGCAACAGTAACATTTACTGCCTGCTGCCAATTCTTCTTTTAGTTATGGTGTGCAATAAATACGGCGACCGAATGCTGTTTAATAATTTCTTCTGCAAAGCTTTTCCTAAACCAGTTTGAAATGCCTGAACGATGGTATGCACCACAAACGAATAAGGAGTTCTTGTTATAATTAGTCCAGGTGGCCAGGTATTTACGGGCATCGAAATATCTTTCACCAAAATTTATATTGGTAAAGTGGCGACCTGCAAATTCTTCCAGGTATTCAAGGTCGGGTATTTCCTCATCTGTTTTTTCAACCCAATAATCAATATCTACCGGCAAAGCGGTAAACTGTGCAAATACATTGCAAAACATTTTTAATGCATACATGCTTTCTTTTTTGCCATCGTATGCAACAGAAATTCTTTTAATGGGTTTCATGTGCTCGGGTACTACCAGTACCGGGCATTCTGCAGCATTCAACACATCCCTCAAAAATTCGTTTGGTTTCTGTTGGGTGGGGTCGGCAAAAAATAGTTCGCCGCAAACAATTAAAAGGTCGGCAAACCTACTTTCTTTAACCAGGTCATTAATATTCCATTCTTCGCTTTCCTGGTGTACCCGGTATTCAATATTATGTTGTATGCAAGATGTTTGAAATGCTTTAATGCCTTTAACATACAAATCATGCTGCTCTTTTGTAAGCGACAAGTAGGGGCCTGGATCGGCGGCAAAAGTATTTGGGATAAGCAATGCATAGTTAATGGAATGAAAGAATGCACCGGTTAATAGAAATGGTTCTTTTTCGTGCAACGACCTTATAAAGTCAAAAGTTTTGGTTGAAAAATTTTTACCATCTGATAGAAGCACAAACTTTTTCATGGAGTACTTTTTGGTAAACAGGTATAATTTAATATGCCCATTTATTATTAAAAATGGTTTTATTAAAAGGATGTTTAAACAGTATGAATAAACCCGTAGCAAGTATCAGGGAACATGGAAAGGCTGAGCTGATAGGAAATTTTAAACTTGCTAATATTAACAATGCTGCAATAGTTTTAGAAACCAGGTTAGGTAACATAAATTGTTGGTCCATTGTATCACTTTATTGTTAAGAGTGCCTGATTAATATGTATGTCGATATAAAAGCAGAAGCTTTAATTACGATTTCAAAGACTGGATCTCATTTAACTATACCAGATGGTTGAAACCAAAAGCCTTTGTTCAAAAGTATTATGGTTGCAGGGGGTAAAGAATGATAATGGAATTATAGAAACATGATTTATATCATCCTATTGATGAAGAGGGAAATGACTAATCAAAAGGCCAATTAAAACCTAATCAAACTACTAACAACTTTGCGTTACATTACTTTCAATAAAAATTGCTTGTTACAATGAAAAAGCTTTTCGGTCTAATTGCGGCAGCATTTGTTTTTGTATCTGGATTTTCGCAAAAGGTAATGCCATTATATGCGGATGCTATCCCCAACTCCACTGGTTATAAAATGGTTGAAATACCTGTGAAATGGAATAATATGGTAACGGGTTTTAGAAATATCTCACAACCAATTCTCGCTGTGTACCTGCCTGCTAAGGGTACGGCTGTAGGAAGCGCTGTTGTTATATGTCCCGGTGGCGGTTATTGGTTTCAGAACGCCATACCCGAAGGAAAACTTATTGCCGAAACTTTTACTAAGCATGGCGTAACTGCTTTTGTGTTGAAATACAAGCTGCCTTCTGACTCTATCATGACCAATAAAAGCATAGGACCTTTGCAGGATGCACAGCAAGCTATAAAACTGGTACGTCAAAGAGCCAAGGCATGGAACCTTGATCCAACCAAAATCGGCATCATGGGTTTCTCGGCCGGCGGTCATTTGGCAGCTTCGGCGGCAACGCATTTCGATACTTCTTTTATTCCTAATAAAGAGCATATTAATCTCCGTCCTGATTTTGCAATTTTAATTTACCCTGTTATCAGCTTTACAGATAGCCTGATGCACAAGGGTTCCAGAGATTTGTTGCTGGGTACCAATCCATCGCCGGATAAAATAAAATACTTCTCCAACGAAATGCAGGTAACCAGCCAAACGCCGCCTACCTGGTTAACGCATGCCGGTGACGACAAGTTGGTAACTGTTGATAACAGCATTGCGTTTTACAAAGCCTTAATTAAAAACAAGGTGCCGGCCGAAATGCATCTCTATCCCAAGGGAGATCATGGGTTTGTGCTTTTTCAGCCAACAGAAGAATGGATGCAGCCCTTGTTTAGCTGGATGCGCAAAAACGGATGGGTGAAGTAAACGGTTGTTACTGGTGCAATTATCAACATAAATTTTCACTCTGTCGCGAAGCCTTACGGCTCATAACAGTTGTACAATCGCTAACCATTACTTTTATTTTCAAACTTTTCATAAATGAAAAAACTACTCCTTGTTTGATTTAAAAAATATTGCAGAGGTAATTGTGAATAGTAAATCGCTTTGTATCTACTGGAAGAAACCTTTTCGCATAAGTGTTACCGTTGCATTAAAACCAGGCACCAATAAAGTTGAAATGAAAGTGATCAACCTTTGGGTAAACCGTTTACTTGGCGATGCTCAACCCGATGTTAACAATAAGATTACCTATACCGCCATGCTATTTTACCAGGCAAATTCAATGTTGTTGCCATCGGGTTTGTGGGGGCTGGTGAAATTGTTTCAAGAAAATAAAATTTGACTACAACCATGACACAATCAGATGCTGCAAGAATTAGGCACACCGTAATATTTAAACTTACCTGCGAAAAAGGTTCCGCTGAAGAGCTTGATTTTTTTAATGCAGCAAAAAAGTTGGCAAACATTAATGGTGTGGAAAAATTTGAATGCCTGAAGCAAATAAGCAAACAGAATAAATATGAGTATGGCTTGTCGATGGAATTTGAGAACCAGGAATTATATGATCGGTACACCAATCATCCGGACCATATTTCATTCGTTCAAAATAAATGGCTTAAAGAAGTTAATGACTTTATGGAAATAGATTATTTGGTATTAAGCTAAATATTTCTTGCTTTTCGATTGCTTCTGCCAACAAATGTGCATAGATATGTAACCAAAGGATTGTTTCCAAATGATATTTGCCCCATTCAATCCCACCCATTCTGATTATCTTTTATCCCTTGTTAACCTCCCAAAATTGCTACAGCCATGAATGTACCATCCCGCACAATTGTTAGCCTATTGATTTTGCTTTGTACAATACTTGCTGCCCCGGCATCCACGCTGGCACAGCAGTCCGCAACCAACCGATACTTATATGTGGCCACACCAGGCATACGCGATTATGTGGGCTATGGTGGTCATGGTATACTGGTGTTCGATATCAATAACAACCATCGGTTTGTAAAACGCATACCAACCAAAGGACTGCACCCAAATGGCAGCCCATCCAATGTAAAAGGTGTGGCGGTGAGCGTGCCGCTCAACAGCATATTTGTTAGCACCATTGAGGGCCTGCAGCGCATCGATCTGAATACTGAAAAGATTGTTTGGGAGAGAACCTATGAAGGAGGCTGCGACCGTATGTCGATATCGCCCGATGGCAAAACCATGTACCTGCCCTCTTTGGAAAAAGATTTTTGGAATGTTGTGGATTGTGCAAGCGGCGACATCATCACTAAAATACAGGTGGTTAAGAGAGCGCACAACACGTTGTATGGGCTATCAGGCAAAAAGGTGTACATGGCCGACATTGCATCGCCCTTGTTGTTTGTGGCCGATGCCAATACCCATACTATTGTACAAAAGGCAGGTCCCTTTGGTAACTTCATAAGGCCCTTTACTATTAACGGAAAGGAAACTTTGGTATTTGCTACGGTAGACAGTTTGCTGGGCTTTGAAGTTGGCGACCTGCATACGGGTAAAGTATTACAACGCATAGTTGTGCAGGGTTGGAACATGGGACCCGTACGCAGGCATGGCAATCCCAGCCATGGCATTGGCCTTACCCCCGATGAGAAAGAGATTTGGCTGGCCGACGGACACAATATGCGCATGCATGTATTTAGCGCCACGCCGCCTTATACACAGCTTACCACTATACCCTTACAAGACATGCCCGGCTGGATAACCTTTAGCATGGATGGCAAATATGCCTACCCCAGCAGCGGTGAAGTGATAGATGTAAAAACCCGTAAAGTGCTTACCACTCTGCAAGACGAAAACTATAACAATGTAAGTAGCGAGAAGATGGTAGAGGTACATTTTGCCGGCAACAAACTGGTAGCCGCCGGCGATCAGTTTGGGGTAGGCAGGGTGAAGTAAAGCAAAGTGCTACAAACGGGCGTGTCACTGACTCACTTTTTATGAGCCTTCAGGTAAGCTCAATGGTATCAGGCTCATAGCCCGTTTTGATTAACTGTGTTTCTAGGCACTTTGAGGTTGTTGTTAACCCACTGGCGAACAAAAGCAGAATCTACAGGCCAATGATCAGACATAGCAGTTGTTTCAATGAAATGAAAATTTTCAACAGTAACAGGAAGTTAAGTTACAAAATCAAGTAATTAGATGTATCGCAATGCGTGATGTTATTGGATAGTTGGCACACGGATGACAATTACTTAGACCGATCTTTTTCAGTTTCCAAAATATGATGATAAGAAAAAAGCTTTTATATATATTCATCTTTCTTTTGCCTTCTTGTTTAGCTCCAAAAATGAATGATGATATTGTTGTTAACCTAGCACCTAAAAAAGGTAAGGCTATGGAGGTTGGCGCAACCTATTCGCAAAGTCAAAATACTAAACCAAACTCGAAACATATTGCTTTAGCCCAGAAACTTGGTCTTGATACATTCATTGTATCCACCTTTCTTTTCAATCGTTTAAACTATTACTATCATCACTTAAAATCTGGCCATATTGATTCGCTCTCTTTTGACAGGGAGTTTACATTTAATAAATGGGATACTACTAACTTTTCTAAACAACCCGTGCTTGATCAGGAAACAGAGTTTATGTTGGGTACCAAAAAAAACGGAGAGTTGCTTTTAATTGCAGATCAAAATAATAATAATGATCTTTCTGATGACAGGGTCTTTACTTTTACGAGTTGGCCTCAACAAAACAATGCAACTAAGCTGATCAAATACCCTTACGTTAAAATTAAAAATCTAGAGTCTTATAAAGATGGCAAAATTAGGAAGTACGCTCACATTATTAATTTAAGACCCGCCTACAAGCAAAAGCTTGTCTCCAATTATTTACCTTTTACAATTCTCAATTTAATGGTTGTAAAAACAAATTTTGTGTGGGGCAAGTTTAAGTATAAAGGTGCAAAATATCGAGTTGGTGTAAGAAATGATAATTTAGAACGGCAGGATTTTGTTATTAAGTTAGCAAAGAAGAATGAGCCTATTATTCTTTCAACGAGAGTTAGTTCTATACGTGCCAATATAGGAGATACATTACTTTTTGATAGAAATCTATTTCAAGTTTCTGTTATTGAGCCAGCATCAAAAAAGATAGTATTAAAGCCTTTGTTATTCGATAACATGTTTGTAAATAAGAACAATTTATCTAAAGAAACCAGGATTATTGGAACTGTTTATCCTTCCTTTAAAATTGAAAATGATACAACCTTTTTTTCAAATGAGGATATAAAGGCAAAGACTGTTTTTGTAAATTTCTGGTTTGCTGCCTGCCCACCTTGTATTGCGGAGTTTGAGGGTTTAAATCAATTATATCAACAATTTAAAGACAATAAAAATTTTGAATTCTTATCTTTTACTTTTGAAAAATCAGATGTTATCGAGAAGTTTAGAAGTCATTATAACTTGCCCTTCAAAATATATTCAATCGAAGCTGATGAATGCAGACGATTAAATTTAAATAGTGGGTACCCCGTGAATATCATTATTGATGAAAATGGATTGATAAGGTACTATCGTGAAGGAGGTCTAACGTCGAAAGAGGAAGCTACCACTTATATACAGAATAAAATTTTTCCGAAAATTATGGAACTCATTAGGTAGCCAAGTAGGAATTTTAGATTTGTATTGCTTTATCTGGAACCAAACCTGATAGACATATGCAGCCGGTTGCTCTGGTGCCGTTTCCAACTATTGGCTATACTTGTGTTAGGCGCTTTTTTGTGTGTATGCGATCATTTAAGTCCTAATTACCAACGAAAAAAAAGATCTCCGGAACAATAAAGATCAGGTTCATTTACGAGCAAGCTAATTATCAAAAATTTCTGATAACTTACTATCTAACCAGTGCAATGGCTGTTTTTCAGTTGGTCCGTAGCGTTCAACAATTATTCCGTTCCTATCAATTAAAATTGCTACCGGAATCGGCATCAAATTAAATTGCTTCCTTAGTTCACCCTTAAAGCTTGCAGCGCCGATACTATTTGTTGTTTTTAAAAAGGCCATATCGCTTTCTGTAAAAGAAAGAATGTTCACCAAGGAGACTATGCCATCATACTTGATTGCTTTCTTCCACGCTTCATATTTTGAATCGCAAGAAACTGCAATTATAACCAGACCCTTTGAATGATATTTTTCATAGAAGCCTTTAATGTGCGGTGTTAGTTCGCGGCAAGGAGCGCACCAACTTGCCCAAAAGTCGAGCAATACATATTTTCCTTTGAATGAAGATAATTGTACAACTTTCCCATTCACATCCTTTCTAATAAAATTACTTGCCTGGTGCCCCTTTGAAGAAGTAATTTCAGCTATGATGGCAGATTTTAATGATTTTGTGGTGTTATACTTCTGAAGCGAATAATGCAGGGAATTGATTGAAGCCAGGCTTACATCCGCACTGATATCTTCAAACCACGAAAGTCTTTGTATAGCCTTTACTGAAATAAAAGAATTTAAGTTGCTTTGAATAAATGTTGATAGAATCTCTATAGCCTTTTTCTTATTATAAGAAAGAGAATCTTTTAGAGATTTTTGCCCGGAACTGTCTGTCTTAAGGTTGGTTTCAAGATCGGATATTCTGGTTAGAACAGTGCTTAAGTGAGCATTTAAAGTTCGATACTCATCATTCGATCTACTGCCCACGAGCTTCGCCTCTGAAAAAGCGTTGTTTGTTAAGGAAATATTCATTTTTGAAGACTCTATATAAAAATCGGAATAATAGTTTTTATAGTTAGGGCCTTCCATTTTAATGTTATCAGACAGTTCCGCTATCGTTGGCTCAATCAGTAATCCGGAAAAAGTAAATTTCCCATCTTTGATTACTGAAGAATCGGTCACATTTTTATTCCCGGTCGAATAACGCAAATAAAGCTTCCCTTCAGACTTGCCAACGACAGAGCCGCTGAGTGTAAAAGTATGTCCATCTTGTGCAGTTAACGTTAAGACTAATGACGTTTTTAAAATCAGTAACACGACAATATTTTTCATCTTTTATTGACTTATTGATAGGGAATTCAAAATCATTCCATTTATACCTATTCGCCACTTTGGCTGCTTTTGTCTCAGGTTGTTGACAAGTCTATTTTTTAGCATTAACATCGTTCGATAGTTAAGTGGTGATTACAAATTATTAACGCGACGCGATCACCAATTTACATTTTATTGGAAATTTTTTTCTATTTTAAAAAGTGTTCCGTTTAACGAATTGAAATCTGGAAAGCTTTTACACCTCCCATCACTTTTCAAAAGCCTGCTTGTCCGCTGAAATTCCCAATCTCTTGCCTCACAAATAAAAGCAATTATGCTATCTTCTTCAGTACCATCTTCAAAAATTCTTTGGGTTTTTGCCAGTTTAGTAATGCTCCTCGCAGTTCATTTACTTGGTTCTGCACTTCCTTCATCTGGGCTTTGGAGATGTTGCTAAAATCGGCACCTGCGGGAAAAATAGTCCCTGGTTAACCCATTGCTGTTTTCATTGATTGGTAGTAGACATATACTGTAGAGATGGGTAAAGTACACCTGAATCTTTTTTTCCTTTGCGTCTTTGCGTGAAAAATTCTCCTCCCCAACACAACTCAAATCCAACCTCTCTTGGGTAAAGCAACTTCTTACTTCTTTACCAAGTACCTTTCCGGATCAACCACCTTACCCATATTGTCCGATACAATAAATAAAAGTTCACCAACACCAGATTTATTTGTAGCTATCGTACCAAGCAAGCTTCCCTGGTCTACAGTTTGGCCGCGTTTAACTGTTACCTGCTGCAGGTGGCTATACGTAGTGTAAAAATTGCCGTGCGAGACCAGTACCGCCTTTTCATCGCCAAGCGTAAACACAGAGCTTACCTTTCCCGCAGCAGATGCTCTTACCGGGGCGCCTTGTGTACCGCTTATGAAAATACCATCCGAGTTCATAATCATCTGCGTACCGGGCACTTGTTGTTTGCCAAAACCGATGTTCACCAGCCCATGATCCATTGGCCACAACAGGGTTTTGTCGATGTCGATATTTACTGCTGTAGGTTCCCTGCTTACCGTATTGGCCCCCAATTTAAAAATCACCTGTTGCTCAACCTGTACAGGTACTTTATTGCCGTTTTGTATACCCGGGTTCCACTCACCCGATTGCTGTAGTAAACGTATTGCTTCGTCTTCAAGACCAAAACCGACGTCCGACAATTTTTTAAAATGGCTCAGCCCTCCTTTTTCATCTACTATAAATTGAATGGTAACTGCTCCTTCTTTTTTATTGTCTGTTGCTTGCTGAGGATACCGGAGATTGGCTTCGATATATTTTGCAAACGCCAGCATTCCAGCACCATAGTATGGTGGATTCTCCACCCTTGTAAATACCCGGGCAAACGTGGGTTCATCGCTTTTAACCGCTGTCGCTTTTAATGTAATTTCTAATACCCCTTCCTTTCCTTTTTGCCCATATTTCGCAACCGCGTTTTCTCCTTTGAATACATTCATCGATTCTATTTGCTCAGGCTTTATATCCAATTTTTCAAAAGCCTGCCACGTCATCATTGGTCCGCCGTCCAATACCACCATCGGCTTTTTTGAAGTCGTATCAGTAAGTATGATTCTTCGCTTTCCGGTATCCTGTACATCAACGTCAGCCGGAGCTCCGGTGGTTGTGCTGTTAATTAAATTTCGTGTGCTACCCGTTACATCATTCGTGTTCACCCCGTCCGTTTTCGCGGTTGGTACCTCCGGGTCGTATGCACTATTTGCCATGTTAACCGCGGCATTTCTTACCGCTGTTTCAACTGGTGTTATTACTGTTGTCAATTTTTCTTTGGCCTTAAAAGCAAAAAGAACAACGACCAATGCCAAAATGGGTAGTACCAATAGCCTTCTTGCATAAGAGTAGTTTGTTTTATTGGATGTGGTAAGCATAATTAAACGTCGTTTTATAGGTGAATGAAAAAATGAATTGGTAGTTGCCAGACGGTGTGCAGGGTAAGCCGAATGGAGTAGCATTTCGGCGAAGGCGTTTACATCACCATGCGCTATCGATTGTTGGTCAGCAATAAACTCATGGATCATGCTGAGTTCTTTTCTAATCAGCCAAAAGAACGGGTTCACCCAGCCGGGGATAAGGATGAGGTCGATTAGCAATTTATCCAGGCTATGGCGCTCCTTTACATGCACCAGTTCATGGTTAAAAATTTGCTGTCCTTTTGGTGATTCGATATCTATTTCCCTGTTCCAGAAAATGTAGCGAAAGAACGAGAAGGGTGATTCGCCGTCAATAAAAACAAAAGTGATATTGTGCCATAGCTGCCGGACATGTTGGCTAATAAGCCGCCGGATTTTGAAAAGACTAACCATTAATGTAAGCAGGAAAAAAGAAGCAACAACGGAATAGAAAAGCGCTGCTGTTTGTTCGGCAGTAAGAGAAGTAAAAAAAGAAGCTTTCTGCTTTGCAACTATGGCATCTGTACTAGAAACTACAGTCAGAAACCGGAACGACAATTCCTCCACAGGTTCCACCCACAATTCGATACTACATACCGGGATGATCCAGGCAAGCATAGTGATAGCGAGTAAGTAGAACCTATTGTACTGGTGAAAGCGTTTGTTGCGCAGTACAAAGAAATACCAGGCGTACAACAGCCCGCTGCACGCAACAACTTTTAACAGGTAGTAAGCAAATGCAAGCATTGGTTTATTGTTTAGTTTTTTTCAATCCTTCCAGCAATAATTCCAGGTCGTTTACCGAGAGTTCTTTTTTGTGTACCATAAAAGAAACAACATTGCTAAACGAACCTTCGAAATAGCCATTTACAAGGCTTTTTATACTATCGTTTGAATACGCGTCTTTTTGTAGGAGTGGGTAGTACTGGTTAAGACGCCCATAAGTTCTGATGCCTACAAAGTCTTTCTCCACCAAAATTTTCAATATCGTTGCTAAAGTGTTGGAGTGTGGTTTGGGGTCGGGCATCTCATCAAGAATCTCCTTTAAAAAGCCGGCTTTAATTTTCCACAGCACCATCATTACTTGTTCCTCGGCTTTGGTTAATGTCTTTTTCATCCAACTAAAATTTTAGTTGAATAAAGGTATAAACTATAAACTTAGTTTGCAAACTATTTTTTTAGTTGTAAAAAATAGCCAAATGAGGTGGAGCGGTTGGTCAAAGTTTTAGTTCCGATGCCTCGGAAAGACCTTGATATCGGGTTCCGATCAGGATTTGCTCTGCGAGGTGAAGGACCCGCAAGGCTGACACCGTTGGGACTGAGACTCAGGTATCAAGCCGCTTAGCGAACTGAAAGTAGGAGAATCCCGCTATGGCTAGAACAGAATCTCAATAGTAGCAATGGTGTCAGGCCCAAAAGCAAATTTTAGATTGATGCCTATGTGCCTAACAGATCGTATAAACTGGTTTAAAAATTAGTTACTTATAAGTTGAGATTAAAGGTTGAGGTAATAGCTTTTTAATGAAACATTTGATTGATTTTATTGCTCTATCCATTATAGTATTTTAGCATGAAACTGAAATAATATTACAAGATCGTTTTGAAGTGATACGGTAAGAACCCCTCATACAATTAACGCAGTTACTTAGTTTAGCAGATGCGCTAACTTGCGATGCTATGGACGCAGAACATTTAAAAAAACTATTTCCTACGCTTGAAGATGGCTTGCAAAAAGAGATGCTGAAACATGGAACAGTTAAGCATGTAAAGGCTGGCGAAACTCTTTTAAAAGTGGGTCAAACCATCCGCTCAACCATGCTAATTATTGAGGGCCTGGTAAAGTTGTATAGAGAAGATGATGAAGGCAAAGAGTTTTTTATTTATCACCTTGATGCCGGGCAGGCATGCTCCCTTTCAATGGTATGTGCAGCAAAACATGAAACAAGTGAAGTACTTGCGAAGGCACTTACGGATGCTACAATCCTGGCCATTCCATTAGAGTTTATGGATCAATGGATGAGTACCTACAAAAGCTGGTACCAGTTTGTAATTACTTCGTACCGCAACAGGTTCGAAGAACTGCTAAAAACAATTGATGCCATTGCTTTTACAAAAATGGACGAACGTCTTGAAGATTATTTGAAGAAACAAGTATCACGCTTAGGTAAGCATTTAAAGATGACCCACCAGGAGATTGCCACCGACCTAAATTCTTCACGTGAGGTAATTAGCAGGCTGCTAAAAAAGATGGAAACCAAAAACTGGCTGATAATACATAGGAACTCTATTGAGTGGATTAAAAAAGATTAGCTTCTGTGTGACTAATATCACGGTAGCTCTTAATGAAAGCCATCATATTTGCAACCATGGAAATAGCAGGTTACATCGCATCATTATTTATCGGAATATCACTTGGATTAATAGGTGGCGGAGGTTCAATCTTAACCGTGCCGGTTTTGGTTTACCTCTTCTCAATTTCACCTACTATTGCAATTTCGTACTCGCTTTTTATAGTGGGGGTTACCAGCCTTGTGGGTGCTTACAACAATTACCGAAATGGTTTGGTCAACTTTAAAACTGTTTTATTATTCGGCTCTTCTTCCATTACAACTGTTTTTGTAGCACGTAAATTTATCATCCCATTATTGCCCGATGTTTTTTTTACGATTGGCTCTTTTAATGTAACACATGCATTATTTGTAATGGTTGTGTTTGCTATACTTATGCTGGCGGCTTCCATCTCCATGATAAAAAACAAAACGGTTGAGGCATCTTCAAATGCAAATACAAACCCGGTTGTGCTGATACTTTATGGTATTCTTATAGGAATAGTTACCGGATTTTTGGGAGCAGGTGGCGGTTTTCTTTTAATACCAGCACTGGTAATTATTATGAAGTTACCCATGAAGGAGGCTATTGGTACCTCACTTCTTATAATAGCACTAAACTCACTTATAGGGTTTTTGGGCGACCTTGGCCGGGATCCCATAGACTGGAAGTTCATAGTAATTGTTTCGGCTATAGCAGTGACAGGTATTTTTATAGGTGGCTATTTTAACCAGAAGGTTAACAGCGACAAACTAAAAAAAGGCTTTGGCTGGTTTGTATTTGTAATGGGTACCTACATTTTAATCAAAGAATTATTTCTTTAACAAACTTTGAAATGGGCAATAAAAGCAGGCACAAATTCTCAGTACTGCAAAAACTATCTCAATAAAGAATAAGAGGCTTTTACTTCTTCATCTTACAATTACCCGGCAACATGCAGCTAGTTGAAAAAGATCATTGGGAACATATTTACAGCTCAGCCAAAACTTAGCCATGCTTTATTGCACAAAGACTACTGTTATTTAAGTAGTCTTTTTTCGGAAGTAGAAGGCATAACGAATGAAAAATACCTCATTAATCAAAAATTGGAAAGAGGAAAGGAGCTGATCATTTACGATGAACTGATCCTGAATGGAGAATGCCTTTAAAATCGGCTATAGCAGTGTGGCTTATCTGTCGAAACAGTTTAAAAAAGTAACCGGTCATGTTAGCGTTTATGATGTAATGTATTGGGCTTTAACAAGGGGTGCATCCCAAATTGTCGCACCTCAATGGGGACCAGTTGGCGGTCAGGCGACCGCCAACGGCCTGCTGCGCCGCTGTTGGTCGCCTGACCAACAGCGACAATTTGGGATGCACCCTTAACAAGTGTTGCTTAGTCCTTTAGACTTTGTTGTACTACATTTGCAGAGTGAAAATCAGGTACCTTCTATGGAGATTGTTTAAAGCCTTATTCGTCAGAAAAAAGGAATGTTGTAAATAGGAAATATTAATTGAAAAAACAAAGAACCATACAAATTAAAGCAGTCCTTTTGCTGATGGTGTTTTCATTATACACCTTATTAGGATTCGCCTGTTCTTTAGGTATCAACCTGGGTTATAATAAACATCATCATCCGGCAGCACGAAATAAGACGCCACAAGAGCATCACAATCATCAAAAAGTAGCTGCAAAGCATCAACATTCCAAACAAAAATCCGGAAACAGTACAGATGATTGTTGCAGCCACACTGTCACTTTTTTCAACTTAATTACTAAAACAGTTCCACAAACGGTTATCGTATCTAACCCTGTTTTTGTAACATCCTCTGTACCTTCTTTCTTTACAGTTACTTTATTGAGGAAGGGTGGTATTAAAAGCACCCGCAATTTTTCTCAAAACTATCATCCCCCCATAGCAGATATACGTATTGCTATCCAGAGTTTTCTTATTTGATTCAATGACCATCCTTTTCAAAGGCATGGTATTTCATGTTCGTAAACGTATGTTTTAACCTTACATCAAATTAAAATGAAAAAAATAATCATCATTGCACTTGTTATAGTTGCAACAGTAACAAAAACTAATGCGCAAAACAGTGCCGATAGCAATCATTTCTCCCAGTTGCTGCAATCATACTATCAAATTAAAAATGCGCTGGTAGCCGGCAATAGTTCAACCGCTTCCGAAAGTGCAACTTCCTTTCTTAAATCGCTTGGTGACTTTTCAAATAATGCTAATTCCGGGGCTTCGTTAAAATCGTTGTTGAAGGATGCCGGTACCATTGCAGATTCTAAAAGCCTTGACAAACAAAGGAGTTTATTTGCCAATCTTTCCATTAATATGGCAGCGGTGGTAAAAGCTGCAAAACTTGCAGATAAGCCTATTTTCTATGCCTATTGTCCTATGAAAAAAGCCTATTGGCTAAGCAGCGAACCGGAGATCAAAAATCCTTATTACGGCAATGCTATGCTTTCGTGCGGAGAGGTTGTAGAAACAATACCGTCCAACTCCAACCATTAGATGCCTAAAAACAATTTCAGTTTCGATCTGGCTTTACGATTATCAGTAAAAAAATAAATAGGAGATGAAGTATGTAATGTTCGTTATCATGTTTTTTGGTGTTAACCAATTGAAGGCACAGCATGATATGAAGAAAATGGAAGACATGAAAATGTCGAAGAAAGCAGATCAACAGCCAGCGCAAAAAGTTGTATACACTTGCCCTATGCATTCCGAAGTACAAATGAGCAAACCCGGTAATTGCCCAAAGTGCGGGATGACTTTAGTTAAGAAGACAATTAAGGTGGCTGATTCTAAAAAAACTGTTGATAAAGCGCCATTAAAAATGGAGCCTGCATCCAAAGCAAAAGCCGGGCAAATGGGCATGGAAATGGAAAATGGCACAGCTACCCAAAAGGCAGCAACCTATACCTGCCCAATGCACCCTGAAATTCATGCAGACAAACCGGGCAACTGTCCAAAGTGTGGGATGAAACTGGTACCCGAAAAATCTACAGTCAATGCAGATGCTTCACATGATCATGAGGCTATCACCTATACCTGCCCCATGCACCCGGAAATTCATGCAGACAAACCGGGCAACTGTCCTAAGTGTGGAATGAAACTCGTGAAGGAAAAACCTTCAACTAACATGAATGCAGATGGAGGTGGTGGAATGCAAATGGGATCTATGTCTGCAACCATGTACAATATACAAATGGCTAAGCAACACCTCGGTTCCATAAAAACAATCACCAGTAAGCTGCCACCACATACCGTAGTATATCATTTATACATAAGAGATACCCTGGTAACTTTTGGAAAAAAATCGAAAAGGGCTATTGCAGTCAACGGGCAAATACCTATGCCAACGCTTACGTTTACCGAAGGAGACACCGCTGAAATATATGTGCATAATGAATTAAAAGAAACGACCTCTCTCCATTGGCATGGCCTGTTTTTGCCAAACAAAATGGATGGCGTTCCTTTTCTTACGCAAATGCCGATTAAGCCGGGGGCAACCTACTTATATAAATTTCCGATTGTGCAGCACGGAACGCATTGGTACCACAGCCATAGCGGCTTGCAGGAACAAATTGGAATGTATGGGGCATTTATCATGAACAAAAGAGAAGAGTGGGATATACCAACTATCCCGGTAGTATTAAGTGAATGGATTGATATGAACCCGGAAGAAGTGCATCGCAGTCTGCATGCAGCTACGGATTGGTTTGCCGTCCAAAAAGGAAGTACGCAAAGCTATTCCGAAGCAATAAAACAAGGTCAGTTTAAAACCAAAGTAATGAATGAGTGGAAGCGCATGAATGCTATGGACCTGACGGATATATACTACGACAACTTTTTAATAAACGGTAAAAATCAATCTTCTTATATCCCCACATCGGGGGGTGGGGGGGCTGGAACTAAGGTACGACTTCGCATAGCTAACGGAGGCGCATCCGATTATTTTTGGCTAAGTTATGCGGGTGGTAAAATAACCGTTGTAGCAACCGATGGCAACGATGTAGAACCGGTAGAAGTAGACCGGTTGATTATAGCTGCCTCTGAAACTTATGATGTTGTGGTAACCATACCCGGTAACAAAAGTTATGAATTCCTGGTAACACCTGAAGACCGTACAAAACATGCTTCGCTTTGGTTAGGAAGTGGTGAGAAGGTACCTGCCTTAAAATTGCAACGACCCAAATATTTTGCCGGTATGAAGATGATGAATGATATGATGGACATGAAAGGCAACATGATTGAAATGGATGGAATGAAAATGCAAAATCAGATCATGGATATGAACACGGTGATGTATCCGGAAATAACCGGAGACTCCCCTAACCCCTCCGAAGGAGGGGAACATCATCAAATGGCGGGTATGGAAATGAATAATAAAAATTTGGAAATAGTAACACTTAACTATGAGATGCTAAGATCGCCAACCAAAACCACGCTACCAGAACCCCCCACCGGGGGGCAGGGGGGCTGGAAAGAATTAAAATTTGACCTGACAGGAAATATGAACCGTTATGTTTGGAGCCTAGACAATAAAGTGGTTTCGGAGTCAGATAAGATACTCATTAAGAAAGGCGAGAATATCCGGATCATACTTTACAACAACAGTATGATGCGCCACCCTATGCACCTGCATGGTCACGACTTCAGGTTGCTGAATGGGCAGGGTGAAAATGCCATAATGAAAAACATAATTGACATTATGCCTATGGAAAGAGACACTTTAGAATTTAATGCAAACGAACGGGGTGGCGACTGGTTTTTTCACTGTCATATATTATACCACATGATGAGTGGAATGGGCAGGGTGTTCAGTTATGATAATCCATTGGTTGATAAGACCGATATAACTGACCCCAAAGTAGCCAGGCGTGGATTAAACGCAGAGGATAGAAAATTTCACCCGATGGGCAGGTTAGGCCTGGAAAGTAATGGCAGCGATGGTGAATTTATGCTGGCACAAACACGTTGGAAAGCCAGTACACTTTGGCACTTAGGCATGCACGATATGCATGGGTATGAAAGTGAAACAATGATTGGGAGATATCTCGGTCGTATGCAATGGTGGTATCCTTATGTTGGGTTTGATTACCACTACAAAAAAGAAGGAGGACCCAAAAACTTTTTTGGTGATGAGGACAAAAACTGGTTCGGTCAAAAAAGTAATAAGAACAACCGTAAAACGGTAGTTGCAGGTATAGCATATACTTTGCCTATGTTATTTGTTGCCGATGGAAGAATTGATGGCGATGGAAAATTTCGTTTTCAATTTAGCAGGGAAGATATACCCGTTGCTCCGCGTTTACGCTTTAATATGATGCTTAATACAGATAAAGAATACATGGCTGGTTTTAGATACATCCTCACAAAATATTTTTCACTATCTACCCACTATGATAGCGACATGGGTATTGGTGCCGGTGTAACCATTACCTATTAATAAAATTCCCTGCAAGTTTTGAGTTTGCAGGGAATTTTTATTTTATAAACTTCTCTGAAAGGTTTGATTTTTACTTCCGGTCTTTTTGCAATGCTTCAAAACCTGCCACAACATCAAACAGTTCCTCATCAATGGAACTTTGGCGCAGGCTATTAAATGAATTGTTGAGATCGTCCATTAATTCTTTTATGTTTTTTTCTGCACGTTGCATTGCATTCAGCCTGCTTGCATTTTCACTTGCCAGTGAATCTGCACATGCCTTAAATAACGATACAAAAAGATATTCGCTTATGAGTGACAATAATGTTTGCTCAGCTTTTCCTGCAATTTGAGGCAAGTTGTTTGTCGGCCATTGCAAATCAAAATACTCGTGTTGCCATTTTTCATCAAGTGGAAGCAACTGTTGCATTACTGGTTGATATCCTGCGCCGTCTTTTGGTTTGTTGTGAAAAATATATAAAGTGGTGATGCCTTCTTTTTCCATGCGCTCCTGTGCCTTAACTAAAATTTCGTCCACCAGCGATGTAATGGCGTTTACTGCATTTGGAACAGCAAAAAGTTTGTCAGTTTTAAAGCCGGCATCATTTAGCAGCAATTGAATTCGTTCGCCTACTGCCCATATTTTGGTTGTGCCTTTTAACGCATGTAACGATGTTGCTACAAAGTCAGTTAATGAATCGTTGAACCTTCCTACCAGCCCCTGGTCCGACCCAAACACAATAGCTCCCGTTACATATTCATTGTTACTTTTCAGTTGCGTTTTTGTGTTTGTTGTATTTATTTTTTCCGATTTAAAATAAGCAGCAAGCCCCAAAGTAACCGTCCTTTTGTAACCTGCTAAAGAGGCCACCGCAAATTCATATTGGTTAATATTACCAGCGGCTACAGCCTTCATAGTTTTTACCACGGTACTAATATCCCCGGCACTTTCCAGTTTGGTTCGTAAGCTTTCTAAAGTGTCCATGATGCTTAATTTTCTGTTTTGCCCTGCTCATTTATTTGTTACTGTACAAGTGAGTTCCGACAAATCGGAATTGAAATAACACAAGGATGTTGCTTTAAAAAACAAAGGTTTGTTACCCAAAAACTTTTTTATTAACCACCTTTAGTGTTACTGTCGTCTTTGGTTGTGTCATTTTAATTCCGGTTTATCGGAAATCACTTGTACTTTATTATTTTTATTGAGTCCGTCAGTATTTTCCTTTATCTCATCCTTTTTATCTTGGAAAGGCAATAAGGCATCGGCAGCCAATTTTAGAATTGCTGCTTTGTCTTCATCACTTAATTTTTTATCTGATAATAAGCGTTGCTTCATGTCATCAGCCAATGTTATGCACGTGGCGAGCAACGCAGTTTCGGCTTCTTTCATTTTTTCGACCGGTATGGTATCGAACAGGTTGCCGGTGAGTGCCAGCAATTCTACCAGTTGCTCAATAACCGACAATGGGTGAAGTTCATTTTGTTTAAGCCAGTTTCTAATGCGCTTGCCGTGCTCAATGGTTGTGCGGGTATGTTCATCGAGCCGGGTTCCAAACCTTGCATAATTTTCCAGTTCTTCAAATTGTGAATAGGCCAGTTTAAGATTACCTGTGACCGAACGATATGCTGGCAACTGAGCTTTGCCTCCAACCCTCGAAACGGATTTACCTACATCAACCGCAGGTAAAATACCCAACTCAAATAATTTGGGCGACAAATAAATCTGTCCGTCCGTTATAGAAATTAAATTGGTAGGAATGTAAGCCGATATGTTTTGCGCTTCTGTTTCGATAATGGGCAAAGCGGTAAGCGATCCGCCTTTGAGCTCATCACTCAGCCTGGTAGATCTTTCCAGCAGCCTGGAATGAATGTAAAATATATCACCGGGAAAAGCCTCGCGGCCCGGTGGCCTGCGCAACAGCAAAGAGAGTTCGCGGTAGGCTCTTGCGTGGTGGGTGAGATCATCATACACGATCAGCACATCACGGCCTTGCTCCATAAAATATTCTGCTATGCTGGTAGCCGCATAAGGTGCAATGTATTTAAGGCCGGGAGAATTGTTGCCTTCTGTTACCACTACTACGGTGTATTCCATTGCTCCTTTTTCCTTGAGCACTGCCACTACTTTTGCAATAGAAGATGCACGCTGGCCGATAGCGCAATACACACAGACCACATTTTTACCCCGTTGGTTAATGATGGTATCGATGGCAATGGCGGACTTGCCGGTTTGCCTGTCGCCAAGAATGAGCTCCCGTTGCCCACGGCCTATTGGTATTAATGCATCAATAACTTTTAACCCGGTTTGCATGGGTACGTTAACAGCTTTGCGATCCATAATGGCGGGTGCAGGGCGTTCGATAGGGTAGCGCTGTTTTGTATTAATGGCGCCCTTTCCATCAACCGGTTCGCCCAGTGGATTTACCACTCTGCCAATAAGATTGTCGCCAACCGGTACATCCATCACACGGCCTGTTCGCACTACTTCATCGCCGGCATTCAATAGCGATTCTTCGCCCAGCAGGATGGTGCCAATTTCATCTTCATCAATATTATAAGCAATGCCTGATAAGCCGTTTGGAAAGTTTAGTAGTTCCTCAAAACCAACATTAGGCAAACCTGAAACCTTTATAACACCAGCAGACACACTGGTTACATAACCCACTTCACGAGGTGCGAAGGAAAAGACAAAGTTGTTGCTCGTTGTTATTACCTGCTCAAAACTTTTTTCAATAATGCTATCTGGTTCACCTGTTGCCATTTTATCTTTTTAGTTAACCATTTGCTGCTCAGGTTCCTGCTTTTTTTCATTAAGCTTTTTAGCTTCTGTTGCAGGAGCGGTGGTTTCTTTTATAGTTTGCGAAAGGTTGTTTTGTAATGAGGCCAGGTATTCAGAAATGCTCCACGATAATTTGTAGCCGTTGGTGCTTAACTCAATACCGCTTATAACTTCAGGTGCAGTTTTAAATTCAAATTTAATTTTTTTGCCCAATACGTCATTTACAGCTTGTTCAATGGCTGTTTGTTGCGGCTGTTGCAATTCGAATGCACTTTGTATTAGTACAGGGTTCGACGTAGTAATAAACGCATCTGTAAATTGTTTCTTCGCTTCATCTTTTAACTCAACAAGGCGACCGATAAAAAGCTTTACAATTTGTTCTTCCAAATCAGCAGAAGCCAGTTCTTTTAATGCTTTGCGTGAAATATCAAAGACTGATTTTTGTATTTTTTGAACAATATCTTTCTGTAAGTTTTCTTCCATGTCTGCAATAGCTTTCTGTTGCCGGGTATGCAATGCATCAACATCTTTTTTTGCATTCTCCAGCAGCTTGTCCTTTTGCAGGTTAGTATCAGTAACAGCCTGTTCCATCATTACTTTCTTTTGTGCCTCAAACTGCTTGTTTTTTTCAGCAAATTCATCCTGTTCTTTTTTTGCTTCTTCCTTTTTTTGCCTGGCATCTTCTAATCTTGTTACAATCTTTTTTTCTCTTTCATCAATAGCCAGTAGTACTGGTTTATACAAGAACTTTTTTAGTAGCCACACCAAAATAACGAAGTTAATTACCTGTGCTATGACTGTAAACCAATTAATGTTCATTATAATTATTTAGCAATAATGTGGTTCCAGAATGGGTTGGCGAAAATGAGGATCATAGACACCACAAAACAATAAATGGCCGTGGATTCTATCATTGCCAAGCCAACAAATAATGTTCTTGTAATAGTGGATGAGGCGTCTGGTTGTTGTGCCAATGAAGTAAGTGCGCTTGCTACTGCCTTACCCTCGCTTAGAGCAGGAAACATGGTGCCGATCCCTGTTGTAAACCCGGCCATTATTATTGATGCAATGGCAATGCTTGTTGTACTATCCATATTATTCCGCTTTTGTTTTTTTGGTAATTGATTGTTGTTTTTTGCCTTCTTTAACCTGTACAGCACCGGCGATATATACCGTTGCCAATATGCTGAAAATATAAGCCTGAACCATACCTGTAAGCAGGCCGAGCACATTCATAATTACAGGAAATATAAACGGCGATATACTTAACAGGATTGCCACGATCATTCCACCGCTCATTACATTGCCAAACAGCCTTACCGCTAAGGCAAGTGTACGGGTAACCTCGCTAATGAGATTAAATGGAAGCATGATCCAGGTGGGTTGCAGGTACGTTTTTAGGTAGCCACCAATGCCGCCTTCTGATATGCCAAAAAATGGAACGGCAAGCAAAACTGAAATGGCTAATGCGGCAGTAGTAGAAAGCGAGCCGGTAGGTGGCTCGTAACCCGGAAAAATGATACAGATGTTTGATACGCCGATAAAAAGAAATAAGGTACCTATGAAGCCAATGTATTTTCCGGGGTTGTCTAAACCCACTTCATTAATTTGTTCGTTGATAGTTGTTACCACCATTTCTACCACGCACTGCCAGCGAGAAATGCGCAAGCCTGTTTGTAATTTGCGGGTAATCAATTTTGCGCCGATAACCAGCAACAGCATGATAGCCCAGGTGGTAACAATGGTAAGGTTAAGCGTAACAAATCCATGCTGCCAAAAGATGGTTTCATCGGGACTAAGTTTCAAGGGTAGCCTCCTTTTCTGTTATAATCGTTTTGGCTTTTGTAAAATGTATTACCAGTAAACGTGCTATTATAAAACCAAAAAGTGCAATTAACAGGTGTTGCCAGTTGTTTTTACCTACCAGGTAAAAACCAATCATTATAATGCCCATTCTGCAAATGAAACTGGCAAAAATTACCAATGCCGGGTTTGTAGCAGTAACAGCCTTTTTAACGGTTAGCCATAGCCCGCCAAAGAACAGCACACCCATTGCCAAACCCACTACAAAAATCAATACCATATATAGTTTGTCATTCATTGTTATCTTCTTTATCGGGGTGCATTTCTTTATCTTCTTTTTTTACCCAATACCATGCAATTACAATACCTGCTATCAATCCAGCAAACAGTAATGACAGGGTCCATGAAAAAGATTGCGGGTATTTTTTATCAAGCCAAATACCACTTAAAGCACCTGCTAATGCCGGTACCACAACAGACCATCCAATCATACCCATCATGCCCAAACCAAACCACACATTGTTTTTTTGTTTCAGGGCTTTTAGTTTTCTTTTTTCCTTTTCAGCTATCTTCTTGCTGAACATATCCGCCTCCGATTTATCTGCCTGCTCTTTCATTTTATAGTTGTTGAAATTTCTGCAGCTTCAGCATAAAACTGCTTTCCATTTTTGCCATTGCCGATCGAACGTCTTTTTCTTTTTCATCTAAATGCCTGAATTCTTTTTCAACTGCTTCGTGCAGCTTGCCAAGATCGGCACCACCAATAGCGTTACGAATGGATACCATGACTTCTGTTCCGGCTTTTACTAAAACGCCCTCATCAACAGCAATATATTTTACTTCTCCGTTGGTTGTTTCGTAGGTAAAAATGCCTGCCACAAGGGCCGCCACACAATCCAGCCGTTGAGGTAAAAAGCCATACAACCCATCACTTGTTTCGGCTACAATTCGTTTTACATGTTGTACATCTGCAAAAACTTTAAAGGGCAACAGGATCTTCAAATTCATTGATGGCCCTTCCATAATTTATACTATTTCTTGTTTTTAGTCATCGTCTTAGGATGACGAAAATTCATCAGCTACAACCTGTAAGATAAAGATCAAAAAGTACAAGAGTGCCCATCGACATGCTCAGGGTAAACCCTTCGACACGCTCAGGGTAAACTGCCACGTTGCTGCTATGAAAAAATGTCTTTGAAGCGTGGCAACGATGCTTCATAAAAGCATTAATGTCAGGCCCAAAAAAATTACTTTTTTTCTACTTCTTTTTTTGGTGTTTTTTGCCTGGCTTCCTCAATAGTTCCAATCATATAAAAAGCATTTTCCGGCAAGTCTTTATCTTCATCGGCCAGTATACTTTCACAACCAAGCAAAGCATCTTCCAGGCTTACTTCTTTTCCTGTAATACCACTAAACTTTTCCGTAGCAAAAAATGGTTGGGTAAAAAATCTTTCTAATCGTCGTGCTCGGTTTACCACGTTGCGGTCTGTTAACGACAATTGCTCCAAACCCAGCATGGCAATAATATCTTTCAACTCTTTGTATTGGGCTAGTGTTTCTCTTATTTGCTGTGCAAGATTGTAATGCCTGTCGCCTATGATGCCCGGCGTACACATTTTTGAATTGGACTGTAACAGATCGATAGCGGGATACAATCCTTCGCCAGCCTTTTTACGGGACAAGGTGATGGATGCGGAGAGATGCGAAAATGTATGAACTGCAGCCGGATCCGTCAGGTCATCCGCAGGCACATACACCGCCTGTATGGAAGTAATGGCACCTGTATCTGTATTGGCAATGCGTTCTTCCAGTTTTGATAATTCAGTACCCAGCGTTGGCTGGTAACCCAACCGCGAAGGCATTTGTCCCATCAATCCACTAACCTCCATTCCTGCCTGTATAAACCTGAAAATATTATCAATTAACAACAACACATCCCTACGTTCATCATCCCTAAAATATTCAGCCATTGTTAATGCAGCATGGCCCACTCTAAATCTGGCGCCAGGTGGCTCATTCATTTGGCCAAACAACATTACCATGTCTTTTAGCAGTCCTGCTGCTTTCATTTCTTCGTAAAGTTCCTGGCCCTCACGGCAACGCTCACCAATGCCGCAAAACATACTCACCCCTTTATTATGTCCCACCATGTTGTGGATCATCTCGGTAAGTAAAATGGTTTTACCCACACCTGCTCCGCCAAACAATCCGGCTTTACCTCCACGTTCCAAAGGCATCAGCACATCAATAGCTTTAATGCCTGTTACAAAAACTTCTGATTTGGTAGAACGCTTTGCAAGGGGAGGAGGGGACTGGTGAATATTGCGTTGTACCATATTTTGCAATGGTTTACCTTTATCAATTGTATTACCAAACACGTCAAACATTCTTCCCAAAATTTCCTTGCCTATTGGCACGGTCAATTCTTTGCATTCTGTTACTGCAACCATACCTCTTGAAAGGCCCTGTGTAGGGTTTAGGGCTATGCCGCGGACCGTATTATCATTTAGTTGCGACAATACTTCTACTGAAACTTTTTTATTGCTGCCTGTATGAATAACTGTGTTTATGGGGGGGATATTGCTTTCGAACATCACATCCACAACACTACCACGGATGGAAACAATTTTTCCCCGCTGAGCTTTTTCTTCCTGTATTTCTAAGAGATGTGCCATTTAAAAATTGGGTATTTCCACGAAAATCAAGTGGCATTGTTAAAGCAAAATTATTATAACGGGACATTATTCCAGGTGATATGAAGTACTTGAAAACATGTTTATTATCCTGTTTTTATAACACGCGGCTTGTTGAAAGCAATTAAGTGATAATGGAAGAATATTATTGCTTCACGGCAACAAAACGTAAGCGATGCTCTCATCGGCCTGGAACGTAAAGCGGACCGGATTCATTGACTTCCTTCAATCCTAAAACTTTATCACGCCAATATGCTCCACTCCATCATCCTGCATGGTAATCATTTTGTCTTCCATAATATTTCCATCTACTGTTACCAACATTTCTTCTGCTTTATCAGACTGCAAAAATTCTATGTGATACATGGTGTTTTTATACCTGTAGTGTATTTTAAAGGATTCCCATTCTTTTGGAACGCAGGGAACAAATTTCAGTTTATCTCCTTCTTGTTTCAAGCCAAGAAAAAATTCGGTAATCAAACGATTGAGCCATCCGGCAGAACCTGTATACCACGTCCATCCGCCACGTCCGGCATGTGGCTCACGGGAGTAAACGTCAGCAGCTAGCACGTAGGGTTCTACTTTGTAAATGGCAATTTCCGCTGTGGTTTTACCATGGTTTACAGGATTAATCATGTTTAACAATTCCCACACCCGCTCATTATTACCCAACCTGGCAAATGCCATAATCATCCAGACTGCGGCGTGGGTATACTGGCCACCATTTTCTCTTACGCCGGGTACATATCCTTTTATGTAGCCGGGGTTTAATTCAGATTTGTCGAAGGCGGGCTCTAACAATTGAATGATGCCCACCTCTTTTTGTACGAGGTATTTATAGGCCGATTCCATAGCGGTACCAACCCGGCTTTCGTTTCCGCCTCCCGATAAAACCGACCAGCTTTGGGCGATAGAATCAATCCTACATTCATCATTAATTTTAGACCCCAGCGGTGTTCCATCGTCGAACCAGGCACGTTTATACCATTCACCATCCCATGCATTATTATTAATATTCGCTTTTAATGTATTTGCCTCCTGTACGCAGGTATCCGCAAACATTGTGTCATTATGTAAAGCTGCTGTTTCTGCAAAGCGGTTTAGTATTTCATATAGAAAAAATGCCAGCCATACACTTTCACCTTTACCATGCTGGCCAACCTTATCAAAGCCATCATTCCAGTCGCCGGTACCAATTAATGGCAAACCGTTTTCGCCAAAATTGAGCCCGTGTTGTATTGCCCGAACACAATGCTCGTACAACTTGGCAGGTGCATGTGCATTGAGGGGAAGATCATAATAAGATTCTTCTCCGGGGTTTAACATGCGGCCTTCCAAAAAATCAATTGATACATCCAGTACCGCGACATCCCCTGTAAGTTTAATATAATAAGCTGTTACAAAAGGCAACCATAAATAATCGTCGGAGATACGGGTGCGCACACCGCGACCAACCGGTGGATGCCACCAATGTTGTACATCGCCTTCTTTAAATTGCCTCGATGCACACAGCAAAATTTGTTCGCGGGCAAGCTCGGGCCTTGTATGTAGCAGCGACATCACATCCTGCAACTGGTCCCTAAATCCAAATGCGCCGCCTGATTGATAAAATCCGCTTCGGCCCCACAGTCGCGAGGAGAGGGTTTGATACGTAAGCCAGCCATTGGTAATAATATTGATGGCGGCATCCGGAGTTTCTACCTGCAAAGCACCAATGGTATTTTCCCAATATTTTTTTACATTTTCCAATGCAACTTTTGCCACCTCCATTCCTCTGAATTGTTTGGCTATCGCACTTGCTTCATTTGAATCTTTACCTGCTCCCAGCCTGAAAATAATTTCCTGTTCTTCGCCCTCAGCAACGAAAAAAGGCACCTGTATAGCTGCACAGGGGTCTAAGGCAAGCCCTATTTTTCCGGAGAGTTTTAAACGCGATAAGGCATCAGGATTTTGAAGGTTGCCATTGCGGCCAATAAACTCTGTACGGTCGCCGGTAAATGTTTTTTTCAGATAATCAACATCAAAAAAAGCCACCCTGTTATTGAACTCCGTGTTGTATTGATTTTTGGCAAAAAGCGCCCCGCTGTCAGGATCAATTTCTGTATGAATATGCATGGCGGTCTTCGTTCTGTTATCGCCTAACACCCATTCAATATAACCCGTAGCGGATAAATTGCGCGGCCGTCCTGATTGGTTCCGTATTTTTAAAACAATGAATTTAATAGCCGATACCATATCAATATACACGGTCATTTCGGTATAAATGCCATCTTCTATATGTTCAAAAACACTGTAACCAAATCCGTGACGGGTAATATATGGCGACTGGCCACCTGCAGGCAGCAATGCGGTTGACCAAAAATGTCCACTGTCTTCATCCCTTATATAAAAGGCTTCACCGCTGGCATCCGATACAGGATCGTTGCTCCATGAAGTAAGTCTTAATTCGTGTGCATTTTCGGTCCATGTATACGCTGATCCACTTTCTGAAATCACAGTTCCGAAAGTTGGATTAGCAATTACATTTACCCATGGAGCCGGCGTTTTATTTTGGTTATCTGTTACAATAACATATTCCTTTCCATCAGGCGAAAATCCTCCCAAACCATTAAAAAAGATCAGGTTGTTTGGTTGCGAAATGGATATTGGCCAACGTGCAAACGTTTTGGTTTTATTGATAAAAGGAATGGCCACCTTCGCCAACTCTTTCCTGTTAACATGATCGGCTAATGATCCGCCACCATCAGCAATAATAACGCGGGCTACCGTTTGAAATAAGATGCGGTCCTCGTTCGATATCTGGTCGGAGGCCCCTATAAAAATGCCTCCTTTTTTGCCATTCAATTCGGCCGGAATAAGCGCATTGATATCGTTTTGAAATGCATGCCTGTAGCCATCGTGCGTTTCGTTCCATATCATCAGGTCCAATACAAGCCCTTTTAAACGCCAGTAAGCATGCGCCTGTATCATTTGCTTTACCAATTGCAGGTTTTCCTGGCTTTCAACTTTTAAAAGAACAATGGGCAGATCGCCAGAAATGGCATAGCCCCATAAGCCAGATTGTTGCCGGTGGTTGTTGATGAGAATGGCAGGATCGGCACGAAACGAATCATTCGCAAATAGAATTGAACTTGCCAAACGGCCGTATAACTGCGCATCCGCTTCGGACGCATTTATCTGGCGAAGCACAACCTGGCTATGCGACCAGGCCATTTCGAACACGCGGTCTTTATGCGATTTATTATTGCAATATTTATTTACCAAACCCATGCAAACTTCCTTTGTTTCGGCAATGCCCGTAACCATATCAATAGTAAAGGTTTCTTCGGGCTCAAGGTTTATTCTATAACGTATGGCCACAATAGGATCTAACACCGATCCCTGGCCGCCGCTAAGTTTACCCGGTTTCATAGCTTGAGGATTTACAATCGAATTGCCATGACCAATAAAAGCCATGCGGTCTGTTTCAAAGGATATTTCTTCAGCATCTTTTCCTTCCGTTGCCATCAAATGAAACATCCACGGCGATCGTTCTTCGGCCGATCGCGGCCTGCGGGTGCAGAGGATGGTATTTTGATGAGGGATAATCTCTGTTTGAACAAAAAGATTGCTGAAAGCCGGGGCTATCATGTCTGAGGCGGCAGAAGCTAATACTACTTCTGCATAACTGGTAAACTCGAGGGTTTTGCGGATGCGGGAACAGTTTGTTACATGCAGCCTGCGCATTTCTATATCGTCTTCGGGCGAAACAACTATTTCCGTATGGACATCAATTTCATTTTTGCTGACATGAAAATCGACCCGGCCCTGCGAATAGGCTACTTCATATTTATCTGCTTTTTTTAGAGTTGGCTGATGGGTATTAGACCAGTAGGAATCATCTTCCAAATCGCGGATATAACAAAAGGTACCACGGTTATCGCAGGTAACATCTTCGTGCCAGCGGGTAACCGCTATCTCTTTCCACCGGCTATATCCCCCCCCGGCATTTCCTATCATTACGTGATATTTTCCATTCGATAATAGCTGTATTTCGGGTATGGATGTATGGGGGGTATTGAGGATCCTTATTTCCTGGCCGCTTGCCGTATAATTAACATCGGCTATATCGGTAGTGTGGGCGAATGTAGCTGTTGCTTTTGGAATCCTTTCCTGCAATAATAATAAAGTTGCTTTAAACTGTGGTTCTGCTTCAAATAGCTTTTGCATTGGTTTATCCTGCAGAAGATAGGCCAGGGACAATAAACTCATACCATGGTGATGCGCCATAAATGAATACACAATAGCGCTGGTTTGACCACGCTGTAAACGCGATGTGGTATAGTCAATGGCTTCGTAAAACCCATACTTTCCTTCTATACCTTTTTTGTGAAGCATCTCAAGGTTTTCACATGCCTTTTCCGGCGCTACCATCAGTGCCATTGCAGATGCATATGGAGCCACCACCGCATCTTCCTCCAACCCACGCTTTAACCCGAGGCCCGGAGCGCCAAATGCACGGTACTGATAGCTGGAGCCTGCATTGATCATATTATAACCAGATTCCGAAATGCCCCACGGCCTGGCTGTTTTCTTACCATATTTAATCTGCCATTCTACTGCTGCTTTACAGGTTTGATCAAGCAATGTATTGTCGTAAGTGGGCATTACTAAAAGTGGCATTAAGTATTCAAACATAGAGCCACTCCACGATAGCAGTATGGAGCTACCATCTACGTTTGTTAGTAAACGTCCTAATGCAAACCAACTTTCTTCGGGCAGTTTACCTTGCGCAACGCAAACAAAAATGCCTAGCCTTACTTCGGAAGCCAGCAAATCGTAATAGCTTGCATCAATGCGGTGTTCCTGCACGCTGTAGCCAATGGTAAAAAGATGGCTGGTTCTGTCGTACAAAAATTCCCATTCCATATCTGCAAACACATTGCATTGCCGGGCAAGTTTTGTGGATGAATACATTAGTTCGCCTGCATGATCAATTGTGTTGGTTAAAGCGGCTTCCATTATTTCAAGCCATCGGTTTTCATCTGCATTATTTTCTTGTTGCATGCTCATAACCTCAGCCTGCAAATTCGTAGCTTCTTTTAATAATTTAGTCCAGGTGGTGTTTACATCCGGGAAGTTTATTTTTTTAAATTGAGCAGGAGCAGACTTGAGTAAAAACCAGGGGGTAAAAATTCTAAAATGTTTATTTAACTGTTGTAATTGTTCAAAAAGAAGTTTCGTCCACCTGGTTATTTCACTATTGGGGACACCGTTAAGTTTTTCAATTATAACAAGTAATTTTTCTGCAACCTCTTCATAAAGATTTTGCATTTCGTATAAGGCCGTTACTTCAACATTACAAACGGCATCCAGGTCAAGGGCAAGTTGTTCGGGCAACCTGATCTGGAATGCAACTATCGTGTCTGACAGTACGCGATAAGTATCCCGAAGCCCCTCAAATATTTTTGGACTTATAATTTTTTGATTTGGCAATGCCAATAAACCTTGTCGAAGTACCAGTAAATGGCCCGCAAGGTTTCCACTGTCCACAGTAGAAATGTATTTTGGATGAAGCGGTTGCAGCGTTTCAGTATCGTACCAATTATAAAAATGGCCATTGTATTGTTCCATCTTTTCCATTGAGTTGAGGGTATTACTGGTACGCTCAATTAACTGGCTGGTAGTTATATATCCAAAATCGTTGGCGCTTAAATTGGCTAATAAAGAGAGGCCAATATTAGTGGGCGAAGTACGATGAGCAATTTGTTCTGCAGGTTGTTCCTGGAAATTGTCGGGTGGCAACCAGTTTTCTTCCAGCACCACAAAGCGTTCAAAAAAGCTCCATGTTTTCCTGGCCACTTTCTGAAGAAAAATATGTTGATCGCCGGTAAGTATAGTAACCTGTTTCTCAAGGGGTTTACTGGCAAACCATGTAATAAAGGGCGCAACCAGCCACAGAAATAATACGGGTGCGGCTATGGGTAATTTTTCGGGTGAATAAACCGATAAAAGTACAGCGATAACTACGGTAAGCACCGGTTCTATCCACATAGTAAGATAAGAGAACCGCAAACTGGATTCACTTGCATGCACAACATGCGAACTTGGGTTCCATTGCAGCAACTTTTTGCCTGTAATGACCATTCTCCAAATGGTGCGCATAATGGCACGCAAATTTGCGTATGCTTCGTAGGGCAGGCAAATGAGCGTGAACAAAGTTTTAACGGTAATGTCTCTGAGGTTCTGTAAGGAATTTATTACGTGGTATTTAAATGAAACCTCTTTTGGCTTTCTGAGGGTATCCCAAAGCGAGGTGACAAAAATGGGAAAAACAATGATGGCTGAAACAGCAATCGTCCAGAATAAAGCAGAAGGAAGTATAAGCCATGCTAATAGCAACAAGATTGTTAGCGCAATGGATACCAGGCTGCGCCGCATATTGTCAAAAATTTTCCAGCGGGATAATGCAGAAATCGGGTTTCTATATAAACGATTATTGGCACCCTTTACCCATGGTAAAACCCACGGAAAAATCTGCCAGTCGCCGCGTATCCAGCGCAACCGCATTTTCATATCGGCGTTATAGGTTGATGGGTATTTCTCAAACAGTTGCACATCACTTAACAACCCCGATCGGATATAGCAACCCTCTATAAGATCGTGGCTGAGAATGCGGTTTTCTAAAAACTTTCCCTCCAATACTTTTTGAAATATATCAACATCATAAATACCTTTTCCAATGTAAGAACCTTCTCCAAATAAGTCCTGGTACACATCCGACGATGCACGGGTATATGGGTCAACGCCAGGTTCATTTCCATGCATTCGGGTATATCTCGAACCGGTTATGTCGGGAAGGCTAACGGTTACCCTTGGCTGCAATATTCCATAGCCTTTGGTTACCCGCTTCTTTTTATTATCGTACCAGGCGCGGTTCAGCGGATGTGCCATGGTGCCGATTAACTTCCAGGCTGAGCTAAGAGGTAATTGCGTGTCGGCATCTAACGTAATTACATATTTTATTTTTTGGTAAATAGATTCACTTCCTATGACCAGCGAAAAATGTTCTTTTGAAATACCCCTTAATAACGAATTAAGATCTGATAGCTTACCGCGTTTTCTTTCGTAACCCATCCATACATTCTCCTGTGGGTTCCATTTTCGGGGACGATGGAAAAGAAAGAACAGCTCTTTATCTTCCCTTTGATATTTTTTATTCAGCCCTTCAATGCCATTTCTTACGGTATCTAAAAGTAGCTGGTCGTTATTAAGGGTTTCATGTTGAGCATCGGTAAAATCTGTAAGTAAACCAAAGTGTAAATGTTCTTTCCTGTTTGCTAAAAACCTTACTTCCAAAGCCTCCACTAAATTTTCAATTTCGGTAACAGTAGTAAGCATAGCCGGAATAACCACCATTGTGGCGGATGAAGGAGGGATTTTTACTGAGTAATCCATTCTTGGCAAAAGATCGGGTTTAACCATCAGCGTAGCAAAAAAGTTAACCACGGAAATGGCAAGCTGGCTTGCACAGATCACTGCCAGCAAACTAACCAACACATGCAACCAGGTATGTGTAGTTACCGCTTGTACTTTAATGTAAATGGCGGCGCTTATACCTGAAGTTATAAGTATAATCAGCAGTAAATAAATTGGGAAGGCAAAGTGTTTAAAAGTGTGCTGCATTTTTTTAATAGCAGACACATGGATTTTTGCAGTCTTTTTTGTTTGTACTACGCCTTCGCCTACCAGGTAAAAGCCAACATGAGCTGGGCGTTGATCATCACCTGCTGCCGGTGTACGTTCAATTGATAACTGTATGGCAATACCGGCAACTTCTGCTTCACTTAAATCACTTTTTTTGGAAATGCTTTCCACAACATGACGATAGTGGTCGCGGGTTTGAAAATCCATAAGGCCATAAATTCCATCCTTATCCTGTAATAGTATTTCTTCAACTATGCTGTGCGTTTCAACAAAGGTCCGCCAATCCATGGCGCCCAGTAACCGAAGACTTCCAATGCTGTTACTTATTGAAACCTGGTCTGCAGCCTGTTTCTGGTTTTCAGCATTTACCAGTTCAGAACCTGTTAATCCGCTTCCGGATAATTGCTGTTCGAGCCAGTTAAGCACCAGTGCAAGGTCGGGGCCTTTGCCACGTAACTGGCGAATTAACTCAGACACAAATGCGCCTACGATCGGCGGGTTCGACCGCGCCATATCGGCCAATACCAGTATTAATTCCTTAGGCGTTTTTTCGGCAGTGTCGATCATTTTTTCTGCCCAATAGTCAGCCAGGTTCCTGTCTACCTTATCAATAGCTATGCGGGCCGAAACACGCCTGATATTTTCGATCAGCGCCAGCCTAAGCATAATAGGAATAGACCACAGCTCGCCCAATTTTAAATGCTTTTTGGTTTGATATGCCTTTATAAAATAGCCAAGGCTCTCTATATCTATTCTTCCATCGCTATGAGATATGATCTGGAGAACAATATCGTAACTGCGGGTAATACCGGCGGATGTGCCATTTAAAAGCTGGGGTAAGTCTTCACTATAATTTTTAGGGAAATGCGTTTTGGCGATCCGTATATGTTCTTCAATCAGGTAAAAATTATCGATCAGCCATTCGCCTGCCGGCGTTACCTGGTAGTTTTTCTTTATTGAATCGGTCAGCAATTTGCGAACTTCCTGTAGCGTGATCTCGTTGTCGGCAAGTCGTTTCAACAAGTGGTCTTTACCGGGGTTGGTACTTACCTTATGCCTTGTGGCCAGCGTTTTACCGAATTGATACATTTGCTCAGAACTGAATAGTTCTTCACGCATGGGTTCTTCGTTTAAATAATTGAGATTGTTATCGCTTACCTGGAAGAAGGCTCTCATATTGGATATGAGCTCGTGTGCCGCCGGAATCAATTTTAATTTCATACGTTGGTTTAAAACATCTATAAGACAGCATTGACCATGGTTTGTGCCTCATCGACAATTTTTGTAAGGTAATCTTTACTCAAAAAACTTTCCGCATCCTGCAAGGGGATTAATTGTCATCTTTTCTTTTATATATTTCTGTTTTCAATAGCGGCCACTTTTGCCAGCCGCCGATTGTGTCTTTCGGCGCCGCTGAATTTTGCGTTCAGGAAAATATTAACCAGTTCCACGGCCAAAGACTCTGTAATGACACGGCCGCCAAGACAGACCATATTCATATTATCATCTTCAACACCCTGGTGTGCCGAAAACTTTTCTGTGATGAGGCAGCCTCTTACACCAGCAACTTTGTTTGCTGCAATACAGGCTCCAACCCCGCTGCCACAAACAGCAATGCCACGATCCACCTTGCCATTTGCAATTGCATCAGCCAGTGGAATTACATAATCCGGGTAATCGTCATCGGTATTCAACTCCTTGTTTCCAAAATCAATTACCTCATAGTTTGCTTCGGTCAGCATTTTTA
The DNA here is from genome assembly GCA_038211085.1 of Chitinophagales bacterium. Taxonomy (GTDB): domain Bacteria; phylum Bacteroidota; class Bacteroidia; order Chitinophagales; family Chitinophagaceae; genus Segetibacter. The sequence goes on along the minus strand of JBBQVY010000007.1, from coordinate 5,763 downwards.
CCAGGAATTCTTTTAGTTCAAATCCGCCATGGTCTGCTGCAATACCAATTCTAAACTGTTCAGCGGTTGTTTTGTCCTGGTCTTTTAATGGTTGAGGTTTCATACGAATGTCTGTGCTTAGCTGTTCTTCATATTCCTGAGGAAAGTGTGGATTTGCGCTTCCTTGTTCGGTTTTGTTTGTAGATGTTGGGGGTTCCTGTTTTATAGTCTCACCATTTTCAGGTGATCCTTCCATATTATTTTTTATCATTTTATTATTTTATTTTTTTAAACAAATCTTTCCTAACTGTACAACCTTAGCAATGTAGTGGTGTTTAAAAATCTTTAGCCAGTAACCGTAGCTAAATTGTAAAATAAAGGTTCAGTGTTTTATTCTGTAAGACGACGTTATTCGTCTACCTGGACTAATGCCATAATAGCGAAAAAAAGATGAAAATAAAATTAGAAGCCTCACCACAGCCAAACTCCCAGTTGTAGCCAGGGCTTTTTGTCATTGCAGTTGTTTTAGGTTTGTCAGAACAAACTCGTCAAATGATTTGGGTTCTTGTCCTGTGATATTTTTTACACATTCTGTTGTCCTGGGTGTTTTCTGAAATCTTGGAAAATAATGTAACATTATCATTACTAAAATGAACATTGCAGGAACCCCTTCTTTTCGTTTTGTCAAATAGAATTGCAATAAATTGGGCGAAATGAATTTTATTTTTTCACCCAAACCATTGCTCAATTTGTGAGCCATTTCACCAAAGGTCAGCGTTTCGTTGTTTGTTAATTCATAACTTTTGTTGAAGTGTTTTTGTGGTTCAAACAGCACCTTTGCTGCTACTAAACCAATGTCATCAACATCTATTAAGGTGAATTTTGCGCCTCCTGCCGGCAAGTATATTCTATGCTTGTTCACTAAGTCAAAACGCAGCGTTGTAGTAAAATTTTGCATAAAATAGGCAGGTCGCAAAAAGGTATAAGCAATTTTATGGTCTGTAATAAGTTTTTCAATTTTATGGTGCGGAATAATTTTACTGTTCTCAACTCCCTGAACTGATAAAAACACAATTTCCCTGACACTACTTTTTTTAACTTCTTCAATTAGTGGTTTAAAATACTTTTCAACGTTTGCCAGTTGTGGAGGACGAAGTAAGAAAAGTATGTCTATCCCTTGAAGTGCAGGTTGAAATGTTTGAACGTTTTCAAAGTCAAAACTTACAAGTGAAACAATGAATTCTTGTAGTTTGTCTTTTTCTTTTTCAATATTTCTCACCCCTGCTATTAATTTTAAATTATTGTTATGATTTGTAAGGTGTTTTAATACCGACAAACCCACATTACCTGTTGCTCCTGTAATTAGAATATTCATTTGTAGTTAGCTAAACTATAAAATCAAAGCTTTCGCTTTCTTTACTACATTTTCCACGGTAAAGCCATAATCTTTCATCACTTCTTCGCCGGGTGCAGATTCCCCAAAGGTGGTAATGCCGATAACATCGCCTTCATCGGTTACATATTTTAGCCACCCCAATGGCGATCCGGCTTCAACTGCCAACCGTTTGCGTAAGGACACGGGAAATATTTTTTCTTTATAGGCCTTGTCCTGCTTCTCAAACAGTTCCCATGAAGGCATACTCACCACCCGTGCTGCTATGTTTTGTTCTTTTAATTTTTGCTGAGCCGATAATAGCAATTGAACTTCCGAACCCGTGGCAATCAAAATAATGTCCGGCTGTGTTGCTGGTTCCGAAAGAATGTAAGCGCCCTTTTCTAACTCAATGGCCTTTGTATATTTTTCCTGGTCAATTATCGGAAGTCCCTGCCGGGTTAATATTAACGCGACCGGCCCGTCTGAATATTCAAGGGCTACCCGCAAGGCTTGTACGGTTTCATTGGCGTCAGCGGGACGGATAACGGTTACATGAGGAACTGATCGCAAACCGATCAATTGTTCTACGGGCTGGTGAGTGGTTCCATCTTCTCCTAACCCAATACTATCGTGTGTAAAAACATAGATGGGACGAATTTTCATAATAGCTGCCAGCCGTATGGGTGGCCGCATATAATCAGAAAATACCAGGAAGGTGGCACCATAAGGAATGATGAATTTGCTGAGTGCCATTCCATTTAAGATAGCGCCCATTGCGTGTTCTCTGATGCCGAAGTGAAAGTTTCGACCCTCATAATTTTCTGCTGAAAATGATTTGTAGTTCGCAAGGTTGGTGTCGGTAGAAGGAGCCAAATCTGCTGAACCACCAATTAAGCCCGGCATATATTCAGCAATAGCATTTAATACTTTGCCGGATGCTTTACGGGTGGCCATTTCTTCACCAGCTTTAAAAACCGGCAACTTTTCTTTCCATCCATCGGGTAATTTACCACTGGTCAATAACTCGTATTCATTAGCCAGTTCCGTATATTTTTCTTTGTAGTTTTTATACAGATCGTTCCAGTCCTTTTCTTTATCAATCCCTTTCTTACCTGCTTCGCGATAGTAATTCAATACTTCTTCGGGCACTACAAAATATTGATCAGGGTCAAAACCAAAATTCTCCTTTACAAGTTTCACTTCCGGTTCGCCTAACGGCGAGCCATGTGCAGCAGCCGTATCTTGTTTGTTGGGACTTCCATAACCAATATGGGTACGCACTTTTATCAACGAAGGACGATCAGTTTCTTTTTGTGCATTTTTTATGGCTGCTGATAAAGCAACCAAATCATTGCCATCTGCCAATACCTGCACATGCCAACCATACGCTTCAAAGCGTTGCGCCACGTCTTCATTAAATGCAATGTTGGTATCTCCTTCAATGCTGATATGGTTATCATCATACAAATAAATCATATTGCCCAACTGTAGGTGCCCGGCTAAAGAGGCGGCTTCGGCAGTGATACCTTCCATTATATCGCCGTCGCTGCAGAGGGTGTAAATTTTATAATTGAAAATGTCGAAACCAGGTTTGTTATACCGTGCTGCCAGATACTTTTGTGCAATGGCAAACCCAACACCGTTGGCAAATCCCTGGCCTAATGGGCCGGTAGTTACTTCAATGCCGGGTAACAATCCGTATTCGGGATGTCCAGCCGTTTTACTGTGCAGTTGCCGGAATTTTTTAATATCGTCGAGCGTGATGGGATAACCTGTTAAGTATAGAAAACTATACTGCAACATACAGGCATGACCGCACGATAAAATAAAACGATCCCTGTTTGCCCACTCCGGATTGCGGGGATTATAGTTCATGCTTTCCGCCCATAAAACATGACCAACAGGTGCAAGCCCCATCGGCGTTCCGGGATGACCTGAATTTGCTTTTTGTACTGCATCTGCAGCGAGTATGCGAACGGTGTTGATGCCCTGCTGTTCGAGTGTTTCTGTTTTAGTTTCCATGTCGATAATTTAAAAGTGTTCTGAAATTTTTAATAGTTAGACAATTGATTGTTCCAGTGCTGCATTGTATTTACCCTGGCGTGCGGCAGCATCAAGCTTTGCCCGCTTGTATAATAGTTTTTGCGCTGCTTCTATTTTATCCTCTTGTCCTTTCCAAACATCCAATGCAGGTTGCTGAATAGCTCTGGCAAAAGAAAACGAAACGATCCATGGCAAGTGGTTTTTGAACTTTGTGTTGATAGCATTTAAGTGCGCCGCCGCAGTTTCCGGCGATTGTCCGCCGGATAAAAATGCAATGGCAGGCATGGCAGCAGGCACTGATGAAAGCAAACAATTCACAGTCGCTTCGGCTACTTCATCAATGCTGTTTTGCTCAGCGTTTTCTGTTCCGGCAATAACTATGTTCGGTTTTAAAATCATTCCTTCTACATAGATTTTATATTTATACAATTGATAGAAGAGCGTTTTCAAAACCTGCTCAGTTATATCATAACATTGTTGTAACGTGTGATTGCCTGTCATCAAAACTTCAGGTTCTAGAATGGGTACAATGCCCGCCTCCTGGCATAAGGCTGCGTATCGGGCAAGCGCATGTATGTTGGCATTAATACAAGTTGAAGTTGGAATGTCGTTGCCTATTGTAATTACGGCACGCCACTTTGCAAAGCGGGCACCCATTATTTTATATCCGGCTAAACGTTCACGTAGCCCATCCAAACCTTCCGTGATTTTTTCATTGGGAAAACCAGCCATTGGTTTAGCACCTGTATCCACTTTTATTCCCGCAATAATTCCAGCCTTTATTAACACATCAGCCATGGGTATACCATCTTTTGTTTGCTGCCTGATAGTTTCATCATACAAAATGGCACCGCCGATGCTTTCATTTAAACCGGGTGTGGTCACAATCAGTTCACGATACTTACGCCTCATCTCCATTGTTTGCGGAATGCCTGCGGCGGCGAAACGTTTGTTGCAGGTGCCGTTGCTTTCGTCCATTGCAAGTAAGCCTTTGTCTTTAGCAAACAATTGCTCAATGGTATCTTTTAATATTTGCTTATTCATCTCATGATTTAAATTTCTATTATCAGCATTGATTTATTATTCTTTAATGCATCTTTATAAATTAATGACAGAGGTCTATTCTTCTTTAGCCTCCACAAGATTGCTTGCTTCAATAAAAATCTTTTTTACATCAGGAAGTTTTTGCCTGATATTTTTTTCCAGCCTTTGCACTGCATTTGTAAGGTCCTGGCTGGTCAAATCATTTTTAAATTTTACATCAAGCGCAAGCAGCAATTCATCAGGGCCCATCTGCATTGTTAGCGGACAATTTAATTTGACCACATCAGGGTCTGCATCTACAATGTCGTAAATGGTTTTTATCTTTTCTTTTGTGGTGCTTTCACCTATTAATAAATTCCTGCTTTCGATAATTAAAATGATCGCTACAAATGCAAGTACCAATCCTATTAATATTGATGCTACACCATCTAAAACAGGTAGCTGAAAATAATGGCTGAAAAACACGCCGCAAAAAGCAATAAACAGACCAACCATCGCTGCGCCATTTTCGAAAATAACTACGAAAAAAGCAGGGTCTTTACTGGCACGTAACTTATGCCAAAAATGTGCTGAACCATTTACCTTAGTAAATTTTCGCCACGGTATTGCGAGTGATATACCTTCAAACACTGCAGAGCACCCGAGAACAATATAATTCCATGTAGGGTCTGCAGCCGCTTCCGGGTTAGTGATATGCATTACCCCTTCGTAAACGGACATGCCGCCACCCAAACCAAATATGAGGACCGACACAATAAGGGTATAAAAATATAGCTCCTGTCCATGACCGAATGGATGCATTTCATCTGCAGGCTTTTTACTTTTACGAATTCCCCAAAGCAACAATAATCCATTGCTAGAGTCAACGGTGCTGTGTATTCCTTCGGAGAGCATGGCCGAACTACCGGTAACAGATGCTGCTATAAACTTTACTATTGCCACCGCGATATTAGCAGCCATTGAGCCATACAGTCCTATTTTCGATTTTTCTTGCATAAATATTCTTTCTCAAAAATTGTATTTTAATAGTTTGCAATCGGTACATAAAATGACCACTCTGTAACTTGTTTTTGTTGATTACGTTTGAAAGAAACCCCTTGATACTGGCAAGAAGTTGTTGCATAGTATTTTTAGTAGTTGATTATTCATGTATTGAAGTGTTTGAAAACCCCGGTAGATATTAACAAGGACTTCATTGCTGTATATGGTTGCTCACTTCTCAATGTTGTACAGAAAGTACAAGAGGGCGACGCAACGAATGCTTCATATTAGCTCTGCAGCCTGGCTCATAAAAATTCCACTTACCAAATTCTGCAACGATC
>JBBQVY010000006.1:0-51092 GCA_038211085.1 Chitinophagales bacterium | reverse complement strand
CGATTTAAAGCAGTTCTCCTATATAACTTCTCACAACTTAAGGGCACCGTTATCCAATTTGCTGGGTATTCTTCAATTGCTTGACATGTCTTCTATCACGGACCCGATGGCCTCCCTCCTTCTCAAAAATTTTAAAGATTGTACCCTTCAACTAAATGATACAGTCAACGATTTGATCAATGTGCTGATCATAAAAAATAATGTAAATACCAAACGCGAAACGCTGAGCATACCTCAAACCCTAGATCGTGTTATAAGCTCTGTTCAAAATACTGTAAACACTGCTCATGCAGAAATTCAACAGGACTTTAAAGAAGTAGAAAACATTGAGTTTAACAAAAGCTATCTTGAAAGCATATTACTCAACCTGCTTACCAATGCGCTTAAATACAGCTCTCCTGATCGTAAGCCTTTAATTAATGTGTACACAAAGAAAGTAAATGATGTTACGAAGCTCTTTTTTTCTGATAATGGCATGGGTATAGACATGGATAGGCACAAGGATAAAATATTTGGCTTGTATCAACGTTTTCATGATCATGCCGACAGTAAAGGTTTAGGCTTATATATGGTTAACTCCCAAATAAGAGTAATGGGAGGAGAAATTGAGGTGGACAGCGAAGTAGATAAAGGTTCTACTTTTATCATTACTTTTAAAAATTAAATAATCCTATGATCAAACGGGTTTTTTGTATAGATGATGACCAGATAACCTTAACCTTATGCGACCTGGTTATAAAAAAAGCTGCTTTTGCTGATGAAGTGCTGGTGGCAAAAAACGGCAAAGCTGGATTGGCCTTTTTCTCAGAATATTTTGCCAACAGAAAAAACAACAACTCAAAAGACGAAGCACCTCTCATCATATTTCTTGATCTGAATATGCCGGTAATGAATGGATGGGACTTCCTGGAAGATTATCTCATGAAATACTCAGACCGCATACCCGAAACCAAAGTGGTCATCCTTTCTTCAACAGTTAACCCCGAAGATTTCAGTCGTGCCAATCAATACGAAATTGTTATTGACTTTATTAATAAACCGCTTACGATAGAAGGTCTTGAAGAACTAAAACAAAACGAATACCTCGGACAGTATTTTGGATAACTACAGTATTATTTTTCTTCTACTTTCAGTGATGCGTGTAAGAATTCTGATATTTTGCGTTATTCTTAACCCGACTTAAATTTCTCATTTATCTTCCGTTTCTCTACTGGTGATTTTGACGTACTTGAATGGAAGTCAGCATCAGTTTATTTCTATCTTCACTATAATAAAAATTGATTGATGAATAATTATGCCATAGCCGATAATTTTTCATTATTAGCTAATTTGATAGACATACATGGGGATAATAGTTTTAAAGCAAAATCTTATGCATCTGCTGCTTTCGCTATAGAAAAACTACCTGTACAACTCTCCACATTACCTGCTGATAAAATACCCGGGCTGCGGGGCATCGGGGCATCAATAGCAAAAAAAATATTTGAACAACTTCAAACGGGAAGGCTGCCCGAACTTGATTCATACATCATCAAAACTCCCGTTGGGCTTTTTGAAATAATGAAAATAAAGGGGCTGGGGCCAAAAAAAATAGCTACCGTTTGGAAAGAACTTGAAATTGAAAGTATTGGTGAACTGCTTTATGCCTGCAACGAAAACAGGCTGTTACTTTACAAAGGTTTTGGCGAAAAAACCCAGCAAAATATTAAGGCCTCCATTGAATTTTATTTGAATAACCAGGGCCATTACCTCTATTCGCAAATAGAAGAATTTGCAACAGCTTTTACCGAACGGTTAGAAGAGGATCTAAACTATACCTTCGTAATAACCGGTGATTTTAGAAGACAGGCAGAAGTAATTCATAAGCTTGAATGGGTGACTGATATTGATCACCAAAGCCTGGTAACTTATCTATCGGCAAATGAATATATCATAGAAGAGAAAGAACTTTTTTTAGAAGCAAAGGGAACAGAAAATGTAACCATGCACTTTTATCTTACAACGGCAGTAAACATCTACAACAAACTTTTTGAGACTACTGGCAGCCCTGAGTTTTTGTATGCCTGGCACCAGGCCTTTCCTAATACTATAACTTCGCAATTTAGAAAGGAGGAAGATATATTTTCAGAAAATAACGTAGCTAACATTCCTCCATTTTTAAGAGAGCATGCCCACATTATACCGAGGGCTCAAACAAACAATATTCCTGAAGTTTTGCAAGTGTCAGATATTAAGGGGATCATTCACAGCCACAGCAATTGGAGTGACGGCAGTAATACAATCGAAGAAATGGCGCGGGGTGCTTTAAACCAGGGATTTGAATACCTGGTAATCAGCGATCACTCCAAATCTGCTTTTTATGCTAATGGATTATTTCCTGATCGGATAAAAACTCAACACCAGTTAATTAGGGAGTTGAATGAAGAACTAGCACCTTTCAAAATTTTTAGAAGTATTGAGTCTGATATCCTTAACGATGGCAATTTGGATTATGATGAAAGTGTGTTATCTACTTTTGATCTTATAATTGCGTCCGTTCATTCAAATTTAAAAATGAGTGAAGAAAAAGCAATGTCCCGTTTGATTGCTGCTATTTCAAATCCATATACTACCATTCTTGGTCATATGACCGGCCGATTACTACTAAGTCGTAATGGTTACCCGGTTAATTACAAAACCATTATTGATGCCTGTGCAAAGTATAATGTAGTTATTGAGCTAAATGCTCACCCCCGCCGGCTCGATATGGATTGGCGCCATCTTGATGAGGCTATATCAAAAGGAGTATTGATTTCTATAGATCCCGATGCACATGGAGTTGATGCTTTTACAGACATAAGGTTTGGTGTACTTGCAGCTCAAAAAGGTGGGGTCTCCAAACAAAACAACTTAAGCAGTTTTAGCCTCACTCAATTCGAAAAATTCCTGGAAAAACAACAGGCAAAAAGAAGATAGTGAATTTTTTTTGCGGTCATTTATACCTGTGTATTTGGTTTTTAGCAAGCAAAAAAAGTTATTATTGACTTATTCATAATGGCAAACTAATTTTTTACTGTTTTAAGTAAGCGGGTTAATTCGTACCTTCACTTGCTTAAAACATTATAGGCTTCTGTAAACGCATGGGCCTTAATACAAAACTTATAAACATACATGGCTAAATCGCAGGAGACTTTTAACAAAAAAGAGAAAGAAAAGAAAAAAATACAGAAGAGAAAAGATAAAGAGGAAAAGAAAGAAGAACGGCAGGCAAATGCAAAAAAAGGGCAAAGCCTCGAGGACATGATGGCGTATATAGATGAGAATGGAAACATCAGTTCTACTCCGCCGGATCCAAGGAAGAAAAAAATTATTAATACTGAAGATATTAGAATCGGTACTCCCAAACAGGAAGATTCTGGTCCACAGGAAGTTGTACGTACCGGTGTTGTAACGCACTTTAATGAGTCTAAAGGATACGGCTTTATAAAAGATCAACAAACGCAGGAAAGTGTTTTTGTTCACATCAACAGCCTGTCAGGTCCGGTTAAAGAAAACGATAAAGTAACTTTTGAAGTAGAAATGGGTCATAAAGGTCCCAATGCTGTTTCAGTTAAAAAGATATAATACGGCCTTCTAAACAAGCCCGCATTTCCAAAAAAGGGTTAACATCAGGTTTATATAAAACAAAAAGCAGCGTCTAACCAGGCGCTGCTTTTTGTTTTATGAGTGATTATTAAACACACATTTTTAGATCAATGATAAGTATTCCTTCAATGTAATTTTTCCGCTAATAAGGTGCGTATATAAAATCTCCTTACTCAATTGTTGACCCTTCAGGTTATTAACTACTTCATTATCAAACCAAAGTGAACTTATTGTTTTACTAATACTTTTCATAAAATTTTAGTTTAAAAATTTTACCTCGCCAAAACGGGCAATGCAATGTGTAAATTATACACATTAATACTCAGGGCTAAAAAAGGTAACCCATTCTAAGTAGTACCCCTATCCCAATTAGTAATTTTGATTAAAATGAAGAAGACAACTACTTCTTAGGTTTATTGCCAAGATTAATCTCCATACCTTCTACAGCAAGATCGAGTTTCATTTTATTGCCTTTTGCATACTCCATGTCACTAAAAAGCTGGTCCAATTGCTTGTCAGTATGCGATGGATCGTGATGAAAAAGCATTAAATGCTTAACACCTGCCAGAGATGCAAATGTTGTAGCATCCTCCATGGAACAATGACCCCAGCCAACTTTGTTTTTATACTCTTCCGAAGAAAACTGGCCATCATGCAAAAGCAGATCAGCATTTAGAGCCAGGTCGCTACCTGACAGCCATTTTAAATCCCTGATCAATCCTTTTGGGCCTAAAGCAGGTTCATGATCGGGAATGTAGGATAATACAGCATGCTCATCAGAAATTCTAAAGCCTATAGTAGGCCCAAGATGCGTTACATACCTTGATTGGATAGTAAAGGGCCCAATAGTAAAAGTAGTGTTTTCCACTTCGTGCAGGTGCAATTTGCATGGAAGATCCCTAAAATGAACCGGGAATAATGGTGGTGAAAAATATTTGCCTAAACGGGAACGTAAAGTGTTTGAACTACTTGCTGGTCCCCAAATATGAACTTCCATCTCAGGATTAAACAACGCTTTAAAAAAACCAAGTCCTTGAATATGATCAAAATGCAAATGTGTAAGCAAAATATCAACCCTCTTTTGCTCAAGGTTTATAGTTGAGTTTAAACGTTGCATACCAGAACCGGCATCCAATATTAAAGTCCATCCATCTTCCGACACTTCAATGCAGGGAGTATTTCCACCATAATGTTTAGTATCAGAGCCGGAGGTGGGTATGGATCCACGTACGCCCCATAGAGTTATTTTCATTCTTCTTTTTGTCTCCAAAATATTGCTACAGCACCCAAAAATTTACCCGTCCTACCTATTATGGGATAAGACGTTAGTGAAATTTTTTCAAGTTTCCCCAGCAAACTCTCAATTAAAAATGTTTTATGAAATGGCAATTGCTCTGTAAGCGTTTTTACCAGGGGAAGATCTTTTGGGGCAATTTCATTCCCATCAAATTCTTTCGTCTTAAAAATTGTTGACCACTCCTCAACAGGCATTTCGCCGGTGTCTTCGTATCGCTTTCCCAAAATCTCTTCAGCCGGTTCGTTGTAAAAGAGCAAATTGCCTTTAGTATCGGTTATAAAAACAGGAATTGATAAACAATCAGCCAATTGCCGGTTTAATATTATTTCAATATCATATGCCATGTAAGTAGTTTCAGTCTGTAAAGATTCTCATTCCCATTAAACTATGCAAGACAATCATACAAAAAAGCAGGCCAATACATATGAAGATATATTTACTGTATTGTATGACCGGAATATTTTGTTTAATTGATAATCATTAAAAAAGAACTGAGCGGCAAAAGGGATTCGAACCCCCGACCCTTAGCTTGGGAAGCTAATGTTCTACCAACTGAACTATTGCCGCTTGCCCTATTAAATTTAAATAGAATAAACAGCAATTACTAGTAAAGTATACAGAATTAATACTTTAGATGTGCTTAGAAGCAGGTCACAAACAAAAAAACACAATATTTAATTGGCAACCTGCTTAAGCATAGTCTTGGTTTTTGACTTAGAGGAACCTATTCCATTAGAAGTGTTGGAATGGTGGACTACATGTATTTTTCCTCCTAGCCGTGCCCCGGAAAAATGTACTTTTCCGCCGGGCTTATTAAAAGTAATGGCATTTTCTTCTTTAATTCCCTCGTATGAAAGGGATTTCAAAATTCTTGATTTTTGATAAGTAGAATAACAATAAAACCCAATCATCTGTAACACTGCGGATCCTGCTAACCAAACTGCAATTGTCGTTAAAGTATTCATATCTGTATTTTTATGGTCAAACGTTCAAATGAATAAATTATTATGTACCTAAGAGTGTTTTCATAATTCTTTTTGAACATAACCAACTTAAGTATGTCAATTACTCAGCCAAAACAGTATATGGAACAATTTTTTAACCTTGCGACCAAAGCACTTACCAAAGCATATGTGCCAACTATAAATGTTTTTTAGTAAATGCTCATAAATAATTGAACATGAAAAAGGGGATAATATGTTGCCTGTATATCTTAACGTTTCTGCCGTCCTGTAACCTGCAGGAAAGAACCAGCAAGCTGGAGCAAAAAGAAAAAGAACTTGAAGCTAAAGAACAGCAGCTACAACAGCGTGAGTTAGCAATACAGCAAAAAGAGCAAGCACAAAATGTGCTAAAGGATAGTTTACCAAGTGATGATAGTTTGTACTTAGTACAAAATAATTTATCAGGTGACTGGAATACAAGGATGCGTTGTACGGCTACCACCTGTATGGGATCGGCAATTGGGGATGAAAAAAACGAAAAGTGGAATATCAGTTTTAATAACGACAAAGTACTTGTACAAGCAACTGTAGCAAACAAAATAACAAGGGTATATGTAGGAAAAATTGTTAATGACAGGATTGAGTTAGCTGATAATATTGGGAATAACCCAAGCGAGACAAATACAAAAATTAAAGTGGTACTAACCAAACGAGGCGAAAACACATTGGAAGGTGAAAGAGAAATTGTAAAACAGGACTGCAGTATTTTATACACGCTTCAACTAACCAGGTAAACCTTTCAATTTATTGACACATGGTATTATTGACTGAACTCAATTTCAACCTTCCTTTAACCAACCCGGTAATCATTTTCTCGCTGGTACTTTTTATAATATTATTCGCTCCTTTGTTGTTTCAGAAAATAAAAGTCCCTCCTATTATCGGCTTAATTGTAGCGGGGGTTATAGTAGGCCCCCATGGCTTTAATTTGTTGCTTCGCGATAGCAGCATTGTATTATTTGGAACAGTTGGACTTTTATATATTATGCTTACTGCAGGGCTTGAAATAGACCTGCACGAGTTTAAGAAGAATTTATTTAAAAGCCTGGCTTTTGGCCTGTATACATTTATTGTGCCTATGCTTATTGGCTCATTTGCCATTTATTACTTGTTGGGCTATAGCCTGGCGGCTGCAATTCTCATATCCTCAATGTTTTCCTCTCATACGCTACTGGCTTATCCTATAGCAAGCAGGTACGGCATAGCTAATAAAAAGGCGGTTACGCTAACTGTTGGTGGCACCATTATTACCGATGTGCTCTCGTTGTTGGTACTTGCTGCAGTATTGGGTACAACAAAAGGCAACATAGCACCTGCTTTTTGGATAAAGCTGTCGGTTTCTACCGTCATACTTGTTGCAATTATTATTTTAGGCTTTCCTATAATTGCCCGCTGGTTTTTTAAGAAATTCGATGACAGCATCTCACAATACATTTTTGTTTTGGCGATGGTATTTCTAGGATCATTCCTGGCTGAAGTAGCCGGGCTCGAAGCTATCATAGGGGCCTTTCTTTCGGGTCTTGCGCTCAACAGGTTTATACCGCATACCTCGCCTTTAATGAACCGGATACAGTTTGTAGGTAATGCCCTGTTCATACCCTTTTTTCTTATAGGAGTAGGCATGTTGGTAGATTTTAAAATTCTGTTGAAAGGGTTTGGTGCGTTAAAGGTGGCCGGGGTAATGATTGTACTTGCAGTAGCTACAAAATTTATTGCAGCATGGCTAACGCAAAAAACCTTTAAACTCAGCCAGGTGGAACGCCAACTTATTTTTGGCTTAAGTACAGCACGTGTGGGTGCCACCCTGGCTGTGGTATTGGTGGGCTACAACGTAATTTTGGGTGAAACTGCCAGTGGCGATCCAATACGATTGTTGGATGAAGATATATTGAACGGAACCATCCTTATGATTTTAGCAACATGTACCATCAGCTCTTTTATTTCAGAAAAGGCCAGCCGCAAAATTGCTTTATTAAACGAAGTTGCAGATGAAGTAGTTAAAGATGTTTCAACTGAAAAGATATTGATCTCAATTGCATATCCTGAAAACGTAAATAACCTGGTGGATCTTGCATACCTATTACAACCAAATAAAGATAAATCGCCTTTGTATGCGCTGCACGTTGTTGACGACCAGGATGAGGCAGGGAAACTAAGTAGTGCAGGAAAAAAAATGATGGAACATGCCATAACTTATGCTGCAGCAACTGACAATAAAATTATTCCTATCAATCGTTACGATGTAAACATCAGCAACGGAATTGTATACACCATTAAAGAGTATGCTATATCCGACATAGTTATGGGCATGCATCACAATGTTAATAAAGGAGAAGAATTTTGGGGGTCAGTAACCGAAAAACTTTTGCACCGCACTGCCGAGACTATTTTTATCTTCAAGGCCTCCCAGCCTATTAATACACTTAAAAGAATTGCAGTGGTGGTTCCACCGAACGCAAAACATGAACAGGGTTTTCAGCATTGGTTTTTACGTGTAAAAAATATTGCAAAAGAAACCGGGCTTCCTTTGTTTATGTATGCTGACAATGAAACCATATCTCCTATAAAAATGTTCAATTATAGCCAGTCCAATCCTGTTGCTATTTCCTTTATACCATATAATGGTTGGTCAGCATATTTTGGGTTTAGCCAGGAGGTAAATACAGATGACCTTTTTATTATTGTTTCATCCCGAAAGGGACAGTTGTCTTACAACGATCAATTATCAAAACTCCCCGACTTTCTCACCCGCAAATTTGAAAACGTTAGTTATATAATAGTATATCCTGCCCAATTGCAGGATTCTACTTTTGATGATCTAACTACAATTGAAGAGAATGTGCTGGAAAAAGCAACTAAGTACGTAAAAAAGATTTTCAGAAGAAAACACAACGATTAACTCAAAGAAAATCAGCGTTTGTAAAAACCGGTTTTGCACAAAGCAGTCAAGTGGATAGAAAAGGAAAATTGGTTTGAAATATTAAATTTTTAAAAGCAGATATATTAATAAGTTTGCAGCAGGAAATGCCTTGAGAAGGCGATTTTTAACCCCTTATAATTAGACTGTAAAGATGGATATCGATAGCTTTAAAAAACTGACACACGAAGAAAAACTACATGAATTAAAATTCTCCGGTGATTTGCTTGGCCCATACGAAAGAAACGGTGAAACAGGCTCCCCTAAAGTACCCGGTGATATTTATGGTTTAGAGAATTTTTTTGTGTACCTGAGCGAAGATGAAACTACAGTGATCCCCTCGCGTCGTAACCCATTACCTGAAGAATAATATTCTTTCTATAGTTACCTGTTGTTCACTTCCTTTTCAACTTATTCGATCATCTTACTTTAAATATGTAAGATGATCTTACCCTTCAATAATTATCTTATCTAGCAGTTGAAAAATTTGCTTCATTAAGAGATGATTTTGAAATTTTTCATATTCAACACTCCCCTCCCTGCTTCTGCTATAAATATTTTGGCTGGTAGAAACATATCCATTGCCTCATTCCCGAACATCCGTATCCCTACTTTTTTAAGTGGAAATAAAGCTTCTTTAAAAACGATCAATTAACTTCATTGCCTTTGATTTGCTTACCAAACAAACTGCTACATGGCGTTCATTATCATCTTTGCTTGTATTGCTGCACTTATACTGCTTATCTCGTGGGGTAAAATAAATCCCTTTCTAGCATTTTTAGTTATATCCATTGTTGCCGGGCTTTTGCTGGGCATACCATTTACCAAAATTGTTGGCTCTGTTCAAAAAGGCATGGGTGATACTTTAGGATCGCTGGTCATCATAATTGTATTGGGTGCTATGTTGGGCAAGCTGGTTGCCGATAGCGGCGCTGCTCAAAAAATTGCTGAAGTAATGATGAATGCTTTTGGAGTTAAATACATTCAATGGGCATTGGTAGTTACAGGCTTTATAATTGGTATACCGTTATTTTATGGGGTAGGCTTTGTATTAATGGTGCCCCTTATTTTTTCCGTGGTGTACCAATACAAATTACCGGCTGTATACATTGGCCTGCCCATGCTTGCAGCGCTCTCTGTAACCTTTGGTTTCTTACCGCCACACCCCGCACCTACTGCCCTGGTTATCCAGTTTAAAGCCAATATTGGCTTAACCTTACTCTATGGTTTAATACTCGCGGTTCCGGCTATTATCATTGCCGGTCCATTATACTCCCGAACTTTAAAAAAAATACACTCCGTTCCTCTGGAAACCTTTACTGCAACTACGCTTCCATCCGATAAACTTCCCTCAGCCTTTGATAGTTTTTTAACGGCATTATTGCCAGTAGTATTATTGATGGTTTCTACTTTAATACCTTATTTAATAACCCTACCGCCATTGGCCAGCCAAATAGTTGGTTTTTTTGCAGAGCCTGCAATAGTAATGTTGATTGCCCTAATTGTCTCTACCTATAAAATAGGATTACGACAAGGCAAAACCATTAAACAAGTAATGGGCATTTACAGCGAATCCATCAAAGACATTGCAGGCATCCTTTTAATAATAGGTAGTGCCGGGGCTTTAAAACAGGTTTTGATTGACAGTGGCGTTAGCGACCAGATTGCACTTCAATTAAATGGCCTAAGCATACACCCTATTGTACTTGCATGGATGATGGCTGCAATCATTAGAATTTGCGTTGGATCTGCTACTGTTGCCGGTCTTACCACGGCAGGCATTATGGCCCCGATTGTTATGCAGTCTGGCGTAAACCCTAACCTTATGGTACTTGCAATAGGTGCAGGAAGCCTCGCCTTCTCTCACGTAAACGACTCCGGTTTTTGGTTGTTTAAAGAATATTTTAACCTGAGCATTAAAGACACCGTTAGAAGCTGGACCATGATGGAAACCATTATATCAGTTGTTGGATTGGCAGGTGTAATGATCCTTCACCTGTTTGTTTAGTTTAAAATTTATATTCGACTTACACAGCGTTCAGCGCTTCATGTATGTTTACTAATAATCATTAAAATAATCTCATGCTCACATCATCGCCGCAGGCAAATTTTGAAAATACCGGCCTTACTTTACCGGCACCACCAAAACCTTTGGGAGTGTACAAACCATTTTTAATTGTTGGCAACATGGTTTATGTGTCAGGCCATGGACCCTTCCAAAATGATGGAACATTGATTAGAGGAACTGTGGGTATAGAACTTGACCAGGAACAGGGTAAAATGGCAGCTCAACAAGTTGGGCTTACCATAATTGCCACACTTACAAACAACCTTGGCAGCCTTGATAAAATTAAGCGGGTTATAAAAGTATTGGGCATGGTTAACTGCACCAAAGAATTTGAAAAACACCCTTACATTATAAACGGATGCAGCGAATTGTTTAGATCTGTTTGGGGAGAAGAGCTTGGTGTGGGGGTACGGAGTGCCGTGGGCATGGGCTCGTTACCCGATAACATACCTGTTGAGATTGAAGCTATTTTTGAACTTGCTTAACCATAACTTTTAATCATACCTGGCTTATGGCGGATTGGTTTACCATAAATAATATTGAGGAGATTGATACCCCCGTTTTGGTTTTGTATCCAAAGCGGGTAGTTCAAAATATTCGAAATGCCATCTCTATGATTGATGATGTTTCAAGACTACGACCGCATGTTAAAACCAATAAAACCATTGAGGCAACTGAGTTGATGTTGCAAGCAGGCATAACAAAATTTAAATGCGCCACCATAGCTGAGGCCGAAATGTTAGGCATGGCACAGGCACCAGATGTGTTGCTAGCCTATCAGCCACAGGGTCCAAAAGTTCTGCGATTGATTGCGCTCACAAAAAAGTATCATGCTACCCGTTTTGCGTGCCTGGCAGACAATGCTGTAACAGCCAACAATCTTTCGGATGTTGCCTTACTTAACAATATAATACTTCCCATTTTTATTGATGTAAATGTTGGTATGAACCGCACTGGTATAAAACCCGATCAATGCCTGGAGCTGTACAGATATTGCGCTTCTTTACCCGGCATACACCTGGTTGGTTTACACGCTTACGATGGTCACTTACATCAACCTGATTTTGAAGTACGCACCCAAACTTGTAACGAGGCATACTCTAAAGTGGAAGAACTTGTAGCCAACATTAGGGAGGCTGGATTAGTTAATCCGGTAATTGTTGCTGGTGGTTCACCTACTTTTCCTATACATGCAAAGCGGCGGCAAATTGAATGCAGTCCCGGTACTTTTATTTTTTGGGATAAAGGATATGAACTTACCTGTGCTGAACAGCCTTTTGTTCCCGCGGCATTGATTATCAGTCGCATTGTATCGCAACCTAATTCTACAACCATTTGTCTCGACCTGGGTCATAAATCCATTGCATCGGAAAGTGAGCTGAATAAACGTGTATTCTTTTTAAATGCCCCTGATTTTTTATATAAAGGACATAGCGAAGAACACCTGGTAGTCTCTGTACCAGAAGGTCATTCTTATAAAATTGGCGATGTTTTTTATGGAGTTCCTTATCATATTTGCCCGACAGTTGCATTGTACGAAAGAGCATTGATTGCAAACGAGCATTTCTGTAATGGTGAATGGAAGATCATTGCCAGGGATAGAAAAATTACTATTTAAAAGTGAGTGGTGAGTCGATGTCGTATTCATAAGCATTATGAACTCCCACGCGAAGACTCAAAGAAATACAAGGCAAAGGTGCAAAATAAGAAGATTGATGTCTTTGAGCCTTGGCTCCTTTTTTTCTTTACGTGAAATATTCTTAAGCAAACGACATTGATTGGTGAGGTGTGAGTTGTGTGAGTGGTCAGTTGTGAGTCGTGAGCACTGAGTTTTGAATTTCAGTAACAAGGGATCTAAAATATTCATTTGATGTCTGGTAATTACCTTCGATCCTCAATATAACCGGTGTTTACCTTCAACCCAAAAACCCTGTTGCTATGTTTATTATTGATGCCCATCTAGACCTTAGCATGAATGCACTGGAGTGGAACCGTGATCTTACCAAAACAGCCGGAGAAATTAATAAAAGGGAACACAAACTGAAAGACAAACCCGATCGTGGCAACGCTACGGTGTCGTTGCCAGAACTACGGAAAGGTAACATTGGGCTGGTGGTTGCAACGCAAATTGCCCGCTATGTTGCTGAAGATAATCTCTTACCCGGTTGGCATTCACCTGAGCAGGCATGGGCACAAACACAAGGGCAACTTGCATGGTACCAAGCCATGGATGCAGCCGGTGAGATGAAACAAATTACCGATTTGCCAGGACTTGATTCGCATTGCAAACAATGGAATGATATCACTGCCTCAAATAAGCCTGTTGGCTTTATTTTAAGTTTAGAAGGGGCCGATTCACTCATATCTCTTGAGCATGTTGAAAGAGCCTGGCATTATGGTTTACGTGCAATTGGGCCTGCTCATTACGGGCCCGGTCGTTATGCCAATGGAACCGATGCCACAGGTAAGATGGGAGCAAATGGCATTGTGTTATTAAGAGAGATGGAAAGATTGCATATGATTTTAGATGCTACGCATTTGTGCGGCGATGCCTTTTGGCAGTCGATGGATCATTTTGGAGGAGCCGTATGGGCAAGCCATAATAACGTAAGGTCGTTGGTAAACCATAACAGGCAGTTTAGTGATGAACAGTTAAAAGAGTTAATAAAAAGAGGTGCTGTTATAGGTATGGCGCTGGATGCGTGGATGATGGTACCGGGCTGGCAAAGAGGTACATCAACCCCAAAAGAAATGGGTGTTACCCTTGAAACGAGCATCAATCATTTGGATCATATTTGCCAGTTAGCAGGTAATACTTTACATGTAGGCATAGGCTCCGACCTGGATGGCGCATTTGGAACGGAACAATGCCCATACGATATTGACACCATTGCTGATTTACAGAAATACCCAACCTTATTAAGCAAACGTGGTTATACATCAACTGACATTGAAAATATACTACATGGCAACTGGCTTAGGTTTTTAAGAAATGCATGGAGGGATATTTGATAGGATTAATCTACAGGGAGCTTCTTTCAATTATTAAAACTTATTACTTATGTCTGAAAATAAAATAGCCATTATAACAGGTGGCAGTCGTGGGCTTGGAAAAGATATGGCGTTGAGACTTGCAGAAAAAGGAAGCGACATCATACTAACCTATCATACGCAAAAGAATGCAGCCGATGAAATAATACAGCAGGTTGAAAGTATGGGACGAAAAGCCGCTGCATTGCAATTGGACGTTGAAAATTTTAAGTCCCTACATCCGTTTATTGATGCTGTAAAAGATATCCTTCAATCAAAATGGGGAGTTGAAAAATTTGATTTTCTCGTAAACAATGCAGGAATTGGAGCCACACTTCCATTTGAGAAAGTAACTGAAGAAGATTTTGACCGCTTCACCAATGTTCACTTTAAAAGTGTGTACTTTTTAACGCAAGGCCTTT
The DNA here is from genome assembly GCA_038211085.1 of Chitinophagales bacterium. Classification (GTDB taxonomy): domain Bacteria; phylum Bacteroidota; class Bacteroidia; order Chitinophagales; family Chitinophagaceae; genus Segetibacter. The sequence goes on along the minus strand of JBBQVY010000006.1, from coordinate 36,730 downwards.
TGCCGCTGATGAATGACAATGGTCGCATCATTAATATATCTTCTGCAACTACCCGTTATTGTGTGCCCGGCTACTCGGTCTATGCATCAATGAAAGGAGCCATTGAGACACTAACAAAATACCTGGCTAAGGAAGTTGGAGCAAGAGGTATTACCGTTAACGTTGTTGCACCCGGGCCCGTTGAAACCGATTTTAATAATGCTGCTATCAGGAACAATCCTGACAGAAAAGCTTTCATGGCAAATTTGACTACTTTAGGCAGGGTTGGTGTTGCTGAAGATATTGGTGGAATTATCGCCATGCTTTGCAGTGAAGATGCACGCTGGATTACGGCACAACGTATAGAAGCCTCCGGCGGAATAGCTTTATAAAAATTTATATTTCATCAATTTCAGTGTGGATTTGCGAATGGCGGTGCTTCAAAGATGGCCCAATGGGAACCATGCTAAATAAAAATATAAATTATAAGTTAAGGTCAAAAGCTATGTAGTAAAAGTTATGCCCGGGCCACTGGTGCCACTTTGCTTTTGTTGATGTTTAATTGTTCTGCCCTGCTTTTGATAATGCAATATAGTGGCCGTATTATATTTTGGTTTTGTTCTTAATCTTTTCAAAATGAATCTGTAAGCCGAATCCAGTATTGAATCTATTTTCCCTTGTCTCACCGAAATTGTCTGATTTGCTATGTTTATACCCTAAAGTAAATTCTAAAGCTATTTGATTGGTCAAAAATATGGAAGGTCCACCAGACAAATAATAACCCTTAGCTTTTTCAAAGTAGCCAGGATTTGAGTCACTACTCCATTTACTTTTACTGTGTATATAACTAACATCGATAAATACATTTACCTTTTTTGGTATCGGCAACAAATAGTACCTCAGGTAAGGTGAGAGAGAAGTATTAATCTGATGTGTTTGTAAATTTTCAGTTTTAAAGTTATATGACCTGAAATCAATTCTCAAACCAGTTGCCATTTTATCAATAAAAAAATAGCCAATATTTGGGGATAAAAAAAAGTTGTTTGATTCGTTGGTAGCATTAATTGAACTTTCACTTTTGGTCGATTCGAAACTAATATTACCACCTGTGAGGAATTGACCTTTCTTTATTTGCGTAAATGAAGTAATAGTGATTGCAAGTAATAAAGTTAAAAGAGTAAATGTTTTCATAGAATAATTTATAGGTTGAAAATTGCAACTAAAAATACTCAAAGAATCTATAATGTTCCTGTCTGGGTACATCTAAATTTGTCGCACCTAAATGGGGACCCGTTGGCGGTCAGGCGACCGCCAACGGCCTGCTGCGCTGCTGTTGGTCGCCTGAGCAACAGCGATATTTTGGCATGCACACTCCTGTATTTGTTTTTTCAGTCAGTGTGGTTTATTCAAAAATATGGCCGATACCATATATGTTATGTTATGCTGCGAATAACTTAAAATACCGGGTGGCTGGTAAACAAAAAAAGACTGCCTACCAGGACAGCCTCTTTATTACAAATGATGAAATATCTACACAAGATTTTTCTTAATGTAATCAATACTCTTTTTAATACTTACAAACGGATCACCCGGGGTTTGGTCCTGCTCTACAAAAAAGTACTTCATACCTGCGGTAGCGGAGGCATCTAGTATCTTTTTAAAATCAATTACACCCGAACCAACTTCTGCAAAACCATGCTTGGGAGAATTGTCCATATCTTTTAAATGAAACAAAGGAAAACGTCCGGGGTGTTGTTCAAACAAAGCATTGGCATCTTTACCTGCCTTATTAACCCAATACAAATCAAGCTCCATTTTTACAAGGTTCTTGTCTGTCTCGTTTAAAATAATATCGTAAGGAAGCTGGTTATTTTGGGCAATAAATTCAAAATCGTGATTGTGGTAGCACAGTTGAATACCATTTTTCTTACAGCGTTCGCCGGCTTTATTTAATTGTTCAGCTACGTATTTATAGTGGTCCAATCCTCCACGCTCAGCTTCAGACAGGTAAGCACAAACCATATACTTAATTCCAACTTTCGAGGCATCATCTACAGCTTTATCCCAATTGTGCAACATGGTTCCTTCAGCGGCTTTTCCATTCATCATTTCTTCTCCAAGCCGGTAATGACTGCTCGGCATAGACAGGTTGTTTTGCTTGAGCAGGTTTTTAAATGCTTCAGGTTCCATACCGTAGAACTTCATACTACCTGTATAGGTAGCACCTTCCAGAGTTTTAAAACCAAGTTGAGAAACTTTGGCCAGAGATCCGGCTACATCTTTACTCATCGCATCGCGAATGGTATACAGTTGCAAACCAATAGGAGTTTGCTTAAAGAAAAAATCTTTTGGGGTAAATAATGCACCCGCAGTAAGTACAGAGCCGGCTTTTAAAAACGAACGCCTCGTGGTCATATATGGCAATTTTAATGGATGAAATATAATTAGATTACTTAACTAAATGTATGTGTAATAAACCAAAAAGGGTTACTCTATTTTACAATTGACGTAAAAGTGTTTTGCTGCTTTTACATATACTGCGTACTAAGGGAATTAAATAAATGACTGGTTAATTGTATACCCCTTTTTTTAACAAAACTTCCGGATAATAAAAAAGCCCCAATGCGGGGCGATTATACTTTTCAATGAAAACTTAACCTTAGTCTCTACAACTGCATTTTTGGCAACACAATATTAAAAACAGATCCTTCGCCCATATTTGATTCTATAGTACAGGTTCCATTCATACTTTTAATGAGATGCATTACTAACGACAATCCAAAGCCGTAGCCTTGCTCACCGTCCGTGCCTTCAGTGGTATTAGTACTACCTGATAATATATGCTCAATTGCTGCGGGTGAGAGCCCAACACCCGTATCTGAAATCCTTATATGAAGCGCATGTTCCTCTTTATTAACCACAAGCCCCAGGTCGATATTTATTTTTCCATTAACAGGTGTAAACTTTATAGCATTCGAAAGTAGGTTCCCGGTAATTTGTAACAATTTATTTTTTAGAAAAGGGATGGTATCAGAGCCTTCAGATGTAGTGATAGTTAACTCCAGGTTTTTGGTAATGGTTTGCGGCAAATACAATTTTTCAAGTTTCTCCTTAAAGGCCAGAAGGTTTAATTCGTTTTGCTTCAGTTCCGTTTTGGTCAGTAACTTTTTCTCTGCCCTGAGAATTTCATCTGCCAGGTCTAAAATTGAAAGGCTGCTTCTTTGAATAAGATTTACGAAGTTCAATACATCTTCCAATTTATTCTTATCACCCTGTTCGCTTACAATTTGTGCCAGTCCAATAATGCCACTTAGGGGCCCCCTGATGTCATGAGCTATCTTCAGTTTGGTATCTTTTGATTCTTTTACTTTTAATTTTAATAACTCAATTACTTTAATCGAGTTGATGCGGTTAACAATCTCATCCGCAATAATAGTTAAGAGCTCAATTTTCTCGGGCTGTAATGTTTTGGGATTTTTATCCAATACACATAAAGCGCCCAGGTTATGTCCATCATCAGACTTTAGCGGTAACCCAAAATAATAACGAAGGTTAGGTTCGCCTTGCACATAAGCCTTGTCTTTAAAGCGATCATCCTCCTTTAGGTCAGAAATTTCAAATGATTCTGCCTCGCAAATAGTATACTGGCACACAGAATCCTCCCTGGGTATTTGCCCTAATAACAGGCCATGACTTGAAACAGTCCATTGAGTGTAAGAATCAATCAGGTTAACTAAAGAAATATCTGTTCCTGATACCTTAGCGGCCAATTTGGTAAGGTCTTTAAAATTCTCCTGAAGGTTGGAATAGTCCAGGTCAAAATCGGTTAAAGCCAATAACCGCTCCATCTCCTTTTCAGGCATTGGTAAATTAAGTTTCATGTAGGGTACTTTTAAGAGACAATTTTGATTGCCTGATTAGTCAGAACCAATTTGAAACGATAAACCAGCCGTAATAGTATGTGGAAGGAAAGTTAAATTTTAATGAACTGATTAATAGAAATTTAATATTAAAACAACCGGGCGTTATCACTAAAATTTCGTTTAACGCTACTCTCCTTATCAATGATATCATAAAAATCTTCGAGGTACCTTGTCATATCCTTTTTTTCGCGGCTGCGAAGCATATAACAGTTTGCAATAACTTGCAATATTTCTTTCTTTTTCTCCTTGTAATTTTGAATGATCGGTCTCAACTCATCCATAGTTCGGGGAAATCCGCGGTACAATCTTTCACGAACACTTTTGATAGTTGTGTATTCTTCGTTAGGAATTGCATACGGTGCATCAACAATACCAGAGTAATCAAAGTCGTATGGAATAACCAATGGTTTGGCAAGGGTATCGTTTGCAGGAACCACCAATTTTATGTTATGACGTGCTGAAACCGACCAGTCTGTGTTACCTATCATGTATTGAAAAATGCTTACAAAAGTTATGTTTAAACGGTCGGCCTGTTCGGTTCTGAAAGTTCCTGTTTTCTTATTATTGTAGCCGTTACGTTTAGCCACATCGCTTATATCCTCCACCAGGAAAGCATATTGAGTATAGGAGCCAATTTTCTTTTTGCTATCTATATAAGTTATTCTTAATAGCCTTGCTTTAAAACTTAATGGAGTAAGCACGTTGTACATTTTGTACACGAGGTATTCTTTTAGCAATAACTCCTCATCAAAAATATTGTTCTTACATCCTCCAACCAGCTTCATTTTTTTTAAACCGGAAAGCCTTGGTGACAATTGGGTTTTAAAGTTCAACTCAAGCGTAGCAATATCACAGATAGATTTTCTCATGATGCCCCTCATTCTTAAAGTGATATTCTCGCTTATTGCGGTGGTATCATTTTCTATGAGAACGATATTGGCTGGTATCCATATCGGCTTGTACCTGGTACTGCGCAGCTTTTTTATGTCGGTTATAATGGTGGTTTGAACTACCCCTGTATCTTCAAAAAACCTACTTACTGTAAGGATAGAAGACTGGGCCTGTAAAGTATGATAATTAGCTAAAAGTAGGATCCACGCAAAAAGTATGGGCCTTACAAGTTTCATGAAGTTGAGTTTAAGTTAAAAGACACAGGTAAAGTATGAAGGTAATTTTATAGATACAAGTAATAAAACACTTGCATTACCTAACAAATGGTAAACCTACACAACCTGTTCAAACCTTATGAATTCTCTCGATAAAAGGATGATACAAGCTATAGTTGTAACATAAACTTGCAAATAGTAAAGGCTGCTCTACCGAACAGCCTTCTGCTTATAACTTAAAAATAATTGTTTACTTCATTACTTCCTGTATTGGTTCGCCAACACAACCATTAGGCATTTGTATGTGTAGAAGCGCCGCAAGTGTTGCAGCAATGTCTGTCATATAAGTTGTACGATTGGTTTTTCCCTGTTTAATACCCCACCCGTAAAAAAGCAGGGGAATATGTGAATCGTAAGGGTTCCAAAGGCCATGCGTGGTACCACCGGCTGAGAATCCTTCAATATACTGCGGTTGAAAAATGAGTTGTATCTGCCCGCAACGGTTTGGAAAATATCCATTGTTGATCATCTTTCGTATAGTGGCCTGCAAAGGAATTGTTTGCAAATCATCCATGTCAAAGGCCCGTGCTATGCCAGGCTGCTTCATCATATAGTTAACAATAAAGTCTTTCAGTTCGCCCAAATTTATTTTAGTTGTTTCTATATAACGGGTATTTAAAACAACCTGGTAATTAGACAGTTCTGCTACCAGGCCTGTTTTATTAAATTTATCTTTTAAGACTGTGTTTAAATTTTCGAGCAAAGTATTTGGATTGATAACTCCTCCCGGCATTTTATTGTCTTTTACCAATTGAGGTACATGTGCTGCCCCATGATCAGCAGATAGGAAAACTGTATACTGGTCTTTGCCCACTTTGCTATCCAAAAAATCAAGTAAGTCGCCCAGTTCTTTATCCAGTCTTAAATAAATATCTTCTGCTTCTATCGAATTAGGGCCAAATGCATGACCAACATAATCGGTACTGGAAAAGCTTACCGTTAACAGGTCAGTTATTGCATCGCTGCCCAATTGCTCATTTGTAACAGCAGCCTTTGCCAATTCTGCCGTAAACGAATTTCCATAAGGTGTAGAGGTAAGCACGCCATAGTTGTTACCAATAAACTTCGAAAAATTATAAGGAAAACCTTTGGCATCTGCTCCATAAGGCTTGCCTTCATAATTGTTTTCATCCGCTGTGCTTTGTACATAAGTGTCCTTAGGGTACAAAGTGTTCCATCCGGTTTTGTAATATTCATCAGGGAGTTTTTTAGCATTTACATCCTTTACCCATTTTGGCAAATCATTCATGTAAAATGTTGATGTAATCCAATCCCCTGTTTTTGGATCGTACCAATAAGCTCCGTTTGCTGAGTGACCAGCCGGCAAAATACTTCCCCTGTCTTTCATAGCAACACCTATTACTTTTCCCTTAAAGTTGGATGCTAACTTCATTTCATCCCCTATAGTATTTACAAACAGGTTGCGGGGGCTTTGTAAGCCTGCAAGCGTATTGCTGCCAACCGTTGATACCGTTGAATCTTCTGTACAATACACTGCTTTGCCTGCCATATTATCGTACCAAAAATTACCTGTTATACCATTGATTGCCGGCACCGAACCGGTGTATATAGATGCATGACCACAAGCTGTAACTGTAGGTGCATAAGGAATAAAAGTGTTTTCGCAGGTAAAGCCCTGGTTAAGCATTCGCTTAAAGCCACCTGTTGCAGCGTAGCGGTCGTAATAGCGATAGAGGTAATCCCAACGCATTTGGTCTACAACAATACCCACCACTAATTTTGGGCGGGCAACAGATTGAGCACGAGGTGTTAAAAAAGACAGTAAAAGCAGTATAACCAAAGTAAGTTTTTGCATAATCATTCTTTAAAACAAATGTAGGTAAATAGGGTAACGGCTACAGGTCATAATTTTATTTTAACAGGTATCTGCAGCAGCTACATTTGTCGGCTACTCCATAATTTTTGTACATGAACAAGATGCCTGTTGCTTGTTTAACAATTAGAGGATTATACTGCAGACCCCGGCGTGATTTGCAAATCAGTTGCGTCAATTGCCTGCTCCAATTGAGTTTCGTGCACTACCATTTTTGTTTCTATTCCTTTCATTCCATAATGTATGATCCATGGAATGCAGAGCGGTATAAACCGGGCAATGTAGGGGCTGGCAAAAGAAACGAGGTATGAAAAAATGAATACTGCTGGCAATATCAAACTCCGGTAAACTCCTAGTCTAATGCGCAACGCGGATATTGAATGCGTTAAAAATTGACGCGAAGGTTTTGACACATATAACCACATGGCCACATTAAAATAAGCCACCAGGCAAATGTTGATTACGTATACGAGATAAGGTAAGTGCATTTGCATTTTATCGTGTGTGCTGTATTCACCCAGCAGGCCAGAACTAAATGGCAAAAGAGCCACCATAAATAGATAACCAAGGTTCCACCATATAAGTGGCGTATCGTATTTAATTACGTAACCAAAAATTCTGTGATGCACCGACCAGTAATGCCCAACAATTCCAAAGCTGATGAGATAGCCCAAAAATTTAAACGTCATTTTTGACAACTCCTTCCACAGAGCAACATCAGTAAAAATAGATTCTTCTACACCATGGACCCGTACAAATTGCGGCACCCTGATATCAAGCACCATCAGGGTAATACAGATAGCCATCACTCCATCACTAAAAAATAAAAATCGCTCAAACTGAAAGTTTAGGCGGGACTGGTGAAATTTTGGTGCTTGCATAAGGTTAGGGTTGAGGAAAACCGGGAGGTTGTAATTATTTTAGAGGTAAGAAAATCCCGGTTTTTTTATTACGCAATATATCATCTTTGTCCGTAAATAATAATAGCCATATTCGTTAATCAACTTCATGCTAAAGCACAATAAAATTGATATGATATTTCGACAGGCAGAAACCACAGACATACAATGCATGCAGGTAATCAGAAATGCTGTAAAAGAGAATGTTCTGTCAGACCCCGCCCTTGTACCCGGTATTGATGTTGAAAAATATATTAATCACAGGGGCAAAGGTTGGGTTTGTATAAATGACGGAGTAATGGCGGGTTTTTGTATTGCTGACCTTGTTGATGATAATATATGGGCATTGTTTGTGTTACCGGGTATGGAAGGAAGAGGTATAGGCAGGGCTTTACAAAATATGATGCTCGACTGGTATTTTAGCCAGGGCAAGACAACCGTGTGGCTTAGTACGCAAAAGCAATCGAGGGCAGAAAAGTTTTACAGGCTTACCGGCTGGAAAGAAGCAGGCCTGTATGGCAAAGCTGACATTAAATTTACAATGAGCAGGGATGATTGGAAGGATGTGAGTGCCTAAATCCCGTTGGCTTCAACCGTAAATCGTTCACAGGAACTTTTTCTCAATCCATAAAAAGCCTGCACTTAATACAAACAAAAAGAAAAACCAGGCAATCGAAATGGGTACTTTCCTTGTATTTGATTTTGCTCCGGTGCTGGCTGGTGAAGATTGCTTTGTATGTTGTAAGGTGAAGTTTGTTTTTTGAATGCTTCGCAAATTGCGGTAGTCGCTTTTGTTAAACACATACCAATACTCCACCTGTAAGGCTGAACCTATAAACGTATGCCAGCCTGCATTTCGGGGCCAATACATACCATTCCATTTATAAGGAAGCAGGGCATTTTGTTGCAGGTAAACTTTATCTAGCCCGATCTGAGCAACGGGCATAGAATCATTTGAATGAAGCAGTTGAATGTTTACAGGTTTATCTATTGTAGGAAAAACATCATTTGCAAACCAATGTTCTTTTACTGGTTGTTTCTTTGCAGCTATACCAAGGATTAAAGACCAGAAATTTTCATAATCAGTATTGTTACCTGATAGCAACCATTGATAAGTATTGCTCACAGGCTGTAGCAATATTTTTCCAGAGCCATAGATAGCCTGGCTTACGAGGGGATGATTTTGTTGGTCGTAAAAAACAGGTTGGTTTCCTATAGTGGAGCGCAGGTATAACAAGCCATCGGCTTTTAAAGCTTTAAAACGAAATGAAGTATCCATGCCATGTATGAGCAGGGAATTTGCTTCGTTTGATTGTAAAGATGCCAGCCCAAAATTTCGGTTATAAAATGCTCCCGCAGTTAACGAGCTATCAGCCTTTACAATAAGCCCCGCTCCTTTCTGATCTATGGAAGATTGTAATGCAGAAAGTTCGCCACGACTCATTTGCTTCAGCTCCTTCGCATCAGCTATCACCACATCAAACTGGCCAATAAAAGATGCGTGAAGTGAGCTAAGAGGCATGGATGCGAGGTTTACAAATTCACTGCTGTATTTATTGCGGCTGATAGTTGTTCGCAAGGCCACTTTGTAGCCATGCCCTGCCAGCCAGTTCTTTAAAAATTTGTTTTCAAAATCGGGTGATGAGGCAAGTATCAAGACAGAAATGGGTTTTGGAACCGTAACCTCAATGGGTAATGGTTCGCTTACCAATGTGTCTTTGTTATTAAAAGCTACAAATGAATAGATAGCCTTTCCTGTGTTTTTAGGAAGGGTTGATAATTGAAAGGTTTTGGTTGAATTTGGGAGGATGATGGTAGAGTCAAGCGACATGTTGAAGCCTGCCAGCAGCAACTTTGCTGGCGAAGAGGTTGCATTTTGATAGGTTCCCTGAACAATCAGTCGTTCACCAGAAACCACTTGCCTGCTCCATGAAAGGAATTGTAAACCGGGGTACAAGACTGTTGGGTGAAAGACTATATTAAGTGATGAAAAAAAATCTGCATCTTCAGGCTCCAGGCCTTCACCAAATACGTGAATTTGACGATCGTCTACCTTCTGTAATTGTGATAGATGATCAATCTCTAATGCACCGGCAAATGTATTTTTTTCATGATCAACATTATAAAAATATACGGGACTAATAGGATACATTTTTTTAAACAAAGACACACTGTCTTCATTAAAACCATGTGATAGCAATATGACCGGATCAACTTTTTTTGAAACAGTGGTTTGAGTTACATAAATAGTAATTACCATAAGCGCCAACGATACAACAGATAATAATGTTGCGACCAATCTCAGCATCAACAAGGCCTTATTGCTTCGCTTTACTTCAACCCAAAATAAAACAACCAATAACAAACTGCACAAAGCAATCACTACAATGCTCCAATTGTTTTCTATCACCGGCTTCCTTTTTTCAGGTTATTAAAATACTGCTGCGATAGATTTGATGAAGGAGCCATAAGTTTTTGAGAAGGAACGTTTGCCGGGACTTGCAACAGGGTTTGCAAAGCTTTTTCAACCTGCTTTACATCGTTTGTTTTAGTGCGCCCATTTACAATTCTTTTATAGGCTTCTATAGCAGAAATGTATTTGGCGGGGTTAGCAGATGCTGCTTCAACCAAATGTTGACCAGCTTGTTGCAAGGGCACCAGTTTGTCTGCCGGCAATGTGTGCATTTTCATTTCTTCTAAAACTGCTAATGCCTGTCGCAGGCTGGCCAAGCCAATATTTTCAGGTTTGCTTTCCGATTGAAATGTGGGCTGTGCTATCTTATCCAATTCTCCGGTCAGTCGTTTTTCCTTTGGCTGTAACGGAGTAGTTTTTGAACTTGTTTTGGCAACATAAACCCTCGATTTCTGTTGCAGGTCTTTTAACAATCGCAAAGCGTTGTATGCAAAGGGTAAAGCTTCGGCAGGCTTGTACAATCTTAATTTAGCTTCCGACTTCCACATTTCATTCAGCGTTGCTTTCAGTTGTTTTTTTGTTTCAGGATCGAAGAAAGTAGCATCTTCTGCAATGTCGTGCTTGTGCGAAAATTGGTCGAGCACTGCATTGGCATCACCAAAAGCCGGCGTAGCATCTTTCTCATGATCAGCGTGATCGTGATGCTCCCCTCCTATTTCAGTATTTGACTCTTCTCCTAAAAATTTGCCATAACGTAAGCGAAGAAGTTGTTGATCTATGCCCAGGTCATTACTTTTTGTATTAAAACTTTGAGTTGAAATTGTATCTCTATCCTTCAACAATTGCTCTGCTTCTATAATAATCTGGCGCTGGCTTCTAAAAAATTCGGGCTTCAAATCAAGACCCATCACCAAGCCATCCATGCTCATAAGCTGGGCAGTATCTTCCAGGGTTACAATCATAATATCCGACCTTGTTTGCTGGTTATTGTTGTCGATGGCACGAACAAAGAAATACAATTCATCACCCGGCTGCATGCCCAAAGCCCTGCAATTAATAGGCTGTTGCAACTGGCTGTTCCTGGTACCATAGGAGAAATTGTTGAAGGCTATTTGCTGTTCTTTAAACTTTACAGCTTCACCATTACCACTGGCAATGGTGGCAAAAATGCGGGCATCTTTTATTCCATAGTCATCACTTATAACAGAGGTAAGAACAAACTGTCGGGGTTGTCCACTTTTTATAACAATGCCTGATGTGGGGGATTTAATAATGATAACCGGCGGTTTATCTTTTACCATTTCGATGCGGTATAACTCAGACAATTTATTATTGACCTGTACCTGGTAAAAGCCCGGCTGCATAATATTTTTTTGAACTTTCCATTTTGTTTTGTTTGCGTTTACACGTTGTAATGGCAACCACGTTTTGTCGTTGATCTTAAGCTTTAAATCATTTACTGCTGATGATGTTTCCAACTCCCAAAATACCGTTGCATGTTCTTCCACCACCATGTTAAATCGGTCCTGCTCTCTTGCCGGCTTACCTGTATAACCCGGTGGTATGATGGTAATTTTCGACGATAGAATTTCTGCTGGTTTTACCTCGGGTTTTGTTGAAAAGAAAGACGTTGCTTCAGTTACAGTTTGTAAAGAATTTTTTGAGTTTGTAGAGAAGATAAATATGGATGCAGCAAAACTTAGTGCGACGAGAAAAATTATAAGAGCCCTTTTTAAATCACCTTTTAAGGGGTTGATTGAAGTTAAACTGGTTACAATGCCTTCTACTTTTTGTGCCTGCAATTGCTCTAAAAAACCAAGTGATTCCTTCGGCTGTAACAACAACTGGGTACTCTCTTCGGCCTGTGGCACTGCCCGGTTAATGTAGAGGGCCACATCATCTATACTAAGTTTCCATTGTGTTCTTAATAAAAAAATTGCTATTGCACTAAGTAATGCAAGGGGCAGCACCCACCACGCATCCAGCTTTAATAATTTTACCAGTATTACAAACAGGATTGCAATGCTGGATAGTGCGAGCAAGACATTTGCAGCCACACCTGTACGTATCCATTGCCTACGCAATTGTTCAATAATTATTAAGCTCCTCCTGTTATCCATTAAGCGCCTCCTTTTTAGTTTTAAAAGAAAGCCATCGTTCCAAACAAAAAAGAACAAATGCCAACACCCAGAACCATTTATCCAAAGGTATCAACTGTATAAATTTTTGTTTGCTATAATTAACTGCAACCTTACTATTTGGCAGGTATTGCGATCTTTCTATTTCCCGTTTGTCTCCCACATTAATGGTGGCATTATTTCCAGGATACAACAAGTTCAATAACAACTCAGGGAAATACCGGTTCCACACAAGACCGTTCCATTCCGGATTGAAGCGACTATAAAATGTAAATGAATTATTGGTACCTGTGTTTGCAGTTAATAAAGGAGTACCATATCCATCGGTCCATATGTTTTGTTGATAAGATTGTTTGCCATGTTGTATCATTTTTGAAATGTTGATAGCCTGGTCTTGGCTAATAGGGTTTTTTTCCATCATGAACCACGAAGCAATGTTTACTTCTAAACCCTTTGCATAATGCAATACATTTTTGGCAACAATGTTTATAGGGATTGGCTCGTCTGATAGCCAGAAAAGCCACTCAGATTTGGTCGGAATGTCCGCAGCATTTTTTGTGACTTTGTAAGAAATTTTATAGTCAGTAAAAGATATTATGGCATCCAGAGCAGCCTTCAGGTAAAATGCATCATTTGAATATTTGCCTGCATATATCCATACATTTAAAGTGGATGTATCCACCAGTATTTTATTTTGGAGCGGACCAGCCATTGATACCATGTTGCTGTCACCAAAGTAAGTTATAGATGGTGGCAGCGCTTTTGGATCTGATTTAAGGGTTTCAATCGCGGTACCACCTTCCGTTGAATTGGCTACGCTTATTGCAAGTTGTCCATTTGAATTCTCATGGGCATTTGTTATAAAGCGTGAAATACTATCGGCAACATTAATGGCTATCCAATGCAAGTCAAGGTTTACGTTGGGCCTGCGTCCTGTAAAGTGCGCCAGTTTATTGGTTGTAAAAAGATAGACAGGTAATTGTGCAGTAACTTCCAGGTTAAGCCGGGCCAGCAATTGCCAGTAATTCTTTTGTGTGGTTTGGTGTAAGGTATCAGCTTTCTGAAGTGCCTTTGTAAATGGCAACTCCTCAAACTCATCTTCAAAATAATGAAATAAAAAGCCAGCATTGTTTAAACTATCAATAAGCGGTTGATACTGTCTGTAGGCAGCTTTTATCTGTTCCTTTTCTATAAGCAACCACCCTTTTGTATTTTGTACAGTCAGCGGTTTTGTAAACTTTGGCTGTGCAAGCAGAATAGCCAAAATTATAATCAGTAAGCACCTGATTAACAAAAGCAACAGGTCTTTAAGGCGAAAGCTTTTTGCCTGTTGCCGGTCGCTTTGCAGCATAAGAGAAATGCTGCCCACCTGCATAATCTTACCCTGCTTTACATTCCATAAATGAATGATGATTGGCAGTGCAATAGCAGTGCATGCCCATAGCCAATATGGTTGTAAAAATGAGAACAATTATATCCTGAGTTTATGGCGCTGGTTTAAAAAATCCCTTAACGCCTGGTCAATAGGCTGATCCATCTTCATAAGCCGGTACGATATATTTTTATCTAACAACTGCATACGCACATAGGCTATAAATGCCTCCAGTTGAAATTGGTATTGCTTGCGGGTTTCAGGTGCATCTATTCTTATTATTTGCTTTGTTTCAAGGTCCTGCAATGTTGCATATCCTTTATAATTAAGATCCATTTCGTTTTGCGCCATTACCTGGAACACTGTAATCTCATGCCGAAGCGTTGTCAAGGAATCCAGCAGTTGAAAAATCTCATTGTCCTTTTGATAAAAGTCGGTGATGAAAAGAAGCAACTCTCGTTTTGAAGAAGCGGCAAATATGTCTTTGTACTTAATGGCTTCTGTAAAATTTCCTTCGGCCTGTATGTTTTCTAACTGGTACATAAAACGGGCAAGGTGCTGGTGATCCCTTCGTGCAGGCAACGAATACAATGAACCATCTTTAAACACATACAGTCCTATTGCATCGCCCTGTTGCATTGCCAAATAACCGAGTGATGCGGCAAGGTAACGTGCATATTCAAGCTTGGTATATTGTTCATCTTTATGGTTCATGGAGCCACTTGCATCAATTAAAAATCTAACCGAAATGCTGGTCTCTATCTCTGACTCCCGAATGTAATAGCGGTCACTGCGGGCAAACATTTTCCAGTCGAGGCTGCGCAAATCATCCCCCGGCTGGTAGCTTCTATATTGGCTAAACTCCATACCCGGACCTTTAACATTGCTACGATGTATGCCAGCCATAAAACCATCCACTGTCGTTTTAGCTGCAAGGGATAAATCCTTTATAGCCATTAAAACTTTGGGGTCGAGTAAGCGGGACATGGTAGTGAGTTGTGAATGGTGAATTGTGAGTTGTGAGTTGTGATTAGTGAGTTGTGAGTTTTAAGTTGTGATTGGTAATAACTTTCCACGCTTTTTTACTTTTTACTTTTGAATTCTCACGCTTCACTTTTTTACTTTTTAATTTTTACTTCTCAACCATTGACTTGACTATTGACTAATGACTAATGACTAATGACTAAACCCTCCCCTTCGGCCTTTGTATCACCTTCAACAGTTCTTTGGCTACATCATCGCTGGTTACATTTTCTGCTTCGGCTTTAAAATTCATCAAAATTCTGTGTCTCAATACCGGGTAAGCCATTGCGTGTATATCTTCCATAATTACTGCAAACCTTCCTTTAAACAATGCCCTTGCTTTGGCGGTTAATATCAGCGCCTGGCCAGCCCTTGGACCTGCTCCCCACCTCACCCATTCTTTTACATATTCAATCGAAGTTGTATCGGGACGTGTTGCTCTTACAATTGAACTTACGAAGGTCACCAGCTCTTCACTAATGGTAACGTCTCTTACCATACTTTGTAACTGCTGTATCTCTTCACCATTTATAACAGGCTCAACTTTGTTTTTTTTGTTGGATGTTGTGTTGGTTAAGATGGCCGCTTCTTCTTCGGCAGATGGGTAGCCGATTTTTATGTACAATAAAAAGCGGTCGAGTTGTGCTTCGGGCAAAGGATAGGTGCCAGCCTGTTCTATGGGGTTTTGTGTAGCGAGTATAAAAAAAGGACGATCAAGCGGGTAGGTTTTTCCACCGTAGGTTACTTCAAACTCCTGCATGGCTTCCAGCAGGGCACTTTGTGTTTTAGGTGGTGTACGGTTAATTTCATCTGCCAAAACTATATTGGCAAAGAGTGGCCCATGGTTAAACTTAAAAAAGCGCTTTCCTGTTGCATGGTCCTCCTCAAGTATTTCTGTACCAACAATATCAGTTGGCATTAAGTCAGGGGTAAACTGTATCCTGCGAAACGAAAGGTGTAAAGCTTGCGACAAGGTGCGCACCATCAGGGTTTTTGCCAGTCCCGGCACACCTTCCAACAGGCAATGCCCGCCAGCAAGCATGGCCACCAACATTTCTTCCAGTATAACGTCCTGGCCCACAATTACCTTTTGAATTTCCTTCTTTAACAGTGGCAACTTCTCCAATAACTCATGCAACTTATCCTCTGTAATCTCCAAACCAACTGATTTTAATAATTAATAATGAATGCCTTTTCTTTGTAAAGCATGAAGTTAAAAGTTTGCTTGCATCGGCAGATAGAATTGTGATGAATGAACAAACTTTATAGGTAAACAGTCTTATGGCGAGATCTAAATTTACTTTTACACGGCTTAAATACCGTTCGGGCGACTGGAACACGGACCAGCGAATGCCTGCCAATATTTTAAATTCCCTGATTGAATATACCACCATCGACATAAACACCGAAGAAAGAGTAATTGAGTTAAGCAGCAACGATATTTTCGAGTCTCCGTTCTGTTATTTAAGTGGTCATAAGCTGGTACAGTTTGATAGTAAGGAAGCAGCCAACTTTAAAACGTATGTACAAAACGGTGGGTTTGTTTTTGTTGACGATTGTAACCATGATATTGATGGCTTGTTTGCAAAATCATTTGAAGCACAAATGAATTCCCTGTTCGGCCCAACGGCTTTAAAAAAAATACCCAATACACATCCACTATATCGTTCTTTCTTCACCTTCGAAAAGGGCCCACCGATCACCACTTTTGAACT
Organism: Chitinophagales bacterium; assembly: GCA_038211085.1. Classification (GTDB taxonomy): domain Bacteria; phylum Bacteroidota; class Bacteroidia; order Chitinophagales; family Chitinophagaceae; genus Segetibacter. Next base: position 20,268 of record JBBQVY010000006.1, on the reverse strand, counting down.
AAACGGCTGGGGCGACGACCTGGTACACGACTACCTGAAAGCCATCACTATCAACGGCCGCATTGCAGTTTTATACAGCAACAAAGACTATGGTTGCGAATGGGATTATGATTTTAGAAACAAGCGTTTTTTAGCTGAGGACAATACCAAGTTTGGGGTGAATATTATTATGTATGCCATGACGTGAGTAGTTGACAGATGACAGAAAAAAATTAGCTGCGAAATCGTTGGTTGTTGTGGTTGATGATTGTGGTTGATAAATAGCTATCCTATGTCGTTCATATAAGCATGATGAATTTTCACGCAAAGACGCAAAGAAATACCACGCAAAGTTGCAAAAGAAGAAAAGGTTTGTCTTTACGCCTTGGCTCCTTTTTTTCTTTGCGTGAAATATTCCTAAGTAATTGACATTGAATCGTACCTGTTATTCCTAAATCCTACACTATTATCTACGGACAACTCCCTACTCACCACTCACTACTGACTAATGACTACTGACTAATGACTAATGACCCCTATTATGGAATCTTTCACTTATTACATCTAAGTAATAGTTATTAATAGCCCAGGATTTTACAACGGAAGTGTTACTGCAGTATGCTTCCCCCTGTCTCTAAAAATGCTACACCCACATCAACCTGTTGGTTGATCGAACCACTATTTATCAAACTTTAAAAACCATTGTTGTGAACTCAAACGAGATTTTAACTGCAGACATTATTGACATTTTATTCGAGGGAAAGAACAAAGCTTATGGGGCTTATGACCTTCGTAAAACCTATAACAAACGCATCTCTATTGCCGTTGGAAGTATGTTTGCCATCTGCATCCTCTTTTCATTCTCGCAACTCATTGCAAAAAACAACGATCCGGTGGTAAAGCCTATACCCATTATAGATTTAAACCTGGCCAATTTGGATGAGACAAAGATTGAAAAGCCAAAACCTTTACCCGTTATTCCACCGCAGGTTAAGCCTCCTGTTATACAAACCATTCAATACACGGCGCCATTACTTACCAATGTTGCCGAGGTGGATGTGCCCCCGGTTGAAGCATTGATTGATTCAAGAATAGGTACAGAAAATATTGCCGGATCAGTTGATAACAACTCTTATGCACCACCTGTTGAGAAAAGCATAGCACCAGATTTTATACCTGCTAAACCGGATGAGGATTTTATAAAGATTTTTACAAAGGTGGAACACGAAGCAAAATTTCCAGGTGGATTGGAAGCATGGAGAAAATATTTGGAAAGAAATTTAAATGCAAATATTGCAGCAGACAATGGAGCGCCTGTAGGTTTGTATACGGTTACTGTACAATTTATAGTTGACAAAAGTGGCGTGATAAGCGATGTGAAATCTGTGCAGGTTCCTAAGGCATGCCCTGGCTGTGGCCAGGAAGCAATTAGAGTAATAACAAAAGGACCAAAGTGGGAGCCTGCCATACAAAATGGCAACAAGGTTATTTACCAGGCTTTACAAAACATAACCTTCCAGGTGGTCGAAAATTAGCGCTCTACTTTGCATAAGATTTCAATTTTTACAACACCTGTAAAATTGAAATTGGTTGGGTAGAGGTCGTCAATTAATTTTGGGGCATCATGAGTATAGCCTTGCAAGACGACAGCACTGCTGCCGCACAAAAAGTAGCCGAAAGCACCGTTTTCGCCATACTGCTTAACATTAGTTTTTGCCACTTGCTAAACGACACGATCCAGTCACTTATACCATCAATTTACCCGATAGTAAAAGATAGCTTTCGTTTGAGCTTTACGCAGGTGGGTTTAATAACACTAACCTTTCAAATGGCAGCATCTTTACTGCAACCATTTGTTGGTTTATATACCGATAAAAGGCCGCAGCCCTTTTCGCTGGCAATTGGAATGGCCTGTTCGCTGGCAGGCTTGCTGGTGCTGGCTTTTGCCGGCAACTTTACTATGTTGCTCATAGCAGTTGGTATGATCGGTGTTGGCTCCTCCATCTTTCACCCGGAGGCTTCAAAAGTTGCTTACATGGCAGGCGGTAACAGGCGGGGGTTGGCGCAATCTATTTTCCAGGTGGGTGGAAATGCAGGCAGTTCTATTGGCCCTTTATTGGCAGCCCTGATTATTGTACCCTATGGCCAGGTTAATATAATCTGGTTTAGCCTTCTGGCACTCATAGCTATCATCGTTCTTATTACCGTAGGCAAATGGTATAAAAACAACGTGGACAAACTTAAAAGAAAGGCGGTTGTAAAGAATACAAAGACCGGTGCTGCATTATCAAAACGCACGGTAGTCATGTCGGTAGCTATCCTGCTCGTTCTCATCTTTTCAAAATATTTTTACCTGGCCAGCATGACGAGTTATTATACTTTTTACCTGATAGATAAGTTTCATTTATCTGTACAAAGCTCCCAATTTCACCTGTTCATCTTTTTGTTTTCTGTGGCTGCAGGCACTTTGTTGGGTGGCCCTTTGGGTGATAAGTTTGGACGGAAATATGTTATCTGGTTTTCAATCCTTGGGGCTGCGCCGTTTACACTTATGTTACCACATGCCAACCTGTTTTGGACGAGTGTACTCTCCGTATTTATTGGTGTAATTATAGCAAGTGCCTTCTCAGCCATATTGGTATATGCACAGGAATTGTTGCCCGGCAAGGTAGGTATGGTATCAGGTTTGTTTTTTGGTTTTGCTTTTGGGATGGGTGGCATTGGCTCAGCTCTCCTGGGTGTACTCGCCGATCGCACCAGCATTAGCTATGTGTACCAGGTATGTGCCTTTCTGCCACTGATAGGATTGCTTACCGGCTTTCTTCCCAACATAGGTGGAAGCAGAAAGACTTAGCCCTTCATCTCAGTTACCGGTGTTGCAAATTTTTGTGCTTTCAGTGCCAGCTCGGTTGCCAGAAAACAATGTTCCTGGCTCATGGCAGTATCAGTCCTGTTCAAAATATCATCCACCAATTGGGTGCCGTACGGTAAGGGTACATCGTTACAATTAATATAGCGGGTCTCTTTATTGTCTACCAGGTATAAATGATTGCCACCTTCATGACTGGCGATGTCAACATTCTTCCTGATCTCTATAAAGCCTTCCGTTCCAAGTATGGTCAGTCTGCCATCGCCCCACGACTTTAATCCGTCAGGCGTAAACCAGTCAACACGTATGTAGCCCGAGCCGCCATTTCCGCGAAGCATAACATCCCCAAAATCTTCGAATAACGGGTACTTCGGATGTGCCACATTGCCCACCTGCGAAGCCACTACTTCAGCCTTGGTTGTGCCCGTAAAAAACAGGTATTGGTCAAATTGGTGCGACCCGATGTCGGTAATAATTCCACCAAAACGTTTCTTGTCAAAAAACCAGTCAGGCCTAGATGATAGGCTTATACGGTGTGGACCCAAACCGATGGTTTGTACTACTTTTCCAATGGCTCCTGCCTTTACCAGTTCGCCTGCTTTTACAGTGGCCCTGTTTTCAAAGCGCTCACTATACATTATCGAATAGATGCGTTTGGTTTCCTGCTGTACTTTTCTTACTTCGACTAATTGCTGTAAAGTGGTAATGCCAGGTTTGTCAGCCATATAATCCTTACCATGTTTCATCACCTCTACACCAAGTGGCGCTCTTTCATCCGGTATGCCGGCACTCAAAACCAGTTGAATGCTGTTGTCTTCCAAAATTTCTTTTGTACTTGCAGCCTGTTTTACTTTGGGATATCGCTTAACGAATGCTGCAGATAAGTCCGCTTCCTTTGCATAAAAACTTACCATCTCTCCCCCACCCCGCATAACAGCTTCTATCATTGAATAAATATGACCATGATTGATACCTATGACAGAAAAACGAATGCGTGTTTCAGCCGGTGCTAACAGGTAGGGAGTTTCATCAATTAAAGTTGAGCCAATACCGGCACTTTGAGCTGGGTTTGCAAAAGATGAAAGGGTAAAGAAACCGGCAGAAGTGGCAGCAACATCTCTTAAAAATTTACGGCGTGGAAAGGGTTGTTTTTTCATAATGGCGACATCGTTTAAAGAGACAATTTAATATTTATTGTTGCATCCACTTCAAATGTTTTTAAGCTTTTGTTTGAACCACCCATAGTTCTATTGCAATATTGCCCGGGGCTAATGGTAAGTCTGCTTTTAAACCAGTATTATTTAATTAGAAAAACGTAGAATATCCACCACATGCTAAAAGTGATTATTCATTGTATTGATACCCGCTAAAAAATATTTCGTATTTATTTTGTGAATAAATTACATACTTTTTTAATTGCTATTTTTAGCTGTATACTTATGAAATACACTTACGTTACTAAGGTTATAGTATCCGGTCTTTTCCTTTTCTGTCAAATCAAGGGAATGGCCCAGCAAGGCAATCAACCCCCAGGTTTGCACCATATACGCCAGCAAGACCTTCGTACAGATTTATTTGAAATGGCAGGCGACCACTTCAGAGGCAGAGAAGCAGGCACCCTCGACGAGTTTAAAACATCGGTATGGTGGGTTAACAAGCTTGAAAAAATTGGGTTGAAACCTGCAGGTGATGATGGTACTTATTTCCAGTTTTTTAATATGGTTCGCAATCGCGTAAGCAATGCAAGTACCATCAGCCTTAACAATAAAAAATTAGTACTATGGCAAGATGTATTAATTGCACAAACAGCCCCGGCTACTATATCTGCACCTGTAGTTTTTGCAGGTAGCGCAGACAAAGCCGACCTTGATAAGCCTGACCTAAAAGGTAAGGCCGTAGCAGTGCAGGTTTCACAAGTCGGCATCAATTTAAATGTTTCCTTACCCGAACGCAGGTACCTTGGTTATGTGTTGCGCAAGTATGGTAAAGATTTATTAGACCGCGGTGCCGCTGCCATCATTTTTATAACAGATGAAATGGGTGAGACTAGTTGGCCGGCCGTAATGCCCGCATTAACCCGTGGTCTGTATGATATTGAGGGTGGACCCAATGCATCCACATCGGTAAAGGTGCCCATATTTTGGATACACCAAAAAGATAAAGGACTGCTTACTTCCCCCGGCAGCATCCTTTCAGCCCAGATCATTGTAGAGACTTTCACCTATCCTTCGGTAAATATTATTGCAAAGGTTGAGGGTACTGACCCAAACCTGAAAAAAGAATGTGTACTGTTTAGCGGACATACCGATCATGATGGGGTACGGCAACCTTATGGTACGGACAGTATTTATAACGGCGCCGATGATAATGCCTCCGTAAACGTAGCAATCTTAGCTATTGCCAGAGCGTTTAAAAAATCTCCGGGCAAACGTTCGGCATTGTTTGTTTGGCATGGTGCTGAAGAAAGAGGATTGCTCGGTTCAAAATATTATGCAGAACATCCTACGGTAAATAAAACTGCTATAGTTGCTGTTTTGAATGGCGATATGATTGGATATAACAATCCTGATAGTGCAGCTTTGTTAGGCTCTCAATTACCCCACCGCAATTCTGCCGCCCTGGTAGAAATGGCTATGCAGGCTAACGCCGAAGGTCCCAGGTTTAAGCTGGATACTTTGTGGGACAAGCCTGAGCACATTGAGGGCTGGTATTTTAGAAGCGATCATTTGCCCTATGCAAGGGCAGGCTACCCGGCCATCTTTTACTCAACCCTCCTTCATCCATTATACCATACACCCATGGATGAACCAAAAATTATAAATATTGCAAAGCTTGCCCGTATGACCGAATGGATGTATCGTACCGGCTGGAAGGTTGCCAATGCCCCCACTGGCCCAAAAATTGATGCAGGCTTTAAACTGGAGCGGTAAAAGCTTTAAAAAACTAAAATTGCAACATGAAAGAGGTGACTGAATTCTTTAAAGGATTATTTGCAACTAACCTGTGGCCGGCCCGCTGGCATTGCGGCACCTGGACCGATTTTCATGGATGGCTGTACATCTTAAGCGATTTGACCATCTGGCTTTCTTATTTTTTGATCCCGGTAATTATTATCGACTATTTTATAAAAAAAAGAGGTGGACTTAAATTTCAAAAAGTATATTTTTTGTTTGCTGCATTTATACTTCTGTGCGGCACTACCCATTTTTTAGATGCACTAATGTTTTGGGTACCCATGTACCGGTTTAATGGACTGGTAAGACTGATTACAGGTATGGTTAGCGCAGCAACCGTATTTTACCTTTTTAAATTATTACCAGAAGCTTTTAAACAAAAGACAAACGCTGAGCTGGAACTGGAAATATCGCGTCGTAAAATGGCCGAGCAAAAACTGTCTGCAGCAGTGGAGGGCCTGCAGGCATTTGCTTTTATGGCATCTCACGATTTGCAGGAACCACTCAGAAAAATACATACGTATGGTACTATGTTACAAAAGGCGAATGCTGTAACGTTTGATAATAAAAGCAGGGAATACACAGAGAAAGTAATTGGCTCGGCAACTAAAATGCAACAATTGATTGAGGATGTATTGGAGCTTTCTTCCATTGAAGAAAGTATGCCTTTGCACCTTGTCAACCTCGGCAACGTAATCAAAAATTCTTTGGACGATCTTGAGATTAAAATACAGGAAAAGCAGGCAAAAATTGAAGTGGGTTCTTTACCCGACGTAATGGGCAACGAAAGATATTTGCAACAGGTATTTTCAAATCTTATCAGCAACAGCATTAAATTTTCAAAACAGGTTCCGCACATTAAAATTAGTGGCCGCAAAAAAGGATCAAGGGTAGTAATTGAATGCGCCGATAATGGTGTGGGCATGAAACCTGAAGAAACTGAAAAAATATTTGCAGCCTTTACCCGACTACATTCAAAATCGCAATATGAAGGAACAGGCCTGGGGCTGGCTATCAGCAAAAAAATAATAGCCCTTCACGGTGGAGATATATCTGCCTTAAGCAGTGAAAACGGAGGAACCACTTTTATTATTGAATTACCGGCAGCTGAATAAAACTGCGTTTAGAACTCTTTCTATTGTTTAACTTTTTTTATGAGGTCGGTTGAACTGCAACAGCTGACAGGAATTAGCTTATTAGTCAAGAGCCATCAGCTAATAGCCAAAACATTCCATCCAAAAAGCGATTGCCTCATTAGTCAACGACATCAAAGCTCAACTGGTTTTCACCACAGTAGCACAAAAGCTTAATTGAAAGTCGACGCCGGAAACAGCCTGTCCCGATTTTTTCGGGACGCTGTTTCGTTGCGAGGAACGAAGCAACCTGCATTTGCTGTCTTTTTTTGCCCGCCCGGCTGAAGCCAATCGGACAGGGTTACTTTGGAGCCTGCCCCGATTTATATAGGGGGACAAGCAAAAAAGTGACAAAGAACAAGATCGAAAGCTGTAAGGGTTTTGATGAAAAATCAATTTGCCTTACCTGCATGTGCAACTTTAACCACCCCTGAATGTTTGTAAGCAAGTAAAAAACATTCGTCCCCCCATGGTCATGGCAGTCGGGGAAATCAACTTGATAGCTCATTTTGCTCTTTCCCTGAAGTTGACGCCTATGCGATAAAATAATAGGAGTCGTATTTTAATAAAGAACCCACGCGGCTTGAGCTTTGATGCGTGGTTTCGTAAGTTTTGCTAATCAAATACCTAATTCTACCAATTTCAATTTTGTAACAGTTTATTTAAAATGAATGTTTAAAAGAGAGTCTTGCATCCATCTGCAATTCCTATTACTTTTAAAGGTCAGCCCGGCCTTTGTGCACATTTCAAACATCCTTAATTATAAACAAAAACCAACTCTATGGTACAGCCAAAACTTTCTGCAAGCCGCACTTTTGATGTTCGTCCCGATACAATTGATTTCAGGGATAAAATGTATACGCCCACCCTTTATGAAGTACCGGTACAAATTGAACTGGAAGAGTACAGAAAATTTGAGGTACCCATCTTAGACCAGGGAAAGGAAGGTGCCTGCACAGGTTTTGGTTTGGCAACCGTGGCTAATTACCTGTTGCGCCGCAGAAAAATTATACCTGATGTGAAACCCGTTAGTCCGCGAATGATTTATGAAATGGCCCGGCGTTATGACGAGTGGCCCGGCGAAAATTATAGCGGTTCCAGTGCAAGAGGCGCCATGAAAGGCTGGCATAAACATGGCATCTGCGGCGATGAATGCTGGCCGTATGTACTAAAAAGCAAAGACAGTGGCCTGAACGATTTACGTACTTCTGACGCACTTAAGAGACCCCTTGGGGCATATTACCGTGTAAATCACCAGGACCTTATAAGCATGCACAGTGCCATGGCAGAGGTAGGTATTCTGTATGCTACCAGCAGTGTACATGCAGGATGGAGCAATATAAAAAAGGATGGTATCATACCGTTTAGTGAGAAGTTGATAGGGGGTCATGCATTTGCTATTGTAGCTTATGACCAACGTGGCTTTTGGATCCAAAATTCGTGGGGCAAAGATTGGGGGCTGAAGGGTTTTGGATTAATATCTTATGATGACTGGCTTATTAACGGCACAGATATTTGGGTGGCACGTTTGGGTGCACCCGTTATTATGGAACGGGGCCAGTCAACAGCAATTGCCCATTCATCAAAGGCTGCAAAATCAAAGGCTTATTCATATGCTGACCTACGGCCGCACATAATAAGTATTGGTAATAATGGAGAGCTGCAGGAAGGGGGCAATTATGGCACGTCGACGGCTGAGTTGCAAACCATTTTTACAAAAGATTTTAAACAGGTTACAGAGCATTGGCAAAAGAAAAGGTTGCTGTTATATGCACATGGCGGACTGGTGTCGGAGGCTGCAGCGGTGCAGCGCCTGGCCGATTATAAAACCGCCCTACTGGAAGCAGAAATATATCCTGTGTCTTTTATCTGGCATACCGATGGATGGACAACCATTACCAACATTTTACAGGATGCCTTGCGGCGCCGAAAACCCGAAGGTGTTTTGGATGGCTTAAAAGATTTTATGCTCGATCGCCTGGATGATGCTCTGGAACCTGTAGCCCGCATTTTTACAGGTAAGTTGCAGTGGGATGAAATGAAGGATAATGCCATGAAGGCAACCGTAAATAAAAGTGGAGGTGTAAGAATGGCGCTTGCACATGTTGCCAAACTAGCTGCTGAATTTGCAAACAATTTTGAGATACACGTGGTGGGTCACAGTGCCGGATCTATAGTGTTGGCACCCCTCTTACAATTATTAACTTCAACAGGTAATATTACATCAGGACCTTTAAAAGGGACCCGCGGTTTGGGGTTAAAAGTTGCCAGTTGTAGCCTGTGGGCTCCGGCATGTACCATTCAACTTTTTAAAGATTTTTACTTGTCATCCATAAAAAATAAAACCATAAAACGTTTCGCATTATTTGCCCTCACGGATAAAGCCGAGCAAAACGACCATTGCGCCCATATCTACCATAAATCGTTGTTGTACCTGGTATCCAATGCCTTTGAAGGAAAAGGCAGACTTCCCTCATTATTAGAAGGGGTAGTTAAATTAAGGAATGGCATACCCATATTGGGAATGGAGAAATTTATAAACGGGGACGATGATTTAAAATCGTTATTCAAGTTGGCAACTGCAGATTTGGTGTTGGCACCAAATGATGCTGCTGCCGGTTCGCCTAACCATTCAACTGCAAGTGCCCACGGCGATTTTGATGATGATGATGCTACAGTGAAAGCCACATTGGCCCGCATTTTAAATATCACAATCGAACGAAAAGAATTTATTTTCAACCGGTCAGAATCATCTCTTCGCAATACAAGGCACCAGTTAAATGAGAGTATACATCAATAAAATAGGTAACACTTTCATGCTATCAAAAAATTAAAATAACGCACAATAACCTGTTAAATCAATCTTCATCTAATTGTTCCATCTCAGCACTTTTTATTTGTGCTGTAAGATGTTTATAAATGATTTAAGGGTTAAAGTTTGTTTCATTAAGTGTCTTTATTCTACCTGGGTTTTACACCTAAGGCAAATGTTATCTGTTCTTCATTAGAAAGTCTATAGCTTTTCAGAAGTGTTTTTATACAAAGTTTTGTTTCTTTTTAAATTTAAAACAGGGCAAAGTATTTGATAAACAAAATAATCTTTATGAAAACATACATCATAATAGCACTAACAGTTGTGGCATTTTTAACTGCGGCTGCATTTTCATCTTTCCTCCCTTCATCAAAAGAAACCGTTATTAAAACAGTTAATTTTCAGAAACAATTCTCTATACGCTGTTCTCCTTTATATGTTCCTTCGGCTGGTGAAGACATACCGGTTTTACCCGGTTGGGGTAGTTATCGCTGGAAGATCACCACCTCATCAGACAGCGCTTTATTTTATTTTAACCAGGGTATCAATATGTATTATGGCTTTCATATTATTGAAGCAAGAGCTTCGTTTGACAAAGCCACCCGTTTCGATCCTGAATGTGCGATGGCCTGGTACGGCAAAGCATTAGCGTTTGGCCCGAACATAAATGACTATGGTTACGAGCGACCCACAGAAGCTTATCCTTCAGCATTAAAAGCAACAGCATTAAAGAATACCTGCACCCCGGTAGAAAAGGCATTGATTGAGGCCATGGCTTTGAGATATAGTAATGATACCTCCCGCGATCAAACCCAATTGAACATGTTGTACAAAAATGAAATGAGCAAAGTGTACCAAAGTTTTTATACAAACGAAAATGTAAGTGCCCTTTTTGCAGATGCTTTAATGTTGCTGCATTCGTGGGATTTGTACAACCATGATTATACACCTAAACCATGGACGCCTGAATTGCTTTCGGTGCTTAAACATACACTGCAGTTAAATCCAAAACATCCCGGAGCCAACCATTTGTACATACATGCCGTAGAGGCATCAGCACATCCGCAGGATGCTTTGAAGAGTGCCAATTTTTTAGCGGTGGCTATGCCCGGTGTTTCGCATGTAACGCACATGCCATCGCACATTTACATTCGCAGCGGCAATTATGTCAAAGGCATTCTGGTAAACGACAAGGCTGTAAGTGCATACAAAAATTACCTGAATTTTTTTCCGGCTACAGAAGAAAACGTTGCCTTGTATGAGTTGCATAACATTCACATGAAATTGAACTGTGCACAAATGGCAGGAAATTTTGCCAATGCATTTACAGCCAGCAAGGAGCTTAGTGACAAAATACCATTGTTTTATTTACAGATACCGGGGCCATTGGGTAACTACGTTCAATACCTGCACCAGGCTACCCTGTTTACCTTGGTAAGGTTTGGAAAATGGAGAGAAATTTTAGAACGCAAAGTGAATGACTCCTTAAGTTTTACTGCAGTGTTACAACATTTTAGCAGGGGAATAGCTTTTTCAAAAACCAATAATATTGAGCAGGCTACCATTGAATTAAGTAGGATGGAAACAGCTATGAAAGACCCTGCTCTTAAAGTCCCCCTCTCCCCATTTAATAATGCTTACGATCCTTCGCTTGTGGCGCACCATATTTTGCAGGGCGTAATTGCACAACAACAAAAAGACTACAAAACAGCTATCAATCACTTTAAAGAAGCCGTTGTTGCCGAAGACAATTTGATATACAATGAGCCCCGCGACTGGTTATTACCTGCAAGGCAATACCTGGGTAATGCACTTATTGCTGCCGGGCAATATGATGAGGCAAGCAGGGTTTTTAAAAAAGACCTCCAGATCAATCCTGAGAATGGATGGTCGCTTAGTGGTTTGCGCACCTGTTATTTGCTGTCTGGTAAAAAATCTATGATTATGGCTGTAAACAAAAGGCTTTCCACTGCGTGGAAGATAAAAGATACGCCCATTGAAGCAGCAGTGTTTTAGAGATAATCATAGTGAGAAATCATAGAAAGAAGAAGATAATTATGTTCCCTGAGATTCACTTTCTTCGTCCCAAAAAAGCTGTTTAAATTTTAGAGAAGGTAATACTACCCTGTCCCGCAAAAAGGAGATGACACAGCTTGTCCCATATAGATATCAGGAAATTAAACTTTACCTAATCCAGATTTCACTCCCGTCCTTCCAAATTTGTTTTATAAAAAAGAGGTGACACTTTTAAATGCCACCTCCTTTTAATGTAAAATGCCAGTGTTTAATTGATGACGATCTCCTGCTTTTCAGGTTGTGCCTCCTGTAACAACGGAAGACTTACCTGCAACACCCCATCCTCGTATTTGGCTTTAATGTTGGTGCTGTCCACAGAATCATCCAGTGTAAACGTGCGGACAAAACCACCGCGGCTATACTCCCTTAAAATCCATTCAGGGCGGGGAAAGCCTTCGGGTGGCGTGTAAGAAATTGTCAGTTCCTTACCCTGCACATCTAACTTAAAATGTTCTTTGATGCGACCAGGCGCAAAAACCAACATCTCGTAGCTGCTGCCTGTTTTGTAAATGTTAACTGCGGCCCTTTGCATTGAGCGGATGAGAAGTGGCCGTTCCCTTCTTCCGTGGCGTTCGCCTTTTGCGGCGCATGACTGATTGTAGTTCATGTTTTACTTTTTAAATGAATAAATAATATCCATAAAAACATCATTAACAATCAGGCCATAAATTTTTTATAAGACGATTTGGCAGAATGAAAAACGAAGCAAGTCAGATGAACAGTTTCTTATTTATAACCCATAGAATATTTGCATGCAGTCCTTTGATAGATGAGTTAATAGAAAAATTATTAGTAGCAAATATTTAAAACGCTGATTTGGGGACTTCGTCTCCAACTTCCTCTTAAAAGAAGTGGTTGGATTGAATATATCAGAGCCTGTGTTTTGATGAGCAGTAAAGCTTACTTATGTTTTGAAACTGAAGATGATTTTTTTTCAACTGATAAAGTGCTAGCGACCCCGCAAGTTTGACCTATCGTGTAGACACAAAAAAATTAGGAACACGGATGACACAGATTGAACGGATTTTAAAAGATTAGTAATCTGTAGAATATAATTAAATCATTTATAAACCTTTGAAAAGTGGCAATCAAGGCAACGTAGTATTAAAGCATCTTTATTTTATCCGTTTTATCCGTCTTATCCGTGTCATCCGTGTTCCCTTTTTTTACAACAAAGATTGCTGCTAACTAATATCTTCATTAAATTCTGTCTTCTAACTTCTAACTTACATTCCTTTTACTTTTCACCTACATTCATCTTTCAACTTATGATTAACAGACGCAAACTTTTTCAAGGCATTGGTGCCACCGCAGCCTTATCGTTATTGCCCGGTTTAGGTAATGCCGGTAAACCTTTTAAGCCTGCAGGCAATTTTACATATTGCCTTAATATGGCCACCATTCGTGGTCACCAACTTGGATTTGTAAAAGAACTGGAGGTTGCAGCGGAGGCAGGCTTTCGCAGTGTTGAAATTTGGATAGATACATTACAAAAGTACCTGGACAACGGAGGTACACTTACTGATGTAAAAAAAAGGCTGAACGATTTGGGGATTGTTGTAGAAAACTGCATAGGCTTTGCACCCTGGATTGTAGAGGATGAAGCTACCCGCAGAAAGGGCCTGGAGCAAATGAAACGTGAAATGGAACTGCTTGCTCAAATAGGCTGCAAACGCACTGCGGCCCCACCTGTTGGTGCTACCCAAAATAATTTGCTCGATTTAAAACATGTGGCCGCACGTTATAGAGCAGCATTGGAGATAGGCGATACAACCGGTGTGATACCACAGCTCGAGATGTGGGGCTTCTCCACAAACCTAAGCCGTGTAAGTGAGGTAATGTATGTAGCGTTAGAAAGCGGTCATCCTTCTGCAAAAGTATTGCTCGATATTTTTCATTTGTATAAAGGTAGAAGCAGTATGGAAACATTACCCCTGGTAAGCAGTGCTGCCATCGACATTTTACATATGAACGATTACCCTGCAAACCTGTCTTCTGCAACCATTACCGATGCCGACCGCATTTACCCCGGAGATGGTATAGCTCCTATACGCAGCGTATTACAGACCTTGCAAAACCGCAACAAACCTTTAATACTTTCCGTAGAAGTGTTTAATAAAAACTATTACAAGCAAGATGCCTTGGTGGTTGCTAAAACAGCTTTGGCAAAAACGAAAGCTATAGTTAAAGGGTTGTAAAAAGTTGTTGGTTGATTGATGATAGTTGACAGAAAATAATCTTTGTGAAACTTTGTGCCTTAGCGCCTTTGTGGTTTAAGCCTGCCTTGCCATCATTCTTGCTTCAATCTTCTAACTTTGAAAATAACCGGTATTAGATATTTAGATCAATAACAATTCAACGCTCTCTATCGGTACTTATACCACGACCCGGTGTTAAATAACAGTACGCTTTCCTCTTCCTTTATCCAGGCGCTGCGCAGTAATTTTTTCATGGCAATAAAAGTGCTGCTTCCTTCAGGCGACAGTAGCAGACCCTCACTTACCGCAATCTCCTCAACTCCGTTTTCAATTTCCTTTTCGGTAACTGTAAGCACAGTACCCTGGCTTTCAGTTATAACATTCATCATCATATCTTTTGCAAAAGGAAAAGGAACTGCCAGGCCATAAGCTATAGAAGGAAGTGGTTTAAAATCCGCAGGGATATTGCCAGATCTGAATACCTCTAACATAGGAGCGCAATTTTGGCTTTGAACTATTACCATCCTCGGCAGTTTGCCTGTTATCCAACCCATGCGTTTCATTTCGGCAAATGCCTTCCACATACCAATCAACCCGGTACCGCCACCTGTTGGGTAAATGATAACATCGGGCAATTGCCATTGTAGCTGTTCGGCAATTTCGAAACCAATTGTTTTTTTACCCTCTAACCTATAGGGTTCTTTCATAGTAGAAACATCAAAATATCCCTTTTCGATTGACATCTGTTTGGCCATTTTACCACAACTGTCAATCAGGCCATCCAATAAAATAAGTTCGGCACCAAACAATCTGCACTCCTCTTTTAATGTTTCCGAAGTATGACGTGGCATAATAACAGTGGCCCCCATGTTGGCTTTTGCACAATAGGCTGCTAATGCTCCGCCGGCATTTCCGGCAGTAGGTATAATGCAATGTTCAATGCCGAGCTCTTTTGCCTTTGATATGGCCATGCTAATACCACGTGCTTTAAACGAGCCGGTTGGATTGGTACTCTCATCTTTTAGCAAAACACTGCTCACATTGTATTGACTGTCTAACTTTTTAAGTTCATGAATTTTTGTCCAACCCTCGCCAAGGGTTACTATATTTTCGGGTTGAAATACCGGAAGCAATTCCTGGTAACGCCACATAGATTGAACCCTTTTTGACAGGTCTTTTTTAGCCAGATCACCACGCGAATAAATTGTTATCAATGGCTGGTTACAGCAGGTTGCGAAAGATTGCCGCTCGTTTATGTCGTACTGTTTTTTACACTGCGGACATTGTAAGGTCTTTGCATAAGATATGCTGCTAATTGTTGCTTCCATGCTGCTAAACTAAGCAGGTGGTATAACTATAATGATGAAGATTTGTTATGCGACATAACTATTGGTTATACATTCGTTTTGCCAGGTTTATGAAGTTTTTGTTCAATTCACCCAGGGCCTCGCCTTTGCGCTGGATAAAATAAAATTTACGCTGGATGGAGATGCCATCAATATGTATTTCTGTTAGTTCGTGAAGTTTAAGCTCTTTTGCAATGGATCGCTTGGGCAAGAACCCCAGGCAATCGGCTTCCAGGAGAAAATTTTTTAAAGCCTCTGTTCCGCCAAGCCTCACTTTTACATTTAACTCGGTAATCTTCATTTTTATTTTCTTAAGGCTTTCATCCAGGGCGGCCAAAGTGCCACTACCACTTTCTCTCAATACCACAGGGATATTGGGCAAGTCGCTTAACTGGTACACCTTCTTTTTGGCCAGGTAACTTTTTGAACTGCAAACCGCTACTACATCATCGGTAATAAAAGGAATAAGATCTACCTTTTTGCTTTTAGGCGGCCCTTCAATAATGCCGATATTAATTTTATTATCGATAAGTGCATCCAGAACAATCTCCGAGTTGCGGTTTAAAAGACTGATCTCAACCTGCGGATATTGTTTATGAAAAGCTGATAAAATTTTTGGCAGAATATACAGCGCTACCGTAGTGCTGGCACCGAGGTTTAATATCCCCTTGGCATGCAGTTTATCTTTTAAAAAAGAAATTTCAAAATTGGTTTGATCCTCAATATTCTTTACCTCCAATAATTTTTCGAACAACAAATTTCCAATAGGCGTCAGTTCAATTGTGTACCCCTTTCTTTCAAAAAGCCTGGCCTGGTAATCGCTCTCCAGCGACTGTATATTTTTACTAATGGCAGGCTGCGACAAGAACAGTATTTCACTTGCTTTTGTAAAGCTTTTTTGCCGGGCCACTTCTAAAAAAATTAAATGTTTTGTTGACAGCATGAGTGGTCAATTGGAGTAAGTACTGTTGCGACAATGGTTTCGGCTACGGTGGTTTCGGCTACGCTCAACAACCGGGATGCTCGTTGCGTGAGCGGACACCGCTCGTTGCCTGAGCGAAGCCACCGCTCGTTGCCTGAGCGGAGCCGAAGGCAATGTGGTTTCGGCTACGCTCAACCACCGCGATGGAAATTTTTATAATGCGACTCATTCATACATTCGGCTAATTGATGCAGTTCTTTGGGCATGCCTTTAATGAGTGCCTCCTTCTTCTTCCTGCTCCAGCCCTGCACCTGCTTTTCTCTGTAAAAGGCTTCATCAATCCGTGCATATTCTTCAACGTATACCAGTTTAACGGGCAGTCTCTTTTTAGTGTGATTTGCCCCTTCACCCGATTGATGCTGCACCAATCGTAGTTCAAGATTGTTAGTGCTACAAGTGTAGTAGCTGTCGTCGCAGCATTGCAAAATGTACATGTACCCTTTCATGATATTTCATTTCGGTGGTTTCGGCTACGCTCAACCACCGGGGTGCGTTGCCTGAGCGGAGCCGAAGGCAACGTGTGGTTTCGGCTACGCTCAACCACCGCAGCCCCCGTTGCCTGAGCGGAGCCACCGTTGCCTGAGCGTAGTCGATGGCAGCCGAAGGCAACGAGGATGCACTACTTTACAGGCGAATAATCCGTTGGCGTCATAAATACAGACTCCACTTTTGTAGTTAGTGAACCACCCCCTTTAACTTCTGATGCGGCTTTGGCTTTTATCCATTCAGGATCTTCTCTGAAAGCTTTCCACGAAGCCTCGGCAGTTGCTTTGGTACTGTGGGCAATTAAGTAGACGAGCATTTCCTTCTGCGTTTCATTCGTAGGCTTAAAATACGCAATGTTGGTTATGCCATGTTTCTTAAACAGGCCAAGGGTGTGATTGCGAAAACGCTCATGCAGGTTATCAATATTGCCCGCCGACGCAGTGTACGTCCTCAATTCAAATAAGCGGGAAGCGTTATCCATAGCCTCCTTAAACGCAGGAGAGTAATCTGTATTTTCCATGAACATCGTTTCAACTTTTGCTACCAGCTTACCATTGGCTTCCGAAGCTTTTGCTACGGCCTGCCACTCAGGATCTGACCCAAAAGCTTTCCAGGAAAGATCACGTGCCTCTTTGCTTGGGTACGACAATATATAGATGAGTTTATTGTCGGGGTTATCCACCGGCACCCAATACCCCAGGTTTACCATACCGTGTTTTGCAAATATGCGCATGGTGTTGTTTCTAAACCGCGCATTCAGATCTTCCAGTTTACCGGGTGCAGCATAGTAAATGCGCATCTCGTAAAAGGGATTTTGTTTTATGGTACCAGCCGAGGGTTTACCAATACCGGCGGTTGACGAGGAATTTGTTTTTGTTGAGGTACAACTTACAGTTGCAATACTTAATGCCATCAAAGCAATGGTTAACTTTTTCATGTTTGGGTTAATTAGAGATCGTTACGTAAAAAGCGGCAGTTTTTTTGAAGACCTGAAAGATACAACAGCCGGTTGTTGATAGCACAAATGGATTGTCCTTTTTGTATAGGAACTATAGCATACATGCTTTGCGGGATTTAGATGAATCTGTTTGAATTTAGTAGCTGTCTAAATTTAAATTGAAATTTTGATTTTGAAACTGAAGATGCCATTTTTACTTCAGATGAAGTGCTCCGCCAGAGCGGAGGAAGAAGCTATGGAAAACTGCTGTTGGTATCATAAAACCAACATTTTTAGACAGCTTTTAAGTAAATCCCGAAGCAACGCTACATCTAAGTAAATGCACTGCACATCTTTTCTGTCAATCCGCCACATTTACCTACACCAATCATATACCGGGAGTTCCAAATTGCCGCTACTGTTTTTGAGTTGCCCCGGCATTCATGCCGGGGAATTGTATTAACAAAAATCCACCGGGCTTTAGCCCAAGCCCCTCTTGCAGAAACACATTCGGCTAAAGCCAAAACAATAATTTCAAATTGATCCCTGGCATGAATGCCGGGGCAATACATGCGACAAATTGTGATGCACATTTACCTACAGCCACCATACACCCTTGCCTAAAAAATACCTACCTTGAAATCCAAAATTGTTAAACGATGCCAGAAGAAAAATTACAGCCTGAAGCCAATTCGCGCAGAGGGTTTATTAAGAACACCGCCCTTGGCGCAGCAGGGTTTATGATTGTGCCGCGACACGTTTTAGGAGGCAAGGGCTTTCTTGCTCCCAGCGACCGCCTTACCATAGCAAGTGTAGGTGTGGGTGGCAAAGGCCAGTCCGACATCAATAGCTTCTTCAAGTCGGGCAAGGCCGACATCGGCTTTCTTTGCGACGTAGATGACCGCCGTGCAGAAGCAACTGTAAAGGCTTTTCCCAAAGCCAAATACTATAAAGACTGGCGGGAGATGTTTGATAAAGAGTCCAAAAACTTTGATGCGGTATCCGTATCAACCCCCGACCATACCCACGCCGTTGTAGCCATGGCCGCCATGCAAAGGGGGAAACATGTGTATGTTCAAAAGCCCATGACACACGATATATGGGAAGCACGTAAGCTAACCGAAGCGGCAGAAAAGTATAAGGTGGTTACGCAAATGGGCAACCAGGGTGCTTCAGGCGATGGGGTAAGGCAATTGCGCGAATGGTACGATGCAGGCATAATTGGCGATGTAGATAAGGTATATATTTTTACCAACAGGCCCATCTGGCCGCAAGGTATTCCCTGGCCTTCAGAAAAGCCGCCCGTACCAAAAGGCCTTGACTGGGATTTGTGGTTGGGCACTGCGCCTTATGTAGATTATGTAGACAAATTAATTCCCGCAAGTTGGCGCGGCTGGGAAGATTATGGCACCGGCGCTCTTGGCGACCTGGGTTGTCATTTGATGGAGGCGCCATTTAGCGTACTCGGTATTAAGTATGCATTAGATTGCCAGGCGTCCGTTACCAGTGTTTTTACCGACTGGAGCAAACGTGGCCACTTCCCAAAAAGCTTCCCTCCGTCAAGTCATGCTACCCTAACCTTCCCGAAGGGTACAAAAACAAAAGGACCTGTAACTATGCATTGGATGGATGGCGGAATAAAGCCCGAGCGCCCCGAAGAACTGGGACCTGACGAAGTTTTTGGCGATGGTAACAGTGGTATTTTGTTTATAGGAACCAAGGGCAAGATGATGGCCAGCGAGTATGCTGCCAATCCACGTTTGTTGCCCCTGTCGCGCAACCAGGAGGTGAAAGTAAAGCAGACCTATGCACGTGTTCCCGGAAGTGCCGACGGCCACTATGCGCAGTGGGTAGAAGGCGCCATTGCCGGGTATGGAAACAAGGAGCTCAGTTCTCCCTTCAACCTAGCCGGTCCGTTAACCGAGGCACTCCTTATGGCAAACCTTGCTATACGTGCTGCCGATACACCAAAGCCCCGCGCCAACGGCCGAGGCATGGACTATCCCGGAAGCAATATGAAACTTTTGTGGGATCATGCAAACATGCGTGTCACCAACCTTGAAGAAGTGAACCAATTTGTAAAAAGAACGTACCGCGAGGGTTGGAAATTAGGCGACGTGTAAAACCATAAAAGCTATTACATCTTACAGGTTTCTGCACGGGCAGGGCTTGTAAGATGTTTTTGTTTGTAGAAGGTAAAATTGGATTGTATGGGTGTCGAACCAATGACCCTCACGTTGTATACATGATGTGCTGAAGTAACTGAGCAAACAACCCATGGGTACAAATGTAACCAGGCTTGTAAATACAATAAAAGCTTTTTAGGTACCATATGCGGGTAACACTGGTTGGGAATCATTGCTGCGCCACATGGTTTTTGCGGGGGCACTTACTTGTGCTGTTGGTGCTTTCTTTGGCAGGAAATAGTTCCACATCATCAAAGGCACAAGAAGTGAAGCTATTTTCCCTACATTTAAGAGATAAACTACTTTCTTG